>NZ_BAAARY010000008.1:0-163928 GCF_039532605.1 Pilimelia columellifera subsp. columellifera
TCTGCCACAACGGTTCGGGGCAGTACTTCTGAACATCATCCACACCAGCTCAACGAACGACCAGGCGCTGCAACAACCCCAAATGACACACGGTCTAAGGCTGCTGCCGACAGGCGATTTGGTGACTCGGATCAGGGAGGTCTATGCCGTCACATGCTGCGCACCTCCGCGACCCGGCGCAGGAAAAGGCCGTACACCCGCCCCGTCGGCTGACCGCAGCCAGGGCACGGTGCAGGCGCCAACGGCGGCCGGGGCCTCTACTACAAGCCGATCGCCGTCATCGACCACCCATCGATGTCTAACCCCGCCAATTGCGGCAGGATCGCCCAAACTAGACCGGCGGTATCCGAACGACTCTAGTCCTGGTCACGTACGGTTTCTACTGAAGGTGTGCCAGAGCCGTCTTCTCCAGACCCCCGCGTAACGGCGGGTAGTGGCTTAACGCCGGCCGGCCGGGCAGGGACCCGATGGGGGCGCCACGCAACGCTCAAGATGCTGGTGATGTGGGAGCGACCAGGATGTGTGCGTTGGTCCAGAGGGTGTGGCGGTCGAGTCGGGCGATAAGTTGCTGGTCGTCGATGCGTATCCAGCCGTCGGGGTGGGTGATCCACCACTTGTCGCGGTAGCGGACAAAGTCGGTGACGATTTTCGACAGGGTGCGAGCATCGCCGCCTTGGATGGCGTCGCGCATCTGTGGGTGGCTGAGCACCGGTGGCAGCTCGTCGGCGCTGTTGGCAGTGGTGGTCATGGGGTGGGCCGTGGTCCGTGCGGCGGTTGCGGCGGCGCCGGGGGCCGTAAGGTCGGGTCGATGCCCGCCTTACGCGGCGCGGCAGCCCGGGTGCTGGCTTGGCGGCTGGTGGTCTTGCGGCCGGCAAGATCGGCGCGAACATCGTTGGCGAGCAGGTCGCGGCCGATGGCGACCGCAGGACGGTGTGGCTGGGTCCGCCCGAGTCGGATTAGGTAACTCGCCACTGCGGTTGGCGCAGGCGGCTCGGGGTTCGGCGTGTCGCTGCTAGCGGTCCGGTCGGCGAGTTGGTTGGTAGCTTCCCATTCGATCGTGATCGTGTCGATCGGCTCACCCCGCCCAGCGAGCGCCTCCACGGCTGTCCACACCTGCCGGGAGGCTGGTGAAGTGAAGGTGTCGGCGTGCAGGAACCGTACGAGCGCGTCGGCCTGTTCCGGGTGAGCGACGAGATCGGCAAGAAGCTCGGCCTCCAGGTCATGGCGGCTGTCTGGCGTCGATGTTGCCTGTGCTGGCGCCTCGGGTGCGGCTGATGTGGCAGGGTCGCCGTACTCGCTAGCCACGTACGGGGCGTGGACGGTCGTGACCCGTCCGAGGGCGTCCGCCAGCAGCCGTCCTCCCGCTCCTTTCGGCGCACCGGCGAGGCGTTCGGCGTCGGAGGCCAGCTCTCGTCGGAATGCTGCCTCGCCGATGATCCGTGCGTACGCGAGCGCGTGGCCCGTGTCGGGTGCTGCGTCCTGCAGTTGGGTCAGCCACTGTTCGTCGACGCCGGGGATGCCGGCGCTCGCGGCGAGCTGCGCTGCGAGCGCCGCTCCGATCAGAACCGGGTCGGAGGTTCGGGCGGCGGTGATTGCGGTGAACAGTTGCCGGTTGAGCGCGTGCCCGAAGTCGGCGGCGTCCAGCAGTTCGATCACGACGATGGCGGAGACGTCGATCAGGAGGCTGGCCAGCAGCGCTTGTTCGGCTCTCATCACCAGTGAGGATTCTGGCACTGCGCCTCCTAGTCTAATGCGCCAACAGTTTCGGACCGTCTGACCGCGGTTTGATTCTGCGGTTTCCGGCTTTGTTCGTCGCTATTTCTTGCCGAGCTCAATGCCGTGTTGATGCATGAATGGGACTGGGTCTACCGCCCCGGTTCCGTTGCTGTCGCCGCCCAGGTGTACCTCAAAGTGTAGGTGTGGGCCGGAGGAGTTTCCGCTGGTCCCGACCACCCCGAGGATCTGCCCGGCGCCGACGCGCTGGCCGACGGTGACGGCAGGGCGGGCGAGCATGTGGCAGTAGCGGGTCATCACATTCCCGGCGTGTTTGATCTCCACGTACCAGCCACACCCGCCGATAGAAATTCCACCGTCCCGGTTGCACCCCCAATCCGCCGGCGTGGTTTGGCATTGCGCGACGATAACTACACCAGCGGAGGCGGCACGAATGGGTGTTCCCCGAGATGCTCCGAAATCGACGCCGTGGTGGTCGGGTCGCCCCGGGCCGCGGAAGGCGCTGACGATCGGCGCGACCACCGGGGCGGTCCACCCGCCCACAATCCCGCAGCCGGCGGAAGGGTCACGGCCGAGGCCCTTGGCGGCGTCCCCCGCGAGTTTGGTGGCCACGGGTTCCCATTTGGCGTAGGCGTCAGGGAACGCTGAGCGTTGAACGGCTTGCGCTGCTTCGGTGACCGACATCTGCTCCCAGCCCTTGACCCGTACGAGGCGCTGGTAGAACTTCGTCGAGGCGTAGACCGGGTCCATGATCTGCTCCGGCGTGCCCCAGCCTTGTGAAGGCCGCTGCTGGAACAGGCCGAGACTGTCGTGGTCGTTGTTGGCGCCGAGGTTGCCCAGGTTGACCAGGTGCGACTCCTGCAACGCGGTCGCGATGGCCACGATCCCGGCCCGGTGCGGCAGCCTCATCTTCGCGCCGACGGTGTAGATGATGACCGCGTTGGCGCGCTGCGCGGCGTTCAGCTCCAGATGCGCGCCCTCGCCAGCGCCGGGCTGCGGAGTACCACTGGCGTTGGTGGGCAGGCAGTCGCCGGGCAGCTGGTCGATCGTGCCGGCAGCGGCGGCCGTCAAGGTCACTCCGAGGACCAACACCACGGGAACGGCAGCGCCGACCGCGAGGATGGCGCGAGCGTTCACAGCACCCTCCAGACACATCCCCGAACAACCGCAGCGAACTCACGTTCAGTAGCCAAAACCGCCGCGCCTCCACATGGCAGCACGGATCGGCGAACGTGACGTTGATCAATAGCATCAACCTAGTGAGCTGCTGAAACTCGATCAACCCATAGATCGTCATAGAAGAATCGACCCGACGACGATTGACATCACCATCGATCAGGCAACACCACGTCACCGAAACGGCAGACCGGCATGGGCCGTGGGTGCCGACTGTCTGGTTCATCGACGTTACTGGCTGGTATTCGGTTGACGCTCACCTATCTCTGCTCCTTACGGTGATCACCTCGGCCGCTGACGGAACGTAGTTTCTGCTGGTCAGTGCGCCTGTACTCACGCCGCAACCTCTCCCTACGGGTGCTGCGGCGCCATGTCCACGGAGGCGTAGATGGTCATCGTTCATGCATTGGCCCAAGTCCTGGCCGACGTGCCCAACCCAGGGCCGGTCGACCCGACTCAGGGCGCAAAGGGCGTTGGCCTGCTGGTGTCCTACGTGAAGTGGGGTGTGCTGATCGCCTGCGGCCTGTCCGCGCTGGCTTCCGGCGGGATGATGGCCGTCGGCTCGCTGTCCAACCGTCCCGACGCGGTCGACAAGGGCAAACGGGCGCTGCTGTGGTCGCTGGGCGGCGTGATCGTGGTGTCCGTGGCCATTCCGATGGTCAACACCGTGTTCGGCGCCGCGGGCTGATTGCGCCGTGAACGGGGAGGACAACACTTTCCTGGCTGGCCCTCGGCACTCCCGCCGCATCATCACGATCGCAGCTGGACTGTTGGTGGTTCTGGCGGTCGGCGTGCTGCTGGTCGTACGCGCCAAGGACACGGCGCCACAGGAGCCTTCGCCGCAGGCGAACCCATCGGCATCACCGGCGCCCGAGGCGTCGCCTACGGGCGGGTCGAAAACACCGCTGCGCCTGGTCCACGGCAAGCGCACCCGCAACGGAATCGCTGTCGGATACCCGCACTCCGCAGCCGGCGCGGTATCAGCGGCGATCGAGTATTGGGCGCAGCTCGGCTCGACACTGGACCCCGACCGCGCACGCAAGATCGGCGACACGATCGCCGCCGATGACTTCGAGGACGCCGGTGACTACCTCGCCCGAGGGCCGAGCAACTCGCGCCGCAAGCTGGGCCTGCCGACATCCGGGCCCTTGCCGGAGGGATCGACGATGACGCTGAGCCCAGCCGCGTATCAACTTCGCGACCAGTCCGATGATCACATGACGGTGCTGCTGCTGTCCTACCTCACGACGACGACCCCGTCGTCAGGTGTGCTCAACCGCGTCGGAGTGTTTCCGATCGAGTTGGCGTGGCAGGGCGATTGGCGGATGCGGCGCCCAAGCGGTAATGACGGCGATTACCTGAGCCTGTCGCGTACTCCGGGTAGTGCGGAGGCAACCGCAGCCGGGTGGCAGGACTTCACACAGTGAGCGCGTTGCTGGCGCCTACTGACCCCGTCGGCTGTGCATTGGACCCGGTCGGCTGTGTCGGCGAGGCAGCCTCGAACGCCGCCGGAAGCGCGTTGGTCTCCGGCTGGGAGGGCGTGTGTAAGTCGTTCGCGGACGCGGCGGTGAGTTTGCTGGACACGTTCGCGAAGGCGTTCGTGGGCTTCCCGAACGTCGACCTGCAGTCGACGGGGGTGCAGAAGGTCTACGGGCTAAGCCTGGGCTTAGCAGGGCTGGTGGCCGTGCTGCTGCTGTTGTGGCAGACCATCCGGACCGTCCTGACCCATAATGGCGCCCCGCTGGCGCACGCGGTGGTCGGCTTGGGTAAGGCGGTGATCGCGTTCATGGTGACGCTGGTCATCGCCGGAACGGCGTTGGTGGCCGCAGACGGGATCACCTTGTTCATCGTGAACTACACCTTCGGCAACGCCGAAGGGCTGCGTACGAAGCTGACGACGATGTTTCAGGCGAACTTGACGAACGCCCCGTCGCTGCTGCTGATGCTCGCCCTCATCGCCATGTTGTTGACGTTGGTGTTGTGGTTTGAGCTGCTGCTGCGTAACGCCGCAGTCGCGGTGCTGATCGCTACGTCGCCGATCGCGGCGGCCGGGATGGTCGGGGAGTCTACGAAGGCGTGGTTTGCCAAGACCGCCCAAGCCACGCTGCAGTTGATCGTCCTGAAGCCGGTGATCGCGTTGGTGTTCTGTATCGGGTTCAGCATGAGCGGCGACACGAAGTCCAAGGACGTCGGCACCCTGCTGACCGGGATGATGGTGCTTTTGCTGGCGGCGTTGGCGTGGCCGGCGATCGCCAGATTCATGACGTTCGCCGAAGCCCGCGTCGGCGGCGGCAGTGGGCTCGCCGGGTTGATCGGCGCCGGGTCGAACCTGCTCAACGGCGGTGGCCGAGGTGGGGCTCCGGCTGGTGTGGACCCGAATCAGTTCTCCCAGGCGGCGGAGAAGCGGACGATGGCTGCACACACCGCCGCCGAGTCCGCTGCCGGTGGGGGCGCGAAGGCTGGCGCCGCTGGTGCTGGTGCGACGGCGGCGACCGGGGGTGCGGCAGCGGCGGTATTCGCGGCCAAGGCTGGCCTGGATGCTGCGCAGCGGGGCACGAACGCGTTGGTCGGCAAGTCGGAGCAGATGGCCGGTCACGCGGGCATGGACGGGGCGAACCCGCACGCGAACCCGGCCGGCTACCCGCGGCATGCCCAGCCCCGCTGGGCGGACAGGTCCCGGGACGACTACGAGCCGGGCTATCAGCCGCAGGACTCCGACGGTGTGGTGGAGCCGCCGCCACGCCAGTACATCGACCCCGAGTCGCCGCCGGCGCCGCGTCGTCAGGTGGGGCCGGTGGAGTACGAGCGGGACTTCGGTGATCAGCAATGAGTAAGAGCAGCAGCCGTGAGCAGATGCGTCCGGCCCGCACCTACATGGGGTGGCAGCGCGAGCGGGTGGCGTTCATGCTCGGCATGTCCGGCGCCCGCTTCGCCCTGGCCGCCGGCGCTGTCCTGGTCGCCCTGACCCCGTTGGTGGGCTCGCACCTACGGCTCGGGTTCGTGGCCTGGCCGGTGGCGGTGGTGATGGCGGTGCTGGTGTTCATCCGCCCCGGCGGCCGTACCGTCGACGAGTGGGCCACCGCCGCCGCCTCCTACACCGGCACAACTATGCGGCAGCAGAACAAATTCATCAGCGGACCCTTCAACCCCCGCCAAGGCCGTCCGGGTAAGCCCAAGCCGATGGACCTGCCCGGGATCTTGGCGCCGGTGCAGATCCTCACCGCCCAAATGGCCGACGGCCAACCCCTCGCCATCGTGCATCACCAGATCGACAACACCTACACCGCCGTCGCCCGCCTACGCGTCCCCGGCATCGGGCTGATCGACTCCGCGTTGCGCGACCGCCGCGTAGGCGGGTGGGGCGCCCTGATGGACACCCTGTGCACCGAGGGCAACCCGATCACCCGCGTCCAAGCCCTGCAGCGGCTGGTGCCGGAGTCTGCGGCGGCGCTGCGGCGGTGGCACGCCGATCACCTGCACCCCGATGCCCCGGCGCTGGCCGCGGAGGTGACCTCCGGGCTGCTGGCCAACTCGGCGCTGGCGACCTCGCAGCGGGAGGCGTACCTGGCGTTCACCATGGACGCCCGCCGAGTCGGTAGGCAGATCAAGCACGCCGGCGGCGGAACTGTCGGCGCCGCTGCCGTCCTCACCCGCCAACTGCGTGCCCTGTCGTCTGGTGTCGCTGGGGCGGAGCTGGGCATCGAAGCGTGGCTGAGCCCGCGTGATCTGGCCGAGGCGCTGCGGGCGGCGTTCGACCCAGACTCCGGCAATGTGCTCTCCGAACAGCGGGTCCGCACCGGAAACGGTGGTCCGCTGCCGGGCCTGGACCCGGGCGTTGCTGGGCCGGCGGCGGCCGAATCGTCGGCCGGCTCGTACCGGCACGACGGCGGCAAGTCGGTGACCTACTGGGTGCATGAGTGGCCGCGCCACCAGGTCCACTCCACCGTCCTGGAGCCGCTGCTGCGCGTCGGTAAGCACCGGCGCAGCCTGTCCCTGCATTTCGAACCGCTAGGGCCGGTGGAGTCCAGCCGCCAGGTGATGCGGGAACGCACCAAGCGGCGAACCCAGATCATCGCCAGGCAGAAACTCGGCCAAGTCATCCCCGAACACGAGCGCCTGGAAGACCAGCGCGCCCAGGACCAGGACGCCGAACGCGCCAACGGGCACGGCCTCGTGCGGTTCGTCGGCTACGTCACCGTCACCGTCACCCACCCCGAGGAGCTGGAAGACGCCTGCGCGGTGTTGGAGCAGGACGCCGCTGGCGCCGGCCTGGTGATCCGCCGGATGTGGTTCGCCCAGGACGTCGGTTTCGCCATGTCGGCGCTGCCGCTGGGTTTCGGGCTACCGAAGAAGCGGTGGTGACCGGTCCATGTTCAGGCGTAAGGACAACGCGCTGCCGGTGGCCGACGTCGCCGACATCATCACCCCACCCTCCCACGCCCCGAAGCTCGACAAACCAGCAAAGGAACCAAAGCCCCCGCGTAGGCAGGCCCACCGGATACCGCCCCGCCGTGGGCATCCGCGCCCGTTCCACGGGCGGGCGCCGCTGGTGCCGAACGTGCCAGTGCATCGGGGGTCGACCGGGCAGGTGCAGGGCATCTACCCGTGGCTCAACGGCGCCTCCCTACCCCCGTACGGCGCCTACATCGGGGTGGACACCATCACCGGCGCCGCTTTTCCCTGCCATCCGATCGAGTGGCTTCGCCGCGGCCTGATCACCAACCCGAACATGTTGATCACCGGCACACCCGGCGCCGGCAAGTCCGGGACCATCAAGGCGATGGGCCTACGGCTGATGGCCTACGGCGTGAAGATGCTGGTCTCCGGTGACATCAAGGGCGAGTACAACAAGTTCGCCGAAGCCCTCGGCGTCGCCCCCGTCAAGATCGGCCCCGGCCTGCCCGCCCGCCTCAACCCCCTCGACGCCGGGCCGCTGGGCCGCAACCTGCCCCACGAGGAACACGCCCTCCGCGAGCGCCTGGACGAGGTCCACCGCCGCCGCATCACCCTGCTGTCATCGCTGCTGTCGGTACGCCTGCACCGGGAGTTGACCCCAACCGAGGAGGCGGCGCTGTCGCTGGCGATCCACTTCGCCGCCGGACACTCCGACCGCGATCGCCGCGTCTTCGACCCAACCATCCCCGAGGTGTGGGCGCTGCTGCGCGACCCCACCCCGGAGATGGCCTACGAGCTGCGCATCCGCGACGACGACCCCCGCGAGCTGCGGGAGATGATCCGCCCGACCGCCGACGCCCTGGGCAACATGGTCCAAGGCTCCCTGTCCGGATTGTTCGACGGTCCCTCCACGGTCGGTCTGGACTTCGACGCCCCGATCCAGACCGTGGACCTGTCCCGCCTGGACGGCCGCAATGACGACACGATCTCCATGACTCTGGCCTGCGTCAGTAGCTGGAGCCAAGCCGCGATCGATCAGGCCGACGGGCCGGTACGCATGGTCGTACGCGACGAGCTATGGCGGGCGCTACGCATCCCCGCCATGCTGCGCAAGGTCGACTCCGATCTGCGGCTGTCGCGGGCGCAGGGCACCATCCAGATGCTGGCCACCCACCGGCTCGCCGACTTCGACTCCGTCGGCCCGGAAGGCTCCGCCGAGGTCGCCATCGCCCGGAACCTACTGGCCTCCTGTGATGTGCGGATCTGCATGATGCAGGACATCACCCCCCTTGAAGCCACCCGCGAAGCCGTCGGGCTGACCGACACCGAGTGCGCGCACATCGCCTCCTGGTCCGGCAGCGAGAACATCGGCTACGGAATCTGGAAAATCGGCCGAAACAACTCCTACTCCGTCTCCGTGCGCATGCACCCTGCCGAGCGTGCGTTGTTCGAGACGAACGAGCGGATGCAGGTGGCCCGTGGCTGACCACACCAACGCCCGCCGGCCCCTGTTCGACTCCGTATCGGACTACCTACTCGCCGCCGCCCTCGCCCTCGTCGCCGCCGTCCTGGTCGGAGTCTGGGCGGTCGGGCAGATCGCCGGCCTGCTGTTCACGTTCTCCTGGCCCGACGCTTCGGTGGGCGACAGCCTGCACATCCTCACCCACCTCGGCGGGAACTGGGCCGACCCCCGCCAGGCATGGCCCGCCGCAGTCCACGGCCAACTGCCGGGGCCGGTGGGCATGTACGCGGCGGCGCTGATTGTGCTGGCCTGCGCCACTGCCTGCGCCATGTTCGGGCTGCGCAAGGTCGGGGACCGACGCCGCAACCGCGGCTTCGCCTCACCCGCCGAGGTACGGCAGGCGTTCACTGAGAAGCAGGTCCTGGCCCGCGGCGCACGCCTACGCCCGGACCTCGACGCACCGACCGCCGGACAGGTTGCCGTGCCGCTGGGGCGTACGCGTATCCCGTTGTGGCTGGGTATCGAGCACTCCGTTCTCCTGCTCGCCGCACCCCGCCAAGGCAAGACCAGCCAGGTGATCATTCCGTGGTTGGCGAACTGGGACGGCCCGGCCCTGGTGACCTCGGTCCGCGACGATGTCGCCCTCAACACCATCACCCTGCGGCAGCAGCGGGGGCCAGTGCTGGTGATGGACCTGTCCGGGACCCGCTGGCCCTGGATGCTGCGCTGGTCACCCACCAGCGACTGCGAACGCTTCGACAAGGCCCGCGAACGCGCCGACATCATGGTCGCCGTCGGCAGACCCGAAACCGGATCGGACTCCACCAACGCCGGGTTCTTCGGCCTGACCGCCACCAACCTGCTCGCCGCGTGGCTGCACGCCGCCGCGCTGACCGGCCGCAGCATGGCCGACGTACTTCGCTGGTCCCTGGACGCCACCGACGACGAACCCATCCGCCTACTCGCCAGCCACCCCGACGCCGCCCCCGGCGTGGCCGAACTGATCAACGGGATCTATCAGTCGCCGGCCGAAACTCGCTCGAACATGTGGACCACCGTCCAAACCGCCGTCGCGCCCCTGCTCTCGACCGCGGCGCGGGACGTGTTCTGCCCGCCGCCGGGTGACGGCCTAAACGTGGCCAATTTCCTGCAGGACGGCGGAACTATCTACCTTCGCGTCTCGGAGAAGCAGGCCGGGGCGTTGGCGCCCTTAATCTCGGCCTTCGTTGACGAACTCACCGCCACCGCACAGCGGCTGGCCAAGCGCAATGACTCGGGCCGCCTGAGCCCACCCCTGGCGCTGATCCTGGATGAGGTCGCCAACGTCGTACCACTCCCCCACCTGCCGGCCCTCATGTCCTACGCGGGCGGGTCGGGGATCTTCGTCGTCGCCGTCCTGCAGGACATGGCCCAAGCAAGAGCCCGCTGGGGCCGCGACGGAGCGGACATGATCTGGGGCGCCGCCACAGCCAAGATCGCCCTCGGCGGCCTGACCGGCGACGAACTCGCCGAATTCTCCAAACTCGCCGGCGAGTACCGCGAGACGGTCACCAGCACCAGCCGCAGCCTGCAGCACGGCACCACCATGCAAACCCAGCTCGGAGACCGCAAGACGTTGAGCCCGGACCGGGTACGCACCCTCGACCAGGAACGCCGCCAGGCGCTGGTCATCGCCGGCACGACACCGGCGGTGATCACTCAGATGGTGCGGCACTACGAATCCGAGCAAGCCGACGCCTACGCCGCGTCCGTCACCGCCATACGCAAGCAGCTGGCCGAACTGGAGGAACACCGTGGCTGACCCCGACAACCCCATCGCCCGGCTCCGGCCCGGCGGCCGCGTCAACCCGGCACCCACCACCCGGCGGATGGGTGCCGGCGGGCGGCGACGCGACGGGGACGCCCCAGAGGCCGACCCGCGCACGCTCGTGCGGGAGTGGCACGCCATGACCCCCACCGAACGGCGCACGGCATGGGTGGAACTGGTCGACTGGGTCACCTGGCTACACGACCGCTACGAACTCGCCACCGAACACCGGCTACCCGAATGCTGGCCACAGCACCCCGGCCTCATCGAAGAACTCTCCGCACTCAAAGCGTGGCGGCACGAGATCTACAACAGCATCGCCCCGTCCGGACAAGCCGCCCGCTACTGGCACGCCGAACTACGCCTCGTCATCGCCAACGCCACCACCGCGTACGCCCAACCCTGCAGGGCCGGACACAAGACACCCCGCCACGATGCGCTCGCCGACCCGAACACAGACCTGCGCAGCCGCTGGCTGTCCGCCGACCCCCTCGCTGCGGTGCCGGCCAGTCTCATGACCGCCGGTATTGAACAGACCCGCGGCGGCGACCGCATCCCGGACGCGGTCATCCACGACGCCCTGCACCGCGGCGACGCCCGGCCACTCGGGCAGCAGGTCGCCGACTTCGTCCACTACGACGGCTTCTGGTGGACCCCTGAAGACAGCACCGGGATGTGGCTGCAGATCAGCGACCCGGTGTTCGCCGCCGACCTCGACCGATCTGCCGACCGGCTCGCCGAAGCCGACCAGGCCGTCGCTCAAGCCCAAACCCAGCGCCGCCAGGATTGGAGGTAGCAGCAGATGACCACACTCAACACCCGAGCCGAACAGGCACTACTCGGGGCGCTGCTGGCCGAACCCGTACCCGCCACCGCGGAGTTCGCCCACCTGCGGCCCGACGACTTCGGCAACAGCCTCCACACCGCCGTCTACACCGCCATCACTGAGACCCGCACCGCCTACCCCCACCTCGCCAGCCACCCGCTGGCTGAGCAGGTCGCCGAACGGGTCAACACCGAAGGCATCGACGCCGGCTGGCTCGGCGGGCTTCGTGACGCGTGTCCTGAACCGCGGCACGCTGCCGCATACGCGCGGATGGTCATCGACGCCAGCCTGCGCCGCGACATCAACCAACACGCCGCCCGCATCACCACCAACGCCGCAGCCAGCCGCGACGTCGACGGCGCCGCGCACCTCAACCGGCTCGCCGCCGCACTCGCGAGGCAGGCACAAATCAACGCCGCCCTCATCGAAGCCGAGCTCGACGACGATGCCGCGCCACGTCATGCGGCTCTGCCCGAGCCGCAGCCCGCCGCCCAGGTCGATCCGGCAAGGGTGATGGTGGAAGAGGAGCTGATCGCCGACCTCATCCACAACCCCGACCAGGCCCGACAGCTCGGCCGGTTCCTGCACTCCGACACTTTCACCAGCCCCCAACGGCGCGAGATCTACGAGGCCGTCGTCTCCGTCGCCTTCGACGGCGGGCCCGTCGACGAACTGATCATCGGCTGGCAGGTCGAGCAGACCCGCGCCGCCGACCGGGCGTTCACCGACCTGCCTACCGCACTCTGGTCGATGGGCGTAGCACCCGAAACCGACCAGGCCCTACTCGCCCGCCTGGTCCGTACCCGGCCCGCGCGCACAGCCGTAGAGCTGGGACGGGATCTCCTCACCGAGGACGTGCGGCAGCGGCTCGCCGGCCGACTCGCCACCCTGGCACCCATAACCCAGCCGCCGCCGCGCCCCGGCAACGGGCTGGACCCGCATCTGCGGCCCCCGCGACCTACGGACGGCCATCACTTTCAACCTCGCCGCGACCAGTAGAAGGAAGGCCCGCATGAGCCACGACACGCCACAACCGACCGTCCCCACCACTAACGATGGCCGTGAGCTGCCGTTGGAGGTCAGCCACCGTGAGATGAGCGATGCCTACGACAACGGCGCCGCCACCACCTTGTCGGACCGCAGCACCGACTTCGTCTACTACCGCCAGGCGTGGTGGATCGCTGACCTCACCGGCTGGCTACGCATCACCGACCACCTCACTGTCGCACGGCTGGAACGGCACGCACGCTGGGCAAACCCCAACTGGGCACAGTAGAGACGGCAGGTCGCGTACAGACACCCTGTCACGCCGCCACAGGCGGCGGGCATCGCTGCGGTGGCCTTGGGAGGACACGATGCTCGGCTTCGATCCCGACCTCGCTGATCAGCTAATCGGCGGCTGGGAAACGCGACCTCACCAACCAGGCCGAACAACCCAACACTGATTCTGACGGTCTGACGTGGCCCACACGGACCGCCTCAAGTGGGGCACACCATGGTGAGGGACCCGGGTCCCGCGACGGCAACGCTTCGTAACGAGAGTCCAGGCTACAGCGCGCGTTATTCGCGGCATGTGAGTGCGCCCTGGTTCGAAGTCTGGTCAGGGCGGGGCGGGGCTAACCTCGCGATTGGAAATGTCGATGCCACTGTACAGTTCACTCGGTGGCACCGGCGGACCGCAACTGCCGCCCGAGTTCCCCGACAAGAATGCGCGGGTAACGTCGCCACCACCAGAGGTCGGGATCATCGAAGTAGTGGAACTGCGAGAGAACATAGCCATCATCATTGATCGTTGCCGCTCGGAACCGGTTGTCGAGATTCCTGATTCTATCGGTCCACCGTAAGACGACCTGATCATCGAGGAGTAGCCATGCCTCGTGCAGCCAGTTGCGGCAGTATAGGTCACTGGTGTACTCGTCGACCTCATCGTGGTAACCCTTCTCTACCTCAGTTACTAACCAACTCCATGCCTCGGCTCTCTCCTCGACTGTGAAGGCGGCTCGCCATCCTCGCTGCTGCAGGGTGACGCCGACGTCAGACTCATCCACGACCCCAGGCTAGGCGTCCGAACCCAAGTGGTCGCGAGGGTTCCTCAGCACGACCGGCCGGTCCCGGTGACCGACTAGGAGTGACGCTGTGCAGCGAGCGGTCGGCGGCAATGGAGTGCGGCGCGCGAAAATGGCGCCTCTGAAGGCTGTTAGGCGTAGCTTGGTGTAGTGCCGACCCGAGTCAACGAGGAATCAAATTGTAATGTAGCGCGTAGGTCTTTAGTTTTTCCATGATATATGCAGCCATCGAGGATGCTTTACAGTGCGCTGGACTAAGGTGATGGAACTCTAGATGCAATTCCTCATCCCGCATCAAAATTACGGCGTCAGCAAATGCCCCAGAATCGCCGAGGTCCACCTCAAAAGCACCTTTTGCGGCCGAAAACTCTGGCACAACTTGCTCCACTAGACCGCAAATTGCCTGATTAACTGCTTTGTGTCGCCGTGCCGAAACTGCCTGGATCGCTTCGTAGGCCGCTAAGGTCGCGTCAGCCGTTCGCCCCTTGCTTGTAGACGTCAGTTCTGCCGAGGTAGTTGCAGTGAGGAATCGATAGAAATCCGTATTCCGGAAAGTCGTAGCTGCGTTAGTGGCGTTTCGACTGAGTCCAGCTTTGGACGTTAATTGCTGCAAGTCATGGTCACCGTGATGCAGGGCGGCATAGCTGACAGAACTCGGGGTCATCGTTACGAGTCGGGCTTGAAATAGGGAAATGACATATGCGAGATGGTGGCTTGGATTTTTAAGGCGTGCTTTCCAATACTTGCCAGAAATGGACCTTGAAGAATAGGACACTAACTCTTCGGCCTTGATGTTCAACTGCCCGGCCCGTCGTAGCCGATTCGCCTCACCCACAACTGCGCTATCAGACGACACTACAAAGAGTAGGCGTGGAAGTGAACGCGCCAAGCGCACCTCCTCAACGCTGGTTGTAACCATGTCACGGATGGTTTCGAGGAAGGCGCCGACGGAGTCTTGCCCTTGGGTCGCAACTTCAATAGCAGTTACGTCAATGGCGAGTTCCTCTAAGGTTTGATCCAACTGAATTAATAGGCGTTCCAGGATGGTGGGCCATTCGGTCGAGCTTGGCCCTCCGATAGATAATTCCCCGGCAGCGGGTGCGAGGGTTTTACCACCAACCTTGCGCGCGGCATTAAGGAGGCTGTCTCGCCAGTCGTCATCCGTTGTAGGCCAAAGGATAACCAAATCTGGCCTGGTTCGCGCTATTCCGTTCAGCGAAGACATCAGTTGCCCGAGTCCAATGTCGTCGTCAGTCTGTTCGCGATTATCGATCAGTACGGGGATATTGCGACTGGTTTGAGTTGGCAATTTTTCATTGAGCCACCTAGGTAAATCCCTTAATGATACCGTCGAAGGCACGGCGAAGACTGGCTCGTATTTTTCCGGAAGAAGTGAAGAAAGAGCGAAGACTGCGGTTGTTTTTCCCGTACCGGAAGGTGCTGTAATAAAGCCCATGACGCCTCCGAGCTGAACTTCTGCTGCTCGGCGTAGAGCTTCGAATCGCTGTAGATCTGCCTCTACCGGAACAATAAGAGGCGTGGGGTCAACGGCACCCCTCAAGTGCTCAAAGCGGGTCGGAATGCCTATTAGCACGACTCTACCCCCGTATCGACATGGCAAGTGCCACCTATAGTGCCAGGCAAAGCAGACCGGTGCGGCTGGGTTCGTAGAACTCGTGGACTTTGAAACGGTAGTCCGAAATTGCCGGCAAGTCGTGTCAATGGCGGGCAAGAGAAGGGCGCCTAGCTATTGGGTACTCAACTCGGCATGAGCGCGCGTCGTTGGATGGTGCTCTGGCGTGACGACCACAACTATGTGTCGCCGAGGCATCGAGTGGTTCGACCCACTGGCGGGGCCACTTGGGGCGTCCGTGTGGGCCACGTCAGGCCGTCAGACCACAACGCCGTCGCCCGCCCTGACCGGGCAAGCCCGCAGCCGGCCGGCCTCGTCCAAGTCATGGTCGACGCCTCCCGGACACTGACGGGCCTGCACCTGGACGAACGGGCACGGCAACAGCCAGTCGCCCGCCACCCCCACCGCCATCCAAGAAAGCCGGGCCGCGGCGAGGGCCTGGCGGCCCTTTTAGGAGCCACGGTAGCGTGCGGCCATATACACCTGATGACCCCACCGCGCGTCGTGGACCGGATGGTGAGGGCGCGGATTGTGCGGCAGCTCGACCTCTGTCTCGATAGCGAGGGCGTGGAGATCATCACATCGGGTTGGCCACCCCGATGCCTGCGGCCCGGCAGCCGAGGACACCAGTTGGTAGTCCCAGTCGGCGTATGCGCTCCATATTTCAGCGGCCTCCGTCGCGTCAAAGCCGAACGTCCCGACGTCCGCGATCGTCGGGAACCACGCCCACACCTCCGTAGCGCCGTGTAGGAACTCTGCCAGGGCCGTCGCCATCTCGGAACCGTCCAGGACGGGTACAGCGGGGTCAATCAGCGGTAGCACCTGCGCCTGGACGAACGGGCTACATGGCACCGCTAACGCATCGGCCGCTACCGCAGTGAACTGCTGACCGCCATCGTCAACCATCCCCACCCACAGCAGTCGTGACCGGCCGGTCCAGGGCAAGTCGGTGAACTCGGTGTCAAGAAAAACCCGACGTTCGCTGCCGACCGCAGGTGTCTGAGACATCATCGCGATCGTTCATCCCTGGGACGGATCATCACATCTGATCGGGTGCCTGGATACCAAGCAGGCCAAGTCCGAGGGCAAGTGTTCGGGCGGTCGCGTCGCAAAGCACGAGGCGACTGTCGCGGACTTCGTCTTCGGCTTTCAAGACCGTGCACTTCTCATAGAAGGCAGTGAAAGCGGCGGCCAGCGTGTGCAGGTATTGGGCGAGCCGGTGGAACTCCAGGCCGGCTTCCACCTCGCGCAGGACGCCTGCGAATCCCAAGAGTTCGATCGCCAGGGCACGCTCGGCTGGATCGTTGATTACAAGCTGCTTGGGCTGGCGGTCAGGGGCGATGCCGGCGCGACGGAAGATGGAGCAGATCCGGGCGCGGGCGTACTGCAGGTAGGGGGCGGTGTTGCCTTCGAAGGCCAGCATCCGGTCCAGGTCGAAGATGTAATCCTTGTTCCGGTCGGTCGACAGGTCGGCGTACTTTACCGCTCCAATCCCGACAGCCTTGGCGACGGCAGCGCGTTCCTGCGGGTCCAGGTTCGGGTCCTTCACTGCAATCGCCTCTGCGGCACGGGTGACGGCTTCGTCGAGTAGGTCGACGAGTTTGACGGAGACGCCGGCGCGGGTGCGCAGCATCTTGCCGTCCGTGCCGAGGATCGATCCGAACCCGATGTGTTCGGCGCTGACGCTATCGGTGAGCCAGCCGACTTCCCGGGCGGTCTGGTAGACCATCTCGAAGTGCTGCCGCTGCGGCAGCCCGACCACGTACAGCAGCCGGGTGGCGTACAGGACGTTGATGCGGCGGCGGATGGTGGCCAGGTCGGTGGCCGCGTAGCCGAAGCCGCCGTCGGACTTTTGAACGATCAGCGGCAGGGGCTTGTCGTCTCGGCCGGTGAACCCGGTCGGGAAGACGCACTTGGCGCCCTCGGACAGCGTCAGGATGCCGCGGGCGTCGAGTTCGTCGACTACCGACTGGAGTTGGTCGTTGTAGAAGGATTCGCCGTAGTAGTCGTCGTCGGTCAGCCGGACGTCGAGCAGGGCGTAGACGGTGGCGAAGTACTTCTTCGAGTCGGCGACCAGCGTCTCCCACAACCGACGGGTTGTTGGGTCACCGGACTGCAGCGCAACGACCCGCTGGCGGGCGCGGGCGGCGAACACCTCGTCGGTGTCAAACTTGCGGCGAGCGGCCTGGTAGAAGCCGTTCAGGTCGCCAACGGAGAGTTCCGCGGCGGCTTCGGTCTCGCCGATGGCTAGAAGGTGCTCGATGAGCATGCCGAAGGGTGTGCCCCACTCACCGATGTGGTTCTGCCGGATGACGGTGTGCCCGAGCCATTCCAGAAGCCGGACGGCCGCATCCCCGATGATGGTCGAGCGCAGGTGCCCGACGTGCATCTCCTTCGCCGCATTCGGCGCTGAGTAGTCGATAGTGATCGTCTCGGGCGTCTGCGTGCGTGGGACGCCCAGCCGGTCGTCGGCCAAGACGTCGGCGACCAGCTCACCGAGCAGACTGTTGGTGACGGTGAGGTTGATGAAACCGGGGCCGGAGATCTCCACCTGCGTGCACAGGTCGCCCAGGTCGGCGGCGGCCACGACCTGCTCGGCGATGGCCCTGGGGTTGGAGCCGAGGCGACGGGCCAATCCCAAGGCAGCGTCTGACTGGAAGTCCGCGTGCTGCGATCGTCGAACGGCAGGTTCGACCGGCTCGCCGGCCACCATCGCGAACGCCGCCGCCATACGCTGCTTGAGCAGGTCTTCCAGGTTTGCCATAGTCACGCAGTCCTCTCTAGGCGCGAAGTGGTCATCGTCCTCGGATGCCCCAGCGCTCGCCGTGAGCGTTCAATCCAACTCAGACTTCGCGTAGGCGCGCGCCGTGATCTGCGGCCAGTGCGTCGAGTACCTGCTGTCGTGTAGCGCTAATCTCGTCGGCGGCGAGAGTGTGGTCGGCGCGGGCGGTGATGCGCAGGCTCAGGGATCGGTGTGCGTCGGGCACCCAGGAACCGCGGAACTCCCCGATGTACGCGACCGTGTTCACGGGCGCGCCAACGGCGGTTGTGGTGCCGGCAATGTCCGCCCAGGTGACGGTGTCGGCGACGACGACGGACAGGTCGAACTCTGCGTCGGGGAACTCCGGTAGTGGGGTGAAAGTGTTGGTACGGGAGCTATGTGCGCGTAGCGCGGCCGCGTCGATCTCGAACGCGGCGGCCGATACGGCGATTCCTGCGGCCCGGCGGGCTTTGCTGGTGAGTAGTCCGAGTGTGCCGATGTGTTGGCCGCTGCTGGTGATGGTGAGTCGGGCGCTGGCGTCAGCCCAGCTGGCGGGTTCACCGTCGGTGGTGAAGGTCAGGTCGGTGAGGTGGGCGTGGCCACGGAGGTGTTCTAGGACGCCTTTTGCACGGCGGAATAGCGTAGGCCCGTCGCCTCCGACCAGCACGGCGGCCAGCGACAGCCGGTGTGCCGGGAGGATTTCGAAGCGGTCGCGGTAGGGGGCATCAGCGCCGGCGTGGAATACCGTGCCCGCTTCGTAGATGGCGATGGTGTCGGTGTAGCGCAAGTTCGCCGCCGCCGCTTCGAGCAGGTTGGGTATGAGGGCGGGGCGGAGGCTGTCGCGGTCCGGGGCGGGCGCTCCGTCGATTCGGACGGTGGTGTCCTTGGTGTGGCCGGTGGCGGCCAGGAATGCGTCGATGGTCCACGGGTACGTGACGACCTCGTGCAGGCCGGCGGCGGCGAGTTGTTCGCGTAGGACGCGCTCCAGCGGGCGGGCGTTCAACTGCCGAGCGGGCCGCAGGGGCACGGTGAGGCCGGCGGTGGGGATGGTGTCGTAGCCGCGGATGCGGGCGACTTCTTCGATGATGTCGTGTGGTCCGCTGATGTCGCCGGTGGACCGCCACGTCGGTGCCGTGATCTGCAACCGCCCGCCGTTAGTACTGGTGACATCGAAGCCGAGGGTGGTGAGAGTGGCTGTGACGTCGGAGCCGGTGAGGGTCTCGCCGATGCGGGTAGTCAGGAAGCCCAGGTCGGTGTCGACGACCGCCGGCTGGGTGGCCGTGTTCGCGCTGTCTTGGGAGCCGAGTAGCTGTGTGTTGGGTGCGAGGTCGCCGAGCAGGTGCAGGAAGAGGCCGACGGCGGCGTCGACGCGCTGGGTGTCAAGGTTCTTCTCGAACCGGGCGGACGCTTCAGTGCGGATGCCCAGGTGTTGGGAGGCACGGCGGATCGGCTGGGGGTGGAAGCTAGCGGTCTCCAGCACGAAGTGGCGGGTGCTGTCGGTGACGGAGCTGTCGGCGCCGCCGATAATCCCGGCTACCCCCACCGGGCCTGCGGTGTCGGTGATGACCGGTGTTCCGGCTTCCAGCTCTCGGCTGTGACCTGCGAGAAGATCCACCTTGGTCGCGGTGTTGGTCACTGATGCCGAAAGGGGGACGGTGATCTGGTCGCGGTCGTAGACGTGGGCCGGCTGCCCGACCGTGTGCATGACGTAGTTGGTGAGGTCTACGCACAGGCTGCGCGGGTTCTCGCCGATGCGGGCCAGGCGGGAGCGCACCCACAGTGGCGCCGGCCCGTGCTCGGGCAGGTCGAAGGAGACCGCGACGAACCGGCGGCACAGCTGCGCATCGAGCTGTCCGATGAGCCCCTCGACCGGCGCAGGTAGGGCAGCGGCTGGGAGAGGTTTGAGTGGCAGGTGGTAGATGGCGGCGAGTTCGCGGGCCATGCCGTAGTGGCCCCACAGGTCGGGACGGTTGGTCAGCGACTTGTTGTCGATTTCCAACACCCAGTCGTCGTAGCCGACCGCCGAAGCCAGCGGCGTACCGGCGGGCACGTTGAGGTCGACGGCGTCGAGCAGGGCGGTATCGCCACCGGGGAACAGACCGGCCAGGCCGACGTCGGCGGGTGAGATGAGCACGCCGTAGCTGTCGATGCCCATCACCTGCGCCACCGCCACCTCCCGCACAGCGTCGCCTCCGCGAGGGGTGAGCCGTGCACCAGGCAGCGCGAGCCCGAGGATCCGTCCGGGGGTGAGGTCGGTGACCCGGCTAGCCACGGTGATCGGCTGCGGCTGTCCGATGTCGCAGGTCAGGCGTACGCCGTTGTCGCCTAGTTGGGTGACGTCGGCGATGTGGGCGACGACGATGTTGGTCAGCTGGTGGGCGGGGTTGGTCCAGCCTTCGACCTCGACCGTTTTGAGGGTGATGTCGTGGGCGATGGTGGTGATGTCGAGGTCGGTGGGCAGGTCGATGTAGTCGCGTACCCAGTCCAGGGATAGCTTCACGGTCGGTGTCCCTTGCGGTGTTAGGCGAACTGGGTGAGGAAGCGCAGGTCGGCGGAGTGAAACAGGCGCACGTCGTCGATGCCGTAGCGCATCATCACCAGCCGGTCGAGGCCGACGTTGACGTAGAAGCCGGTCCACTCGGCCGGGTCCAGACCACCGGCACATAGGACGTTGGGGTGCGGTGCGCCACCAGGCATGACCTCCAGCCACCCGACCTGCCGGCAGGTTCGGCATCCCTGTCCGTCGCAGACCTGGCAGCGCATGTCGATCTCGAAGCCGGGTTCGACGAACGGGAAGAACCCTGTCCGCATCCGCGTCTCGACCGGCTTACCAAAGACGGTGTCTAGGATCGTGTCGACCAGCATCTTGCCTGCGGTCAGCGGCACGTCTCGGTCGACGATCAGCACTTCATACTGGAAGAACGCCCGCTCGTGTCGGGCGTCGGTGGACTCGTTGCGGTACACCCGCCCTGGGTACACGAACCGGAACGGCGGCTCATGCTCACGCATGTACCGGATACTCGCCCCGGTCAGGTGCGGACGCAGACACAGCCGCTGCTCACCGTGCTTGTCGGCGGTGCCGGTCAACCAGTAGGTGTCCATGGACTCGCGGGCCGGGTGGTCGGCCGGGAAGTTCATGTGATCGAACTCGAACAGCTCCGAGGAGATCTCCGGCCCGGAGTACACCTCAAAGTTCAGCGCGGTGAAAGCGTCGTTGAGGTCGTACATCATCTGCACCGTCGGATGCAGACCACCCGGCCCGCCCGCCGGTGGCAGGCCCGGGAGTGTGACATCGAACGGTTCGGCCAACGCCGGCTCGGCGTCCAGCAGCTCCTGCGAGCGTGCCGCGAGTGCCTGCTCGACCTCGCCCTGGGCGGCGCCCACGGCCGCGCCGACAGTCTTGCGGTCCGCCGGCGGCAGGGTGCCGACGAGGCGCCGAAATTGCAGCAGGGTGCCGGTGCGGCCCAGAAACTCCCGACGAACCTCATCCACCGCGGCGGTGGTGTCCGCTGCCGCGACTGCGGCCAGAGCGCTCTGGCGCACCTGGTCGATCTGGGTGGGGAGGTCACTGTCGGTGCTGGTCATCGCCTTGTCACATCCGCATCTCGGGGACGGGTTGCCCGGTCCGTCATGGTAGTCCAGCCGCTGCCGGCCGCCCTGCCTATTACCTGGTGGGTGATCAGGCGGTGGCGTAGGGGTTCACCAGGCCGTAGACCGCCGCCAGTTCGGGCCGGTCGGCGGTTTGCTCCTGGACGTGCTGGAGAAACGCGGGGGTGTACTCCTCGCCGGGGAACACGCGCATCCACGGCAGCGCGTACACGAACCACAGTCCGAGGCGGGCGTGGACCGTCGGGTTCGCGGTGGCGGTATGGCGCAGGTTCGCGTGGAAGATCAGCATGTCGCCAAGGTCCAGTTCAGCCGCCACGCTGGGGCCCTGGTCGGCTGGGTTGGCGTCGCGGTGGCTACCGGGGTGAAGGCGCGTGGCGCCGTTGCCTGCCCGGGTGGGGGTGAGAGCGTAGGCGACCTTGACCATGAGGGTCGAACGGTGGTGCGGCACGCCGGGCAGATGAGCCACGTCAGAGTGCGGACCGGTGTGGGCGGTGGTGCGGGCGGGCTTGACGTGCCCGTAGGAGCCGATCAGCTGCGGGGTGGTCCCGAAAATCATCGCCAGGGTGTCCAGCAGGAACCCGGTCGTGGCCAGCTCAGCGAATCGCCGATCGCGCTGCACCAGCTGGCCGAGCATCACCTGCGTGGGCACTGGCGCTGCCGGCGCCGGGAGGTGCTCGCCCAGCAGCTCCCGGAGCCTGCCTGCGGTCGCCGTGTCAGTGACGCCGCGGATGATGCCGAACCCGTCCGTGTCGAACGCCTCCGCGAACGCGGCAAGCGGGCTTCTCACAGTCGAGGCGGTCACGGCAGGCTCCTACGGCTGGTGATGAGGGTACGTAGCCGGCGGCGTTGCCTGGGCATTTCGCGCTCAGCGTCACGTCGGTAGATCTTGAGGCCGACTCTGGGCGGCAGGACGGCGACACCGCGGCGGGTGTGCTCAACGAGCTGATTCGCCGTGACCGCCAAATGGCGACTGATTCCATCCACGCTGTCAGTGCTGTCGTCGGTGAGAGCCTGGTGTTTGAGGTCGAGGATGATCAGCCGGTCGCACAGCTCACCGATCGTCTCGCTGTAGTAGCGGCTGGCCCCATCAGCAGGCCGGTAAGCCACCTGTTCGTCGATCGCCGTGATAAGCCGATGCCGCCGGCTGTTACTGGCATCGATCTCCCCTTTCAGAACCCCGACGCGTTCGGCGCTCGCGTCGGGGGCTCGGCTGGCGTCTTCCAGTTCCCACTGTCGGCGATGAAGGCGTCGAAGCTCACTGACGGGTTGGCGGCTGATGATGAATTCCTCGACCAGCGCGGCGACGATGTCGTACGGACGGGTCGGCGCGGTCGAGATCATCGAGGCGCTCCCGGCGGCGGGGTGAACGATGAGGTCGGAAGGGTGCCATCGGCGATGCATGCGGCGGCCTCCTGCAAGACGGGACTCCAACGCTCGGGCGCGGGTTGGAACAGCAGCCGGGCGCTGGCGTACCAGCTGGTTGGATATGTGGGCGTTCCCCAGCGCCAGTCAGGCTCGCGTCGCAGGCAGACCATGGTCGGGACGCCGAGCGCTGGGGCGAGGTGGGCGGTGACGGTGTCGGCGGTGACGATCACGTCGCAGCCGGCGATGACTTGGGCGGTCTCGGTGAAGTCAACGATCCCGGGGTCGTGGACCCCCGCTGGCAGTGAACGGATGTCGCGGCTGCGCTGGATGGCCACCACCTGTACGCCGGCCAGGCGGGTGAGCCGGTGGCAGAGCCGGGCTGGAAATGACCTGTTCGGGAAGCCACGCCGGGGGGTGCTGCGCCACGCCACCCCGACCACCGTCTGCGAGGCGTCGCCGCATCGGCGCGGGATCGGCGCTGCTATGTACGCCTCGACCGGCGCGGCGGCCAGGCCGGGTAGTCGAGCAGGTAGCGACATCAGCCGCTCCCATCGGGCATCTGTCGGCCATTCGAGGACGGAGGCGGCGGACTTGCTCAGGACCGTCACTCCAGCGAGGGCCGGTGCATCCCGTAGGACGTCTAGTAGTTCGTCGTGGACGGCGAACACCACGTTGTCGGCGTGCGCTGTCGCGGCGGGCATGAAGCGTAGGAACTGCAGTGCGTCACCGAAGCCCTGTTCGGCGACCACCACGAGTTGGCGGCAGTGCTGACCGTCCCACCGGGCCACGCTGGGCAGGGTGTCGACTGGGCGGGATGGGTGCAGGTCGTACAGATCCCAGCCTTCCCGACATTCGGAGGCGCGCAGCAGCGCCTCCCCTGCCGCGTACCGTGCCTGGTCATCGCCGGGCTGTCCGGCCGTCTGCCTGAGTCGGATGAGCGCTTCGTTGCGGCGCCCGCTGGCCAGCATGCCCATCGCCTCAGCGGTGAGCGCTTCGATCGTTCGACTGGTCATTTCGCCGCTCCGGGGTTCTGGAGCTGGGCGTGGGTTATACGGAACGCCCCGCGCAGGCCCGGTAGGGCGAACAGCAACCGCTCCTTGGCGGGAAACAAGCTGGTCCACTGCCGAGGCTGCCGCAGCAGCGTCGTCTCCGCCACGATGCGCAGGGGCCTACCTGCTGAGCGCAGGCGACCGGTTGATCGGGTGGCCCAGGTGTAGCGGGGGCGCCCGCCGGCGCGGACAGCCGGCCTGTTGGCCAACCACGCGGCGGCCGGGGACATGCTGTCAAAAAGGACATGCGCCTGCGGTAGCAGACAGGACAGGTCATCCAGGAACGACTGGACCCGCTCGGGTGTCTGGTAGGCCAGCAGCGCTTCACAGACGACCGCCACCGGTCCGCAGGTCGGCGCCACGTGAGAGGCCCAGCCAAGGACGTGCATCGCGTCGGTCGCGAGCCGGGTGCTGGACGTTACGGGCAGGAGTTGGTCGCGTAGCGCGATGACCTCGCCCGAGTCGACCTCCACGTACCGTTCGGCGATGCCGGCCAGGCGGTGGCTGCGGGTGTTCAGCCCAACGCCAAGGTCAACGACTGCCGCCAACTGGCCGCCTGCGCTCTCGGCGAGCTGGGCGAGCCAGGTGTCGATGACCAGGCCACGTAGGCAGCAGCCAACCCGGGTCGAATCATCGACCGCAGCCACGGCTCGCCCGAGGTCAAGGCGGTTCGCGACCGCTGCGGAGGTTCGGTCGCTGAGGATCGGGTACCGCTGTCGGGCGTCGGAGGCGCGCGCTACCAGCGGAATCAATGCGGTAGCTGCTAGCGGCCCCAGCCTCTCCGCCGTGGTGGTGGTGGTGGTGTTCATGATGTGCTCCGTGGGGTGAGCAGCGGGTATGGGAACTGGTCGGCGGTGATGGTCACGCTGGCTGGCACGTACAGGGTTGCCAGACCCATGCGGGGGCGGTTGCTGTGGTTGGCGCCGCTGCGGTGGGCGGTCAGCCCGTGGTGCAGGACGGCCTCGCCGGCTTTCACCGGCACCGTGGTTGCCCGGCTGGTGTCGATGGCGCCGTCGGGGATGTCGAGTGCCTGCTGCTCGCCGGTAGTCCGGTGCGGCAGTCGCGTCAGGTGTGATCCGGGTATGTACTCCACCGCTCCGTTGTCGCTGTCGGCGTCGTCGAGGGCGGTCCAGCAGGTGATCAGCTGCTGGTCGCCGAGGTACGGGTAGTACGGCAGGTCCTGGTGCAGCCGCAGTGGTAGGCCCACGGCGGGCGGCTTGCAAAACAGTAGGCTTGTGAGCACGGCCGCGGGCTCTCCGAGCAGGTCGGAGACCATGCCGGCGATATGGTCTCCGGTGGCGTTGAGCCGGAACACCGGGCTGCGGTGACACAGGTGCAGCGCCACCCGAACGTCGCCCCGGTCGGCGCGCATGAGGTGGTCCTCATCCAACGCCGGCGGGTTCCCGTCGAGGCCCGCCAGGTGGGCGGCGACGCCTTTGAGGACTTGGAGGTGGTCGAGCGCGGCCACGCGACCGACGGGCAGGAAGCCGCGCCCGACGAACTCCCGCCGCTGCGCCCGGCTCAAAGACCGCACTACAGGATCAGTTGGCCCAGGAGCTGGGCGGTCAGCGGCAGACATGTCCGGTCCTTACTTCGCCGCCGGCCAGGACCAGCTCATCGCACCGCCGGCCGCCCGTTCGTGAGCGCCTTCGACGATCGCGGCAGTGTCGGCCGCCGGCCACGACCAGCTCATCGCCCCGCCGCCGGCCCGCTCGTGCGCCCCTGCGACCACCTGGTGGGTGAGCTGGTCGGCTGTCGACGCCCGGGCCAGCCACTCCAGCAGCTCCCGGCCGGACTCGTGGTGCTTCTCCTCATCTGCGCCGATACCGGCGTACGCCTGGCGGATGTCGTCGAACGGGATGTCGGCCAGCTCCTCGATCGCCGCCGCGGAGTAGCCCTCGTGCACGATGTTGATGTCCAGCAGCGCCGCGAACGGGTTACCCGCCTCCACCGACACCATCAGCGACGCCCAGCTCGTGTCCTGGGCGAGCTTCGCCGGCAGCTCGGCAACCTTGGCGTCGACCATTGCCTGCAGATGAGCGGGAACCAGGCCACGCAGGATGTCGAAGTGGCGAGCCTCATCGGACACCTGCTCGGTGACCTGCACCAGCATCCGGGCGGGCAGGTGGTGGGCGGCTTTGGTCAGGACTGCCGACAGCTGCATGACGACCTTCAGCTCGTCAACCGCCCGGTCGGCGATCCACGCCCGCAGCTCGTCCTCGGTGATTGCCAGGCTCCCGTCGGTGTTGAAGAAGCCTTCCCTGATCTCTTTTCGGACCTTGGCCTTAGATGCATCGAACTTCTCGAGTACCGCCGCAAGTGTGGACATGAGACCTCCGTCGAGTCAGGAACGAACCAGGGGTGCGCCGGCGGGTTGTGCCCGCTGGCGATGTGGTTGAGCCTGCCGTCTGCAGGGCGCCGCAGACACCGAGCGGTGTCCTACTCTTGTCCTAGTTTCGGAAGCGACCACCATCTTCGCGGGGTCGCCGCTGACCCTTGAATTGGAGGTGCCGCCCCCGTGACCGCCGTGGTGAAGTGGTCGGGGCTGGAGGCGCGGCTACTTCGCCAGGCCAGGCGGATGAGTGTCCGCGAGTTCGCCAGCCACCTGGGCGTCAACGACGCGGCCGTGTCGAACTGGGAACGCCGCGGCGTGCAGGCCCGGCTCCGGTACCAGACCCAGCAGATCCTCGATGTCGACCTCAGCCGGGCAGCCAAGGAGATTCAGGCCCGCTTCGGCGCCGCTCTCGAGGCCGCCAGCCAGCCAGCCGCTAAAGCAGGATCATCGGACACCGGCGGAACCGAGGATGGCGACCTAGGTGAACGCTCCAGCAGCCGCTCCCACCAGCTGCTGGAGATCATGACCAGCGCTGAACCCGCAGCGCACTACCTGTCCCCCAAACTGGCAGAGACCCACCTCGAAGAGTTCATGCGGTCCCGCGCCCGGGTCCTGCTGCTACAAGGTCCTGCCGGCGTTGGCAAGAGCGCGCTGGCGCGGCACACCGTCAGATACCTCACTGGCGCTGACGTGCAGCTACACGCTGCCGATGGCTGGTATGCCCGCCAGGTGGCATTGGCGGCCGAAATACTCCGGTACGCCTCATGCGGAGCCGGACCCGATCCGCTGCTGACCCTGGAGGCCAGCTGCCGGAACCTTCACCGACCCCTGCTCGTCGTCATCGACGCGATTGCCGACCACACCGAACTGCACCACATCGCCGGTGAGATCGACCGCATCCTGCGCCAGGTACTCACCCACCAACTGCGGTTCCTGCTCTTGGTCCGCACCCCGCCAGAAGTCGACCTCTCAGCTCACCCAGTGCTCATGGCATCCAGCTACACCACCGCCGACGGCGCCGTAGCGCAACCAGCCCTGGACCGATGGAGCGTCGCCGAAGCCGCCGCCGCATGGCAAGCCCACCACGTCGAAGGCATGCCCACATTCAGGGAACTTCCTCACCACGTCCAGCAGCTCGCCCGCCTCCCGCTGTATTCACGACTGATGACAACCCTTGGCGCCACCGGACAGGCACAGCCGGTCAACCCCGCCACGCTCATAGGCGCCTGCGTTGACGCTGTCCTGCGAAACGAAGGGGTGGATCCCCCGGCGGCTATCGACGACATGATCGCCCTGGCCGCGCGTCAACTTCCTGACCTGCAGCCGAGCGCTGGCAGCAAAAACCGCCGTCAGGACACGACCGCGCAAATCGCCGCGTGGCCACCGCTAACACGCCAAGACAACGACGGCGAGCTGATCTTCAGCCATGACGTGATGCGCGAGTACTTCCTTGCGTTCGGTCTTGTTCGGCATCTCGCCACCGACAACCGCCCTGCCACGGTCACCTCGGCCCTGAACCACCTCGCCGAACAAGCCACGACCTCAGCGACCGCCCGCAATGTGCTGACCCTCGTGACGCATCTGCTCGACGCCACCGATCGCGGGCTACTGACCAACGCCATTGGTGCCGCAACAATTTCCGCCACGACCACTCTCCCATTGATCCTGGACGCTAGCGACGACCGCAGCACCGGATTCGTAACCCCAGATGTCCTACGCAGGATTGCCCAGCGCTGCGCCCTAGAGGCGGGGACACTTGACCTCGCCAAAGCGGTCATCGCCCACAACGGCGTCGTCCCGGCGCTCGGCGCGGAATTCCAGCGGTGGCTGCTGGCCATACTGCGCAGCCATCACACCCGAATCTGGGCCGACCTCATCACCCTCGTCGAGCACCACCTCGACGCCGCAGACATCGACGCGCTCGCCGCCGCCGCGGACCTCGACGACCCCGACCAAGCCAGCTTCTTCGCCCGCTTCTACTACCTCTTCACGGCCGAGCAGACCAGTGACCTGCTGACCAGCATCACCGAGCATTCAGACTGGCGTGTACGGGCAGCACTCGTCGACGGTCTCCAAGACCCGCGCGCACCCCGCACTGACCTTCACCGCGATCTGACAGAGCGCCTGGTCCGCGACCTGGACTACAAGGTCCGCGCCGCCGTCACCGCCGTCGTACCTACTACTGGCGACGTGACCATGATCCGTCAGCTCCTTAGTGACGAGAACTGGCACGTCAGGAACTGCCTGCTCCACGCCATCCTCGACACGACGGCGCCGCTACCCGCCGGACATGTGCTCGAACTCGTCGCCGACGTCCTCGACTCCGATAGTTCTTGGACGCAGGCCCCGAGCCACGTCGCCGCTACAGCGCACCGGCTCGCCCTGCTGCACGGATGGCAGACCACCGTCCTCCCCGATGGGCCGGCACGCACGGCCCTGTTCCGGCTGCTGCGTGAATCGCGTACCGGCGCGGTCCAGCTGCCTCGACCCACCGGCGACCGGATCGTTCAACTCGTCGCCGAGTCCACCGATCCGATCCTGCGGCGCGAAGCGGCAGCCATCCACGACGCCAGCGATGCCGCTGGGCCGCTGGGAGCAGAGTTGGGCTCCCGCAGTCAGGAATATCGCCGATTCCGAGGACAGCGCCTAATCCAGCTCGCCCTCGACACACCCGACCTCGAACGGGCAGTTGCCCTCACCCGAGCGGCAGCGCAAGCCGGACTGGACTTGGTAGAGGTTGGCGATCCGCTCATCAAGAGCGCAGGAGCCGCAGCGATAGCCGCGATCAAGCAAGCGAGTGGCGACGCGATCGTGGTCGCCGAGATGATGTCCGCCGACTGGGGGCGCGACCAAGTCGTCATCGCAGCCGAAGCCGGCGCTGACGTCGTTCTACTCATCGGACCCGCCAGCACCGCCAGCGTCTCCGCAGCTGTCGCAGCCGGACACCGCCTCGGACTACCTGTTGTCCTCGATGTGCCGTCCCACGCCCGCCACCCGTGGATACGCGACATGGAACGCGCTGGAGTCGATGGCCTCACGATCACCACCAATATCGACCTCGGTGTGGCCGGACGGGACCCAATGACAGCAGCGACGACACTGCGTCGATGGACCCGCCTGCCCGTGTCGGTATCCGGCGGGTTTAGCCCGACGGACCACAACATTCTGCGCAGCCCAGAATGGGACATCCTCATCGTCGGACGAAGTATCGCCGACGCGGTCGACCCCCTAACCGCGGCGTCCCGGTTCGCAGCCCACGTCAACGCCTACCGACCGGAATCACTATGACCATCCGGCCCATCGCCCAGGATGACATCAACGATGTCCTCGCCCTGATGGCGCTCGGTGAACCGTACGTCAAACCACGCACCGAATCCGACTACTGGCTCTACGCCAAACTCTTCTCAACAACCTGCCCGCTGGACGTCCGAGACGGCCAGCTCGCCGGCTCAATCATCGCGTTCCGAAGCCAGGACAACCCACATGAGATCTACATCCAGGACGTGATGGTCCACCCCGCCTTCCGGCGCCAAGGCGTCGCCACCGCACTCTTGAAAGAAATCACGGAACAAGCCGAAGAGTGGAACTGCCGACGCATTTTCCTCACGTCTGAACCGGGCAACGTCGTCGCACACAATACCTGGCTTGCCCGGGGATTCGAGAACGTCCTGGGGGACATGACGGAGGGCGGCGTCCAACTTCAATCGAACTACAAAGGCAAGGGAAAGCATCGCGCCGTCTACGAGTACCGTCTACAAGCTGGTTGCGGAACAACTCCCAGTCAACAGTAGACTGAGATGCCTCGACGAGCCGCGAGAGGGTGTGAATTGGAGTGCATTCGGTACGACTTCGCCCTATCGCCGAGGGCGATCTGACAGCGTTCGAAACCGCGTTCCAACGTCCTGACGGGGCCGGAGTCCACCAATGGTTCGGCTACTGGACGGCCCACCGCTTCCGTGACAACCTCCAGAAACGCGGACTCCTGGCAGGCCCCGAGAACATGCTCGCCATCGAAGTAGATGGTGACTTGGTCGGGCGAGTCGACTGGATGGAACGCTACTGGGGTCCCGCTGACACATCCCAATGCTGGGAAATTGCCGTCGGCGTCCTGCCAGAGCACAGAGGCAAAGGGATCGGCGCGCAAGCGCAGCAGCAGCTCCTCGACTACATCTTTGCCCACACCAGAGCCGAACGCATCCAGGCAACTGCTCACCCAGACAACAAGCCTGAGATCCGTTGCCTAGAGAAAGCTGGAATGAGCCTCGAAGGCCGGATCAGGCGGGCTCAATGGCGCGACGGCCGATGGCACGATCAGCTTCTATTCTCCATCCTCCGTCAGGAACACGAAACGAATCGCAGGTAGCCCGGACGGGACGTTCCGGGTCGGTAGGGCATTGACACCCTCAGATACGCAACAGGACGCCGTCGCGGCGGAGGGCGCGTAGGTGTTCGGCAGCACGGCGGGGGGTTGGTCCGCCGTGGATGAGGATTCCGGCTTCGATGTTGCGGTCGAGGCCGGAGGTGGTGAGGTTGGCGCTCGTCACCAGGAGCGTCTGCTCATCTGCGATCACGGTCTTGGCGTGCATCTTCGCGCCGTCGGGCCGCTGGGCGACATCCCAGCTCCACAGCTGTACGCCAGGTAGGTCGGCGAATGCTTGGGCTGGCTGGTCGCCTTGGATAGCGCTACCGGCGCCGCTGAGCGTCTCGACCACGACCCAGACATCGACGCCTCGGGCGACGGCAGCGGTGAGCGCGTCTCGCAAGGCAGGGTACGGGCGGGCTGAGTAGGTGGTGACGATCAGCTCGGTTCGGGCCTGGTTGACCACGCCGACCAGCACCTGGGCGGTGGCCCGTACCGGTACGTCGAAGGTGGACGGGCCGGTCCAGACGACCTCGGTGCGGGTGTGGCTGGTGCGTTCGCGGTAACCGGCGGCGAATCCGGCGGCGTACGCCGCGGCGGTGTCGGCATTAAGGTCGCCGGCGGTGACGGCCTGCTCGATGGCCGCAGCCGCAGCCCGACCGGCGGGGTCGGTCAGGAGCTGCGGTGCGCCAACCCTCGACGAGGCGGCGTGGATGGCCTCGGCGAGGTCGGCGACAGCGTCCGGGCCGAGGGAGTGCGCCAGCGTAGCCAACTGCGCGGTCAGGTCTGGATTCACAGGTCGGGTGCCAGGGCAAGTTTCGGGTCGTCGATGGCGACGACGAAGCGGCGGTCGAGGTAGCGGTTGCCGCGTTCGCAGGTGGTTTCGGAGACAAAGAGACAGACGTGGCAGGCCGCACCGTGCAGGAAGTCGGCCGGGGCCTGAGGTAGGCGTTCGCCGCACAGCGGGTCGGATGAGCAGCGGGTTGCATCGGTGAGGGCGCGATCCAGGAGTTGGCGCAGTGCGGCCGGTTCGGCGAGAGAGACGAGGCCGCCGAGGGTGCCTTCGGCGTCGGGGACGGCGGTGTAGATGAGGATGCCGGCGCGGGGGTCGTCACCGCTAGCGGAGTAGATGCGTTCGGACAGGCTGGCGGAGCTGTATCCGCACTCCAGGGCGATGGTGCGGATCAGCAGATGGGACAGGGTGTGGAGGGCGATATAGCGGGCACCGGGCCAGGCATACAGCGGGTCGAAGTCGGCGGTGATCCGGTCGGAGTACCGGTTGTGGCGGAACCGCTGGTAAGCGTCGCGGTGGGCGTGCAGGGCGGCGCTGTCGGTCACCCTGTTCCCCCAATCGCTGATCAGGTCTTCGTCGATGCGCAGGAAGATCCCTTCACCGCGCACCTCGCTGGCGGGCACCCAGGTCGGGTTGCCGCGGCCGAGGCTGACCCGGGTGACCAGACCGGGGTCGTCGGGGTCGGGCGCGTCGAGGCGGGTGAAACCGGCGAGCGCCCGCACCTCACGCAGCCGCTCGACCTGGAGCACGTCGGAGAAGAGCCGACTGGGCAGGTCGAGCAGGCCGGCTGGGTCGCGTCGTACGGTGAAGTCCAGGGTCGCCTCGGGCAGCTGAGGCGCGGTGAAGATCTGCCATTCGGGGGTGAGTAGGTCCGGGTAGCCGACCGGCTGGTCGGTGTCGGTGTCGGCGGCGGCCCGGCGGCGCTCGATCGCAGCGTAGATGTCAGCGTCGGTGAAGTCCCGCAGCGGCGCGAACACCCCGTTCATTGCCGGCATGGCCCGCATGGTCGTCAGCATCGCCGCGCTGGGGATGTCGACGAGGTTGTGCCACTGGCGTTCCACTTCCTCGTCAAGGCGGTCGGCGGCGGGTTTGGGCACGGCCAGGGCTGACAGGGTCTGCGGGAACCACTGGTTGGAGGCTCCGGCGACCAGGAGGCGGGCCTGCTGGTCGCATCGGCCGAATGTCTTCAGGTGTGGGTGGCGGCCCCGGCAGGCGGGCAGGTTCTCCGGCCCGCGTAAGCCCATCGCGTCGCTGATATTGCGCTTGGCGGTGCCGCAGCTGTGGCACTCCAGCTGCACGTTGGCGCCGAGGTTGCCGCCGAAGTCACGCATGATCAGGCGGGGTTTCGGTGCGGCGGTGCAGGCGCCGCCACGGTGGACGAACTCGGGATACGGAAAGTCGTCGAGGTGCCCATTGGTGCAGGCCAGTAGGAACCGGGCCGGTACTGCCAGTGGTTTGCTGCGCTTGCTGGGACAGCGGTTGTGGAAGAAGAGCGCCTGGTCAGGCCGGCGAGGTTTGTCGTTGACGAAGGTCCACACGCTGGGGTGGTAGGCGCCGAGTTCGTTGCATGCGGTGCAGCGCAGCCACTGCGGGAACGGGGTGACGGGCACGCCGACGCGGGCAGCTTCCCCGCTGGGGTTGTCGTCGATGCCGGGTATCCACGGCGCCGGCCGCAGCTCGACGACGCCCCGGTCGCGCAGCAGCGTCTGGATGGCTTGGAGCAGCCGCGGCTCGGTCAGCGGGGTGTACGCCTGGGTGTACCGCCAGTCGTCGATGCCGTTGACGAGGACGGAGAAGTTCGGCAGGTCGACCAGGGCGCCGATACCGCCGGTGAACATCAGGTGGCTGGGGCGTACGGTGCCGACCCGCCGGCGGTGTTGAGGGGCGTTGTTCACGGTCGGGCTGCCCTTCCGGTCGGGACGGCGCCGAGTTCGTCGCCGCTGCCGTCGTCGGTGTCGGCGGGCTGCGCTGCGGCCTGGAACTGCCAGGGCGGTGCGCCGACGGGCCGGTCGACCAGGTCCCCGCCGGAGACGAGCAGGTTGACCTCGGTCTCGGTCTCGCGCATGGACCGGGCGACGGTGAGGTCACCCCACGGACCCTGCCCGGCCAGGTCGAGTAAGCCGACGTAGGTTTGCTCTGGATCGCGCCGCAGCTCGTAACCAAGCGGGTACTCGCCGCCCTGCCGCTGCGTCCAGGCGTCGCGGAGTCGGCCTAGGCGCTCGGCGAGGTACTCGCGGGCGGGTGGCCCGCCGGCGCGTTCGGCCCGGTCGAGCAGCCGGCCGGTGATCTGCGCGGCCAGCTCACCGTCGAGGTCGACCCGACCGGCGCCGGGGTTAGCGGTCAGGTCGTCGGCGGCGTGCCGGAGCGCGGTCACCACCGTCGCAGCGGTGCCCCGGTCGAGGCTGCGGCGGGCATACGGGGTGACCGACAGCGCCTCCACCTGCCGGTAGAAGGTGGCGTGGTAATGGGCGAAGTCTTCGTAGTGGGCCAGGTCGCGGGGCCGGGACCAGTTGTAGAGGGTGACGACCAGGCCGGGGCGATTGGCGTCCCGCCCGACCCGCGATGACGCCTGGATGTACTCGGCGGTGTTCTTCGGCTGGCCGGTGACGACCATCAGCCCGAACCTGGACACGTCCACCCCGACCTGCAGCATCGAGGTGGCTAGCACCACGTCGACCGGGAAACCACCGGCGCGGGCGGGTAACACAGGCTCACGCTTGTCGTGCTGGGCGGCGCGCATCTCGTCGACGACCGCCGCCCACCGGGTAGTGGTGTCGGTGCGCGGATCGAAGCCGTACTCCAACTGTTTGAGCACATCGGCGATGTCGCCGCTGGAGATCCGGGACGTCAGCTCCTGAATGTTGAGCAGGCCACGGTTGCGGGCGATCCGGTTGGCGATACCGCGCCGGACCCCGTTGCGGCGGACCCGGTTGGCCACGTCGTCGTCGAGGTAGCGGCGCATACCGGCCAGTTCCCGGGTGGCGTTGAAGTAGCCGACCAGGGTCAGGTACGGGTCCGCCTTCTCGCCGTACTGGTCGAAGAGGGTCTGGCCGGCGATGAGCAGGATCTCCGCCAGCCTGATCTCCGTCGACTTCAACCGGGTGCCGTGCGCGCACAGGCCCAGGTAGCGGCGGCCCGGGTTCTCCGTCGACAGTGGCACCTGCCGGGAGAAGAACGTGTCGGCGACGTCGAGTACCGGCGGCGGGAACACCGCTAATCGGCGCCCGTACAGCGCCCGGACCTGCGCGTCCGCGCGTTTGGTGGTGGCGGTGGAGGCGACGATGACCGGCCCGGCGGCAGCCGACGCACCCGGCGGCTCCCAGCGACACAGCTCCGCCACGGCCCCCTCGAACAGGCCCACCGTCGTGCCGAGCGCGCCGGAGATTAGGTGCAGCTCGTCCTGGATGATCAGATCGGGTGGGCGCAGCCGGTTCACCGGCTGACTCCTGACCGCTGCTAACCGGCCGTCGCTGCTGACGTTGTGCTTGTCCCGGCAGTCGGTGCGCCGGTCCAGATCGGGGTGCCGGTAGCCGTGCCGCGGGCACCACTGCCGCACCCGGCCAAACAGGTTACCGGCGAACCCGAACCACGGCAGCTGCGCGAGCTTGTCCACTGTGGCAATCACCAGGCTCGGCGGATACCGGTACAGCTCCTCGTCCACAGTCAAGATCGGCAGCCCGTCCGGGTTGATCCGCCGGGAGAACTCGCACGCCGCCGACCCTTCCCCACGCGGGCAGTACAGCCGGACCCGCCGCTGCTGTTTGGAGTGGTCCAGGTCCCGCTCGCCGCGCAGCTTCTCCCCACACCACGGGCAGGCCAGCGTTTGGAGGACGTTGACCCGCCGGCCGCTGCCGCTGACCCGCGCTTCGTCGATCTGTTCGGCTGCGTCGGGGTACCAGTTCGGCGCGACCGAAGCGCCCACCCACAGGCCAATCCGGAACGGCTTGTCACCGAACCGGCCGTCGACGGCCCGCTGGCGCAGCACCTCCGCCGCGCAGACCAGCGCCGCCGCCCGTTGGAACTGCTGCGCGGTGAGCAGCCGCAGCGTGTACCGCATCAGCACGCCCACCCCGTCACCGCCGTCGCGGGCATCACCCCCGGCTCCGATGACGCCATGCAGCCGCCGGATCGCGAACGTGTACGCCGTCAACCCCAGGTACGCCTCAGTCTTACCGCCACCGGTGGGGAAGAACAGCAGGTCCACCAGGCTGCCACCGGAGTCGGCCCGCCGCTGCGGATGCGCCGGGTCGGTCAACGCCGGCAGGTTCAACAACACGAACGCCAACTGGAACGGCCGCCACGACGCCGCACTCGCCCCCCGCTCCTCGATCTGGTGCGCGGCCTCGGCAAAGCCGAGTCCCGAGATCTCCCGCAGCGCGGCCAGGGCGGTACGGCGCCGCTGCAACGCCATCGCCGCATTGGCGAACCGGAACGCATCCAACGCCTGCGGATCATCAACCAGCAGCGCGACCCCGGCGGCGACCCGCTCGGCGACCACCCGGGCCCGACCGATCGCCGCCTGCGCCACCTCCCGCAGGTCTGGGGGCAGGCCGGCGACCTGCGCGGCCCGCTCATCCAGCCAGGCGGTGTACCCGGCCGCCAGGGGCGTCAACGCCGCCGCCAGCCCGGTCGGGTCCAGCTCCGCCAACCGGTCCATCGACAGCTCCACACCGGCCAGATGCGCGGACTCATCCGGCGGCGGCGCGACCGTCGCCGGCACGTCGAACGTCGGCATCCACCTCGTCACCAGCCGCCACGCCCGCCGCGCCCCCGGCCGGGCATCGGCGTGGACGGCGACGTTACGGCCGTCGGCGTACTTGAGCAGATCCCGATACAGCAGCCGCAGATGCCGCTCCTCCGGGTCATCACCGGCTGGCGCCGGGTCCACCAACGGATCATCGGCCGGCAGGAAGACGTCAGTGACGCCGTCGAGCGCCGTCACCTCCAGCGACGGCTGGAACAGCCACGCGGTGTCCGGGTTGGCCAGCGCCTCGTACTGGGTGTTCACCAACGCCAACTCCACCACCCGACGCTGCCGCCCGCCGGCGTCGCGGCGGTGCCGCACCTGAGCGTTGAGGTAGACACCCACAATGTCGTCGTCGGCAGCCACCTCCTCGACGGCGTACACCGGCGACGCCGGCTCCGCCTCGTCGTCGGCCGATGGGCCCGGATTGGCCAGCAGGAACCGCCGGTTCAGCGCCCCGTCCAGCCGCACCTCCACCGTGTGGGTCACCGGTCGCCGCACCCACACGTTGCGACGCTTGCCGTCCTCGCCACCGCGCGGCACCGGAGCATAATGACCCCAGGAGACCGTCACGGACAGCACGTCGACATCGGCGTCCACCGCGAATGACAGTCCCGCTGACGATGCCCACATCCGGCCAGCGTTCTGCACGGTGAACAGCTCCCGCAGCTCACCGCCGTCACCATCGGCATCCGCGCCAGCCTCGGTGTCCGGCACATCACTGGCCGCGTCCACCACCGACAGCGGGACATGCTTAGGTCCCAACGCCCCGACTAGGTACCGGTCCCGAGGCCCACGGACCCCCACCGGCAGCCACTCCTCCGGACCCTCCCACGGACCCAGCAGGTCCCGCGACAGGTAGCCGCCCAGCTCGTCACGCACCTGGAACGACGATGCCGCCGCGAACTCCTGCGGCACCGCCAGCACCGGCGAATCACTACTCACGTTGGGCTCCCTACCGGATCGCACTTGCCCGACCGCACACAGTAGCCGGCGCGACACCACCGACGGGTACAACATGTCCGCCACCCGGGTAGTGACGGCCATGCACCCGTCACCTGCCGCTAGAACATCGCGTCCTGGTCCGGGTTGACCTTCGGCTTGGCCGCACGCTTCGGCTTCTTCACCGCATGCGCACCGGCGGCAACCTCCGCACGGTGACGCTCCTGGTTGAGCTCCAACAAAAGATCCAGCATCTCCTGCCGCACCACCGGCCCCACGGTGTACCGCACCCCCTGCCGCGTGTCGTAAAAGTCGTGATCCAACTCCAAATCCCAGCCGTACGCGGCCACCACAGCCTCTTCGATCGCCGCATGAAGCCGCCGTAGCTCGGCAATGTCGGCATCTCGACACGACTTGTCATGCACCAGGTTGTACGTGTCGGTCAGGCCTGCCTGACGCGCCAGCATTAGCTCCCGCCGGTAGGAATCGAGGCGCTCGCCAGCATCGCGCAACTCGTCCGACAGCTCGGGCCGGGCGAACGTCTCGAACACGTCGGACGGCGAGTAGTTCAGGTCAGCCTTCATCGTGGAGCTCCGAGAGATCGCCCACCAGTAGTGCGGCGCGCTACTCAGCAGCCCAAACATCGCCGGATCGTCGCTGGCGAAGATGCCGAGCTTGTGCGCGAACACCTGCCCGGTCGGCACCATCACCGGCATGACAACCTTGCTCACCAACGTGATTGCGATGACCCGTTCCAGCTTGTCGATCACCTTGTATAGCTCAGGTGCGCGTTCGGCATACAACCACCATCGGTCGCGCCGAGCCGGCCTTTTGTTGCCAGCTCGCTCGGCCCTGACGAGGCGTTCGACCTGGGCGAAGCAGTCGCGATAGGTCGCTGCACGTTCCGGCGACCAGTCGTGGAAGTTGATAACCCACCGGCTTGCCGAACTGTCCGCGCGGGAGTTGAGGTCTTTGCCAATGAGGTACGGGAAGAGCACGTCGGCGTTGCGCGGATCCTTCTCCCGCAGGGCGGCAGCCTCGGCCGGCTCCATGGTGAATCCAAGCCCAAGAATGTTCGAGCCCTGGAACACAATTCCTCCGTTAGCGCGGAGGCGTTCGGGTTTACCGGTGATGCGCGACACAGGATCCAGTGACGGACTGATTTCGCTGACGGGCTTGCCGTCCAGCATTCGCCGCGCGGCTTCGGACGGCGGCACTCGGCTGGTCCAGACAGCACAGTAATCCACCGCTGCCGACCGTGACCCCCACCTCGCGCCCTTGATCGCCTGCCGGATAGTCATGCCGGCGCTGGTGAGCTGGTCCAGGCCTACCTCGCGGGTGTCGCCTTGGGCGAGGGTATTTGTGGCCAGTAGCCCGGTCTGCCCAGCGTGAGCGAGCAGGTCATGGGCTCGCAGGACGAAGTAGGCGACCAGGTCGGCGCTGCCGCGCTGCGCCCGCCCCAGTTGCTCCACCAGATACTCACGGTAGGCCTCACCGCTAACGCCCGTGATCTTCTGCCCGCCAAGGAACGGAGGGTTGCCGATGATGGCGTCGAAGCCCGGGGCCGTGCCGTCGAAGACCTCGGGAAAGACGAGCGGCCAGTGCAGAGGTTCGCGGTCGAGACCGTCGCGGGGCTGATCAGTGCGCAGCCACTGGCCGGACTTGCGATCCACGGTGGCGCGGACGTCTTCGCCGTCGAGGCTGAAGCCTCGGCTGGCGTCGCTGGCCAGCCGGGCGGCCTCTAGCAGCAGGCCGGTGCGGCTGGACTCCCGCTCTTCGGCCTCGTCGTCGCGGGCTTTCGGGTCGCGGGAGCCGATGCCTTTCTGGCAGCCGGCCAGGGTCGCGGCGACCAGTAACGTCGCCGCAGTCCGTGCGGGGCCGACCTCTAGGTCTGCATTGCCTAGGATCTGCCGTTTGGTGGCCAGTTCGGCCAGCGTCCGACCGGGGAGTTCCCGCAGCTGGCGGCGGGTCTGGGCCGCCTCGCCGACCCGTTTACGGATGCCGGCTGTGAAGTCGACCAGGGCGCCCTCCTCGTGCAGCGTCCGGCCGGCTTTCGGGTCAAGGTGCATGTACTCGACCTGGTCGAGTGCGGTGATGCCGAGCAGGGAGTCGCCGGTGGCGAGGCGGTCGTCGAGGAAGGTGAACGGCCGGTGCGGGTCCATCGACACCAGCCACAGGGACAGTTTGGCCATCTCGACGGCCATCGGGTTGATGTCCACCCCGTACAGGCAGTGTTCGATGACGGCGCGGCGGGCTTCGATGGTGAGCGGGTCGGCTTCGGTGTCGTGGATGGCGTGGGCGCCGTACCCGTCGTCCTGGATGAGGCGGCCGTCGGTGCGGCCTTCGCGGCCCCAAGCTCGGACGAGGTGGTCGGCGAGGTACCGGCAGGCGGCGACGAGGAACGCGCCGGAGCCCATCGCGATGTCGGCGACCTTCAGCCCCAGGATCTCGGCGCTGGACCGCGGCCGCCACTTCGCGGTGTCAGCGGTCTGTAGCGGGCCGGGCGAGTGGACCAGCGGCTCCAACGCACCTTGGACGACCTGTTCGGCCAGCTTGCGCGGGGTGTAATGGGTGCCGGTGTTGCCGCGCAGCCGGGACTCGGTGACGTATAGGCCGCCGGTAGTGATGACGATGGGGAGGCCACGCAGGTCGGGGCGGATGATCCCAGCGAATGGCACGAGCCGCTCGGCCAGCGGGAGGTCGTTGCCGGTGGCGGCCAGCAGCCGGCGCAGTACTTCGGCGCGCGCGCCGTTGGCCGGTGGGGTCAGCTTGCGGGCCAGGGCCGCCGGGGTGCCGATACCGGACGGCTTGTACGCCTGGGCGAGGCCAGCGGCCAGGGCTGCTGGTTCGGGTGCGGCTGCGGCGTGGGCTTCCAAGTCGGTGAGGGTGACCTCCTCTTCCAGGCCAGGTTTTCCGATCAGGCCGACGGTGGTGGTCACGGCGCGGCGGCCCTCGAACGACAGCAGTCCCTCGTAGACGTAGCCGATCTGCTCGACGTCCAGGGCACGGAACGAAAGCTTGCGTTCCTCGCCTTTGATCACCACCCGCTGCACCGACTTGAGCATGTGCAGCACGGTGCGGTCGTCGATGCGGGCCCGTTCGAGCCACGGATGGCGCTGCGGGGCGAAGATCGAGCCGTCGTAGGCGGGCAGGCGCAGCCGCGGGTGTTCAACCCCGGCGTAGACGGCGGTGAACAGGCCGAGTAGCCGCAGCCACGCGGCGTGGCTGGTCTCCAGCTCCTCCTCGCTGCTGTGGTCGGCGGAGGTGCGCAGGTCGTCGTGCAGGCGGCTGGCCGAGTACGCCTGGGCGTACAGGTCATTGTCGGCGGGCAGCAGGCCGCGCTCCTCGGCGAAGAGCAGGAACACCACCCGCATCATCACCGCGACGGCGCCCCGGTAGACGTCGTGGGCGTCGGCGCCGTCGAGGATGTCGTCGTCGCCGTGCGCCTCGGCGCGGCCCACCGCCTCCACCAGCAGTTCGACAGCCTGGCGGACCTGCACCCCGAGGGCCTCGGTCACCTCTTCCTGGCTGTCCAGGCTGCGGCGCAGCAGCGGGACCAGCATGTCTTCGTCAGCGACGGCGAAGAACCGGGAGCGGCGCAGCAACGAGCGCAGCGCCCGTACCACCGGCTGGTCAGCCTGCTCGGGCCAGGTGGCGGCGTCGAAGGTGGCGGTGGTCGTGACCCCGCCGATCGGCGCCCAGACCAGGGTCCACCAGCGGCCGTCGGTGGCCAGGCCCAGCTCGACGCCGTGGGCCCGGCACAGCCGCGCCACCTGGTCGGTCGGGGCGGCGGCAGGTTCCTCGTCGCCGCTGCGGTGGGCCCGGGTCGGTGCCGTGCCGGGCGGGCAAACGACACCGATCAGCCGGGTGGTGTCGGGCTTGACCAGTTCACCGGGGTCGACGAGGGCGAAGTCCGGGGTGCTGCCGTCGACGGTCAGTCGGGTCAGCTCTCCAGGGTCGGACTCCAGGGCGTCGCCCCACTGCAGCAGCTCGCCCAGCACCCAGGTGATCCAGGTGCGCTGGGCCGGCAGGTCGGTGGGTGCCAGTTGCCAGGCCGCGTGCGCGGTGCGCAGCGCCTTGCGGGTTGGGCCCTCCAGGGCGTCCAGGGTCGGCCAAGCCGCCCGCAGGACCGGGACGGTGAGGAACGGGCCGGTGACCTCGATCAGCGACAGCCAGTCCAGGTGCTGTTGGCGGGGATCCACCGGCGGCGGGCCGGGGCGGCGACCGCCGCGGCGGGGTGCGGGGCTCAACGGACAGCCTCCCGTTCGGGGATAAGACACACGACCGCGACCGGGAACAGGTGCGGGGTCAAGTCGGCGTAGCGGGCGTCAACGCGCAGCAGCTCGCGCTGCCGGTCGGTGTCCAGGTGGGCGAGGCGTTCCTCCCAGGAGTGCCGGTCCTTGCGGGCCTGGGCTAGCTCCTTCGGGTCCTTCAGCAGATCCAGCAGGGTCTCCTCCGGCTCCTCGTTGAGAGCGGCGCGAAGGGCGTCGCGGAAGCGGTCCAGGGCGGCGTTGACCTGGTCGCGTTCGGTGTCGCGGCGCCGGTCGAGTTTCTGCCGCAGGCTGCCCTGCCGGTCACGGGCCCGGGCCTGCACCGCGCCCAGTAGACCCTCGCGTAGCTTCGGCCAGCCGGTGACGAACCGGTCCCGCAGTCGCGCCCCCGCCTCGGTGCCGTCTGCCAGTGCGCCGCGCAGCAGTCGGTCCAGGGTGCCCAGGTTGTCCAGGCGGGCGAAGCGGCCGTCCGGGCGTGCCCAGCCCCCGGCGTACAGCACCTCCTCGTGCAGCCTCACCCCGTCGGAGCCCACCAGCACGAAGCGCGCGTACGCGGCGACCAGCGGTTCGGTCAGGTCTGGGTCGTCGCTGACCACCGCCGTGGCTCGGTGCAGGCCGCTGTGCGCGCTCCACACCGCCGCCCGCAGCAGTCGGGTCGACATCGCCACCAGCGGGTGGCCGAGGTGGGCCAGCACCACGTCGTCGCGGCCTTGCGCGGTCTGCGCGTCGAAGGACACCGGGCGCGGTACCCCGGTCAGCTTGTCGGTCAGGCCGGCGGTCGTGCGCGCCCACTCGCCGGTCAGTGGCGGGACCTCCACCAGGCCCGGAGCCAGTTCTCGTTCGTCGAGGTGCGGGCGCAGCGGCTGCTGCCGGGCCAGATTCAGGGCGGTGTCGACCACCCGGCGGACGTTGCCCGGCGTGACCCCCAGTTGGTCGACTGTGGTGTCGATCGCGGCGTGCAGCCGGCGGACCTGCTCGGCGACGTCCCGGTCGGCGGCGATCGAGCCGCGCTCCCGGCGCCGCTTCGTGGTGCGGGGGGTCGCGGCGGCCACGTCGAAGCCCGGATCGAGACGGCCGAGCATCCGGTCCTGGACCGCCTCGGCGAGCACCGCGTTCACACTGCCCAGGTCGGCCTCCATGTGGGCGACCTTGCGGGCCACCCGGGACAGGAACTCCAGATCCGCCTCATACGAGTCAGTGGCCTTCTCCCAACCCAACCCAACGAAGTGGAAGATCTCTGGGGGTTGACGTTGGCCGTACCGGTCGATTCGGCCGATCCGTTGCTCCAGCTTGTTCGGGTTGAACGGGATGTCGTAGTTGACCAACCGGTGGCAGTGCCGCTGCAGGTCGATGCCCTCGCTGGCGGCGTCGGTGGCCAACAAGATCCGTACCGGGTTCACCGCCGGGTCGGCCTGGAACGCCAGGCGCAGCAGCTCCCGGCGGTTCGGGTCCATCCCGCCGTACAGCAGCTCCAGTCGCTCCTCTCCCAACCCGTGTGCGCGCAGCAGCTGCTCCAGCCACAACTGGGTGTCGCGGTACTCGGTGAACACCACCACCCGCTCGTTGGTCCAGTGCCCGCCGGGGCGGCATACCGCTTCCAGGAACGTCAGCAGCTCGGTAGCCTTCGCGTCCGCCCGCCCGGAGTGTGCCCGGGCCCAGTTGTCCAACTGCCGCAGCAGCGCCAGCTCATCGGGGTCGGCCTCCGGAGTGAGCCGACCGGACACCTCCAGGGCGCCGTCCTCAACCTCGGCCAGCGAGTCGTCGTCGACGGTCGCCGAGGTCTCCACAAAGTCGTCGAACCACGCGTCTTCGTCGAACGTCGACGGCGGCGGAGCTGCACCCTCGGCCCGGGCGCGCAGCGTCTCGCCGTACACCGCCACCGTATGCGCGAACGCCGCTGGTGACGAGAACAGCCGCTTCTTCAACAACAGCGTGACCAGGTCCGTGGCGCGTCGACCGCGGCTCTGGCGCAGCCGCCGGCGCCGCGCCGCCGCGAACTGGCCGAGCAGCGCATGTACCTCCCGCTCACCTTCTGGATACTCCACCGGCAGCGCGCGGGCCGTGCGTTCCACGAACCGCGGCGTGCCGTCGGCCCGCGTAATGTCCCGCTTCAACCGCCGCACCACCGTGGACTTCAAGGCCGCATCGTCCGGCGGCATACCCCGCGCGAACTGCAGCGGGTCGATGATCTCCAGCAGCGCGGTGTACGAAGTCTGATAGCCGTTGTGGGGTGTGGCCGACAGGAACAGCCGGTGCGCGAAGTGCGGTGCTAGCCGGCGCAGCAGCTTCGTCTGGTGGGAGTCCACCGCGTACTCCTGCTTCGGCGCCGCCGGTGCCACATGATGCGCCTCATCCAGGATCAGCAGGTCGAACACGGGGGTGTCCGATAGGCCGTCAGCTGGCAGCACCTCGTCTAGCAGCCGCTGTGCCCGCGGCCCCCGCAGCCACGGCAGACTCACGATCACCAACGGGTAAGCCCGGAATGGATTGGCCGCCGAACCGTGGGTACGCCGCAGCGTCGCGCACTGGGAGCTGTCGACCACGACAAATTCCAGGCCGAACTTCTCGGCCATCTCGTCGCGCCACTTCGTCGTCAACCCTGCCGGGCAGATGATCATCACACTGCGAGCGCGGTGGCGCAGCAGCAGCTCCTGGGCCACCAAGCCGGCCTCGATCGTCTTTCCCAGGCCAACGTCGTCGGCGAGCAGCAAATTAACCGTCGGCGCGTCCACCGCCCGGGCAACCGGCTCCAACTGGTAATCCTCGATCGCCACCCCGGAACGGAACGGCGCCTGCAACAAGGTCGTGTCCGCGCTGGTCACCGCCGACCAGCGGATCGCGTCGAGGAACGCGGCCAGCCGCTGCGGCGGGTCGAACCTGCCGCTGGCCAGATCTGGTAGCGACCCGACCGGCAACACCCGCCGGCCCGGTTCGATCTCCCACACCACATCAAGGGCGTCGCCGTAGCGGCCGTCCTCCACGCTCTGGAGGCCGACCACCGTACTGCCGCCGCCTGGAGCGGGATCGAGGTCGCTGACCACCCAGCGGCGCCCACGGACCTCCACCAGATCGTTGACCTGGGGTATGCCGGCTGCCATCGGTCCTCCTCGCCTCGTCACCAGCGGACAGCCTAGCTAGCCGCCCAACTCGTGACCGGTAACGAACTGCGCCCGTCTACACCAACGCCTCTTGACCTTCTCAGGCCACGCCAGGCAGATGGGCGCATCGCGCACTCAGGTTGATGCCCTTCCCGCGTGACTCGACGCACGCAGGTCCGCGCTGTGCGAATGGCGGCGTTTGGTCGTTGCCGATGCCCCCAGAGGGCCTACGGCGGTCAACGGGTCGGTGCGGGTGTGGCGGCAGATGTCCAGGGCGATGCAGCCGGGCCGTGGGTAGATGGTGGTGGCACCGGAGAGCCAGGTGTCGGGGGCGTCGCTGGTGGAGTCGCTGCGCCAAAGCTGGGCGTAGGCCGTGGTCCCAGCCCCAGGTGCTCTGATGTTCCATGCCAGCCAGTTCGCCGGCATCGTGCTGGTCGTGGCCGGGGCGGGCGGTGTGGTTGCAGGAGTGGTCAGGGGTACGCGTGGTCGCCGACGAGATCCGCTGCCGTCCAGACCCGACCCTCGCCGTCACAGGCGCGGCTGGGGTCCACCGGGCCGGGGTTGCGGGCGCGGCAACGGCAGCCTGGGCCGCTGGGCCTGTGTGGGTGTTGGTCGGGGTGTCGGGGCGGTACGGCCGGGTACCGACGCAGTGCTAGGGATGGCTGGCTGGGTCGTGTTGTCGGGGTCGGCGAGGTGTCGGTGGTCGCGTAGCGCGCGCTGCAGGTGGGCGGTGTAGGCGGGCTGGGTGATGGCTTCGTCGGGGTGGCTGGTGTCGCCGTACCAGATCGCGCCGAGGCGGCCGATGACCGTGGTGGCCACAATCCGCCGCTGGCTGTCGGACAGCGCGAGGTAGGTGTCGGCGGCGACTTGCTGCCCTGCTGGACCGCCGGTTTCGGTGTCGGTGGTGCGGCTGGGTCGGGCGGCGATGATGGCTTGGGCGGCGTGCCAGTAGGCGCGGTGTCCGGGCTTGCCGGACTCGATGTAGGGGCCGAGGGGGTGTCGTGGGTCGTCGTCGGTGACGTTCTGTTGGTCGCGGTAGGCCGCGACGATCCCGAGTTGCCGCAGCCACGGCCTGCGCTCTTGCCGGGTGGAGGGTTCGTGGCCGAGCGCGGCGGTCCATGCGGGCCGGTCGCGTGCGGCTTGCTCGGCGAGTTGGAGGATACGAGCGCCGATCTGCTGCTCACTGTCGAGCAGGTACTGCGCGTATGGGCCGGCGTCGTCGGTGGTGGTGGTCGGGGTCCATGGCGGCGCCTGCCGTTCGTCGCGGTGGGCTGCTGCGGCTTGGGCTTGTTCGCGTAGGTGGGTGGCGAGGTCGTCGAGTTTGGCGCAGGCGGGTGCCGTGGTGAGGAGTTCTTCGGCGGTGCCGCCGGTGTGTTCGTGGGCGGCGAGGGTCCAGGCGATTGCCGCCCATGCGCCGCTGCTGCCGGGGGTGGGCTGGGTGTGCAGGTGCCGGTTGAGGCGCCAGGCGAGGACTTGGGCGGCGGAGTCGGTGTCATCGAGGGAGCGCGCCTCGGTCACGGTGGTGAGCAGGGTCCAGGTGTCGTGGCCTTGCCGGTGGGCGCGGCCGATCGCGGCGTGCAGGGCGGTCCAGCCGGGCTGGCTTCGGACGTGGTCGGCGAGCTCTTTTCCGAGTACGTCGGTGACGGTCTGGTGGTGGCGGAGCGCCGCGGGCACGAGCTGCTGCGTAGAGGGGATGCCGTGCCGGCTGGCGTGCTGCGTAGCCCTGGCGGCGTAGGTGTCGAGGTTGGTGGAGGCGATGGCCAGGATTGGGTCGGGGTGCTTTCCGGCGCGGTGCCATGCGGCGATCGTTCCAGCGAGGTGGGGCCAGGCGTGGTGCGCGGCGACCGTGCGGGCGTCGGTTCCGGTGGCGTCGGCGACCATGGCGGCGTACTGGTCGAGCAGGTCGACGTCGACGCCGATGTACCCGTCATCGCTGCGATGGGTGGTGTCGGTTCGTAGCGCCCCGGGCTTGGTTTGCAGTAGGTCGGTTCGAGGGCGGATGCCGATGTGGCGCTGCAACAGGTCGGCGTACCGGATTGCCTGAGCGTCGTCAGGTCGGGCCAGCGGCGCCGGCGCCGGAGTGCTGTCGGTGATGTGGTCCAGCCGCCAGGCGAGCAGCTGCGCGGGCGACCGCGCCTCGTCCAGGGGGCCGCGTTGCGCGGCTGCGGCTAGGAGCTGTTCGGTGGGCCAGCCGGCGGTTTCGGCGTTCCGGAGTTTGCTGCGGATGGTGCCCCATGCCCCGTCCTCGGTGAGCTGCTCGGCGTGCTGCGGGAAGGCGTCGCTGACGAGTTGCCGGTAGCGGGGTTCGGCGACGAGTTCAGCGACGTGGATCATCTGCGGCATCAGGGTGGCGAGGGATTCGGCGCGGTGTTGGCTGTCGCGGATCGCCTCCGTCGCCGTCAACTCGCTCCTGTCCAGGGCGATGATGTTCTCCAGGACCTCCCGGGCTGCGCGCGCGTCCGGGTCACGCCGAACCCGGTCCATGCGCAGGTCCTCATCAAGGTCTAGGAACTGGTGGGTGACCGTGTAGAGGGCGGTGCTGGCCCGGCCTCTGGTCGCGGCCACGTACAGGTTTTCGCGGCTGACGTCGTCGGTGATGAGGGCGTGGGTGGTGTCGACGGTGTCGCCTTGGGCGCGGTGAACCGTGGTGGCGTACATGAGTTCGACGTGGTTGGCGACGTAGTCGGCCGGGAGCCGGACGGTGCCGTTGCCGTGCTGCGCGCGGACGGTGAGTGATCCGTTGTTGTGGCGCTCGACAACGGTCCAGGCTGAGCCGTTGCGGACCCAGTCCCGGCCGCGGTTGAGGGAGAAGCGGCGCTTGTTGCGGCGGGTGACGATCCAGTCTCCGCGCCCAGCGATGTTGCCGTCGCGCAGCTCGACTCCGGCGGGTTCGACTTTTCCTCGGGTGACTAGTTCGAGGCGGGCGCGTGCGGCGAGGGCGGTGACGTCGTGGTTGGTGGCCGCGCACATGATCGACACCTTGCCGGCGGCGATGTCGTGCTGCCAGCCGGTGTAGACGGCATCCAGCATGGCGTGTGCGGACCCGCCCTGGATGCGCTGGTTCTGCTCGTAGAAGTCGAGGGCGCTGTTGTCCCCAACCCGCATTTTCAACGTGGCGGCGGCCTCGGCGGGGTCGTGGAAACGGTGGACCACCGAAAGTTCGACAGCGCCGACGTCGTGGGCGATGAGGCGTAGTGCGCCGCCGGATTCGACGGCGCCGAGTTGCCGGTAGTCCCCCAGCAGCCGCACGACCGCGCCGTGGCGTTCGGCGATGGTGCGGAGTCGGTCGAGGTTGGCGGTGCCGGCCATGCCGGCCTCATCAACCAGGATCACGTCCCCGGGCCGGATCGCGTACGGACGGGCGTGGCGGTGTAGTTCGGTGTCCGGATTCTCGGCCAGCTGCCACAGTGCTTCGGTGTGGTTTCCGGCGAGGTGTTCGTGCAGGAGCTTGTGCAGGTTCTCCGCCGGAACCCCCAGATCGGAGGCCAACACGGCGGCCGATGACGCCGATGTGGCCAGGGGGATGATGCGCCGGCCGTGGGCTTTCACCGTGTGCAGGTACGCGCGCATCGCGGTCGTCTTGCCCGTGCCAGCGGCGCCGATCCCGACGGCGATGAGAGCGTCGCTGCACGCGAACGCGGTCACCAACTCACGCTGCCCGGCATCCAAGGGATGCTCGGCGTCGCGGTCGAAAGCCGCCAGCGCGGCCTCGACCGTGATCTTCGGCAGAGCGTCGTCGGTGGCGGTGCGGGCCGCCTTGAGGAGGCGGTCTTCGGCCGCCAGGACGGCGGTGCTGGTGAACCGCGCGGCGCCGTGTTGGCGGAACACCGAGTCCCCGTTCGCGCGCTGCAGCGCCTCGGGTTCGGCGACCATGGCGGGTGCCTCGACGCTGATCGACAGCTTTTTGACCGCGACGGTAAGGACCTGCTCAGCGAGGGCGTTGGCCCGTTGTGGGTTGGTGGCGTGGCCTTGGGCGCGGATGAGGCGTTCGGCTTCGGCGCGTAGGTTTGCCTCGCACCAGGTGGACTTCTGCTCGGACACATTGACTACTACCGTGGCGGCGAGCTCCGCCACATCGAGGTCGTCAATGGGCTCGGCACGGTGCCGTCCGAGGCCGGGGACGGCGTCCATGACGGCCCGGATCGCGTCGGGTCCGAACTTGGCTGTGAGGTCGGCGGTCCACTCCGCACGCATCCCCGCCAGCGACCTCGGTGGCTTCTTCCCGTCGCGGGTGTCGAGGGTGGCCTGGCGGGCAAGCTTGTGGCACACCGCCGCGTCCGGGTCTTTGCCGTGCTGCGCCCGGTAGGCGTCGATCAGCTCCTGATAGCCCGCGTACAACCTGTTGCGGCGCCGGGAAAAGTGGTCGATCACTTGCTCGGGGATGCCGGCGATCTCGTAGATCAGCTGGGACTTCCCGTGCGGTGTCCGGGCCACCCACTCGACCCCAAGCCGGGCGGTGACACCGGCCTGGAACTGCGTGTTGTAGTGCTCCGACGCCGCGACGGTGATCCGGTACAGGGCGCGGCCGTCGAGGGAGCGCCACTTGCCGTCGGTACCGCAAACCTTCGCGGAGATCGCTACATGCGTGTGCAGGTTCGGGTCCCCGTCACGGGAGTCGTAGTGGTCGAACGCGACCGCCACCAGCCCTTTGGTGTCGACCTGCGCGATCCCACCAGCCCCGGTCCGGGTGAACGCCGCCTCCTTTTCGAGCATGGCCAAAGCGCTGTTCTTTGCCTCCTGGTGCGCCTCGAAGATCGCCTGCCGGACCTCCTCGCGCGGGTCCAGCGCCCATAGCAGCGCCGCCGATTTCACCGGCGCGAACACGGCGTCGTAGCCGGCGACACCGCCGCGGCCGCGTCCTGCTTCTTCGCGCTTGATCTTCTTCATCTCGGCATCGGTCGGGCGGCGGCCGGTCTCTGTCACCACTCTCGTCGCGCGCTGCGCGACCCGGTCGTTGAACGGGTCGAGGGCTTCGTACTCGGGGAACGCCCTGCCCAACGACGCCTCCCGTCGGGCCTGCGCGGTGAGGGCAGCGATCTGCTTCTCCGACATCTCCGGCCTCACGTGCTTGGCCAGGTGGTCGGCGATGATCTGGTCGACGTTCGGGTGATGCCCATGCCCGAACAGCGCCCGCATCTGGTCCTCGGTCACCTGCTCGCCGGCGAGGCCGAGTAGGGGTGCCCCGCGGCCGATCCATGAGCCGGGTGGGTTGCCTTCGGCGGTGTAGTAGGCGGACGCGTCCTGGGTGCGTTTCTTGTCGACGTCCCCGCCGGCGATGTTGCGCGTCAAGTACAGGTAGCCGTCGCCGACGGACAGTTTGTGGACCGTCATCACCACGGGAACACACCTACGCACAATTCGGAAGCGGCGAACAACGCGCTGAAAACCGTGCGGCATATCTGGTGCGAATTGGACGGCCCCATTGGCGTTGTTCACCTCCACTCGGGTGCCAGTGGAGGACCACCATGGCCCACTTTCACTGGTAGTGCAAGAGGTGTCTCGTCGCTTGTTTTTGACTGTCGGCCTTGGACGTTTGTGCTGGTCAGACGGGTGGTGTGGGTGATTTCAGCATGGTTTGTGGGCGGGTGTTGATTGGGGTTGTGCGGGGTTGGCGGGGGTTGTTTTGGTTATTCACGAGAACTGATGCGCCGCTCGTACTTTTCTCGGCATGACAAACAACAAGGGAGCGCGCTTCGCAGCGATGCGCAAAGCGCAGGAAGCCAAGCAGAAGCGCGACGCCGAACGACTCGTTCGGGAGAGGAAGGTGGAGGCCGCGCTTGCGGAGTTCTTCGAGCACACCGCGACCGTTGAGCAGATCGAAGGGGCCACGGCGGCCAGAGTCGCCAAGGTCACCGCGATCGGCGAACGCAAGGCGGCGGCGGCCGAGCATCTTGCGGCGGTGGCGTTGCGGGCGATGCTCGACCTCGGCGAAACCCGCACCGCGGTTGCCGAACTGACGGGCCTGTCGCTGGCGGCGATCCGGGATGCGGTCGCCGACACCGGACCGGCGCCTGCCAGCCCGGTTGAGCCGGGGCCGGGATCGGGCCGGCACACGCGGGAGCAGGAGCGGCAGGAGGACGACACCGGCGATGAGGCGCCTGCGCCGTACTGGGAGGAGGGAGGTGACTGGCAGACCTAGCCGGCGATGACAGCAAGGCGGGCGTGCCCCGGACTCAAACGAGTCCGGGGCACGCTGCTGTGTGCGGCCCCGTTCGTTCAGGCGCGGCGCCGTCGCGGGTGGCGCTGTCCGGCAGTCAGGCCGGAGGTGATCGTGCGCCGGGTCTCACCGACGGCGAGGCCCGTGGACAGGGCTGCCTCGGTGAGCTGATCGCGCGCTATCTGCTCGTCGAGAGAACCGGCGGCGATGAGCTGGCCGAGGTTGAACGCCGCCCGGTTGAGCGTGTCGTTGCGGTTCCCCGACCTACCGGCCGTCGGGGGCACGGCACAGCGGACCCGCTGCGCCTCAGCCGCCAGCGCCGCTGCGGCATATCGGGAGCTGTCGCCCGCCGGCACGGCGGGCGACAGCCGAAGCCCGACCGGTCGCGGCCGTACCGCGGCCAGCAATCTCGGCGGGCAGGGCGGGATCGGCTGCCGGTGATCGCGGACCCACCGGTACCGCACACCGGCGGCGTGCAGCGACGGCGGCACCGCGACAAGGGCGTCGCGTCCACGCCAGTCCACGCCGGGCAGGAATCCGACGGTGCTGCCCAGCCCGGTCGGACTAACCCACAGGTGCCAGCCGCGGGCGGTGGCCACCAGCGGCCCGGCGGCGCAACCGTCATCGAGCAAGGCGGTGATGTCGTGGCGGGCGTCTGCGACATCAATGTCACAGACATCCATCAAAAGCCCGGTGCGCAGGGCGACGTTGGCCGAAGGCCAACGCTGCCACCAGGCGGCGACCACCGACACGTCGGCGCTCGCCGCGTACAAACCGCGCCGCGCTCGCGGGTGCTTGCCCGGGCTCGGGCAGTCGGTGTCCCAGCAGGAACAGCCCCCGCCCGGGGTGGGCGTGTGCAGCGGAACAACATGGTGGCCAGCGCGGGCATACGCCAGCGCTGCGGTCAGAAGCGGATTAGACACAAGGCGCCTCCCGAGCGCGCGAGTAGCAGGTGGCCGCGCCCGAAGGATTAGGCGCGGCCACGCCGTTGATGACGGGTCAGCGGGCGACCACGGCGATGCCGCCGGAACCGCAATGGGTGATGTCGTTGTCGCGGTCGATGCCGATGGCGAGGAACTCGGTGCGCAGCAGGTCATGGGTCAGCTGCCGCAGATCCAGGTACTTGGTGGGCAGGCCGACCTCGTCCATCGCCTTGGCCCAGCCGCGGACCTGCAGAATGTGTTGGGTGAAGTCCTGCTCGTAGTCGAACCGGCCCACGTACGCGCCGGCGAACTGCTGCTGCATCGTGGCGGGGTCGACGCATCCGGTGAGGATCGCCCACTGGCCAACCACCGCCGGCAGCGAACCGGTCGCCTCCGCGATGGCCTGGACCGCGCAGACGAACTCCAGCCCGGGATGGTGGATGACGTTCGCGCCGACGCCGTAACCGGCCGAGCGGATCACCCGCACCTCATCAGCGCCGACCAACGACCGCACCTGATCGAACGCGATGCCGTAGTCGGCCGGTACCGTTGTCCACCAGTGCCGGGTCGGCTCACCGGCGGCGGCGACCTGTACCCACCGCGATCCGCCCAGCGGGCTCGGCGGTGTGACGGTCGTGCGCTGCTCGTAGGCGTCACGCCGGTCCGCCAACGCGACCAGGACGTGGTCGCTCACCTCGGACAGGGCCGTGAGTGCCTGCTGCTGGTGACGCAGCTGCAACTTGTTCAACCGCGCGGCCGGGGCGACCGGGTGGCCGCGAAGTGTCAGCCACGCCACTGGCGTGCCGTCACACGACACCACGTACGCCGGCAGATCCAGCCCGCCCGGCTGCACGTAGTACCGCTGTAACGCCGCATCAAGCTGCGCCGCCGGTGCCGGCTCCAGCTCTCCGGCCGCAACGGTCGTGCCGGAGTACCGGCCGAGCACGTCTACGCCGGTCAGCCGCGCCGACTTCGCGTCATGCCCAGAGCGCGCCCACTTGTAGAACTCGGCGTTGGTTACCGCCCTCACGACGACACCTGCGCACCCGAGTCGGTGTCGCCGTCCGGCGTCTGGCCGGACGGCGGCGCGGTGGCCTTGGTGATCAGGTCAGACAGTGCTCGCCACGTCGTGTCGCCGATGACTCCGTAGGCGTACGCCTCGTCGAGCAGCTCCATCGACCGGGCGTGCCGGCCCGCCCGGTACGCGGTGTCCGAGGCGGTGAACGCCAACTCGCCGCGGTCGCGGCGCTCGGCGTCCCACTGGCCGTCAGTGCGGTACGGCGTCTGCCACACCTCGGGATGCTGCTGGACGTGCGCAGCCAGCCACGCCGCTTCCTGCGGCGTGGCCTTGACGATCTCACCGACGTACCGCAGCCCGTTACCGGTGACCTGCTGGTAGCCGGGACCGTAGCGGTGCAGCGCGAACAGCAGCTGCAGCTCGCGGATGCGCGCTTGTCGGGCGGCGAGCCCGCCGCCCACCTCGGGGATGGTGGATTCGGTCATCACTTCGCTCCTTCGAAAGACGGGAAACAGAAAAGCGGGCGTCACCCCGAGTCGGGGTGACGCCCGCGAACACCAGCGCGAGCTGGCAGGTTCAGGTGCAGTCGGCGCCGCAACCGGCGCAGATCAGCAGCCGGCCCCCGGCCAGCCACCGGCCACGACCGGAGTCGTCCCGGCACGACGCCGGCCGGTACCGGAAGTCACCAGCGACGGCGTACCGGCCGGGCGCCGCCTGCTGCCGGCCATGCACGACGACCGGCTCTCCGGCCATGACCACCGCCGCTACCGGCGCCCACACGGCCTCGTCGTCGGCCCGCGCCCCCGGCGCGACCACAGCCAAGGTCAGGGCGACGGTGAACCACCGCATCCCCTCCGGCAGCGCCGGCCGTTCGTCCGGGACGGTCGGGCCCGGGCCGTGGCGACTGTCCTCGGGCGGGAACGCCAGCCGCCAGCAGGTGATCGCGCCGGAGTCGAACAGCGGCGCCAACAGATTGGCCACCGCCCGACTGTCGGGCTCACCGAACCGGTTCGCCGGGGCGGCGATGAGGCAGTGGACCTCCGGCGGGCACAACTCGTCGGGGTGGTCGGGGTCGATGTCGAGTAGGTAGACGCAGGCGAAGTGGTGCGGTTCACCGGCCGGCGCGTGGCAGTCGTCGCAGTCCAGCAGATCGGGATCGATGGTCGGGCTGGAAAACATGGCGGCTCTCCTTGGGCTGGAAACGGCGCTGACCCCACCCGACGGGTGGAGCCAGCGGAAGCGGTTGGGATCAGTGGGCGAGTTCGAGATCGGCGACCCGCTCCGGGTACGCCGCCGACGCGATCCGCTCCCCGTCCGCGGTGACGACCACGTCCCCGCGGCGCTGTGCCACCTTCGGACCGGAGTGCGCGGGCTGGAAGCGCATCGACATCGACACATTGCGCGCCGCCGCTTTCATCGCGGCCTGGTCGCAGTCGTTCTCGTAGGCCATCAAGTGCCCGACCTCCACGACCACCTGGTCACCGCGCACCAGATCGTTCACACGGTCGGTGAGGGCGCCCCAGCAGACGACGTCCAGGAACATCGCCTTGCCGTCGACCCACCGTCCGGTGGCGTCGCGGTAGCGCTCGCGGTGGACGATCGGGAACTGCACCCACACCGCGCCGGATCGGGTGTGGCCGCGGGTCGGGGATGCGGTGAGCTTGCCTTCGATAACGCAGGTGAACAACGACACGATCATCAACTCCAAGATCAGGGTGAGAAAGCTTGCGGAGGTGGTGCCTGGTGGGGCCGACCTCGGTCGGCCCCACCAGCGGGGGCGGTCAGGCGTTGGCGAGTTCGCTGATCTCGGCCGGGCTGTCCGGGACCTGAGCGTCGGCGCCGGCCCACGGGTCATCGTTGTCGGCGACCACGTTGCGCTGCTTGCGCAGGGCCTGCGCCTCGGCGAACCGCATACTGACCGCGACGTTGTTGGCGGTTACCTGGAGCTTGGCGGCGGCCTTGCCGCTGCCCTGGTTCGTGTACGCCCAGGCTGCGAGGTCGTCACGGGCGTCGACGATCACCGTGTCGCCGCGCTTGAGCTGGGAGACCCGCTCGGCCAGCTCCCGCCAGCAAGTGACCTCGACCCACACCGTCGGACCGTTCTCCCACTCACCGGCGGTGGTGCGCCGGCGGGTGGAGTGGCCAACCGACATCTTGGCCACCATCACCCCGGACGGGGTGACGCGCAGCTCGGGGTCGGCGCCGAGGTTGCCTTCGAAGTTGAACGTGAACTGCATGACCGGACTCCTACCGTGAGAGGTACCTGTGGTGCGGTTGGCTGGTCGCCGGCAGGAGTTTGGGTTCCTGCGGTGCCAGCGCCGCGCTGATAGGACCGGTCAAGCCCGCCATCGGGCGGGGGCGGCAAGGATCAGCCGAACCAACGATCTTGACGCCGCCCGAAGGGCGGCACGATCGTCAAGATGGTTGGCGGCCCTTGCCGAAACCGAACGGGGTGGGCTGACCTTCGGGTCCGTCAGCGGCGGAGCTGCGCACCCCAGCAGGAACCACACCCACCCGGCCGACCCCCGGACACCACAGAGCATCGGCAGGCAGAGCCGCAGAGCAGTCACCGCCAACGAGCGGCACCTCAGGCCCGCCACGGCCACTCCGGCAGCCGGCTTGATGCGCGACAGGTGAGACTCGGAAACCCCCACGGCGACCAGCGCCGTCCGGGCGAAGAGAACACGCGAGGGCCGCGGCTCGGATCGGCTGCGCGACGACGGCCCGGGTCGCTAAGCGACGCGCTGACCGCCGTCGACGCCGCCGCCGTCAGCGCGCCGGCGCCGAGCCCGAAGCGGCAGCCGCCGCACGCGCATCACCGCGCCCACGCACCGGGTTTGGACCTCGCAGCACTGGCACCTGCAACCCGCTGCCGGACACCGGTTCGGACGACGGGGCTGGGGCTGTCACGAAGGCGCAACGCCCCCGGCCGTCGACGTCACCCTGGCAACAGGCCATCGCCTGCGCGGTGTCCGGCACCGGGGCATCCATAAGAACCGCTGTCCCACCTCGGCCGACGGGTCGACCGTCATCGTGACCGTCGCGCCGTGGGCTCCGGGCCGCCCCGACACCGTCCACCGCGCCGCCCGCGTGGTCGGCCGACGCGAGTCGGCAACCCGAACCGCCGGCTACCAGCAGGACGTGGCCCGTATGAGGTCCTCGGACAGCAGGGCCGGGCCGGCTACACGGCCAACCCGAGCGCCGCAATGGCGTCCGGCTGGCAGTAGGGCGTGGCCGACGCTACGGAGCAGCGCCTCCAGTTCCGGCACCGGGCCGCACTGCTCGGCCCTAGCAGCGTCCAGCCGGCTCGCGCGGCACCACCGGTACCGCGACGACACCCCGGCCCCCGCACCGGCAAGCCGCAAACTGGCGAAACCACCGCCCGGGCTCGGAACCGCTGTCAGCGGTGCAAGACCCCGCAGCCCGCCCACCGCCAACCGGCAGCGGGCGGAGCCATGCGCGAACGCGCACGGTCACCGGACGTTTCGCTACGCTCCCGGCCCGCTGCCCAACCCCGCCGCATTGCTGCGGCTACCGCCCACCGGACCACCCGCGGCGCCGTCGTCGTCCTGGCTGCCGTGGTGGTCGCAGTCGGGCTGGTGGACGGTCTCGATGTCGCCGTGGCACACCCACCGCTCCCATGCGGTCTGTAACGGCGACCGCCCACAGATCGCGCGGGTCTGGAAGCGTTGCGCGTGGGCGCGGTACGCCTCAGCGAACGCGAACGTGCGCATCGTGTCCCGCTCGCCCTCGCCGGCGTCCTGGCGGCCCCACACGTAGGTGGCGGCTTCGCGTTCCAACGCCGTCAGTGAATCGCCCACCGGAGGGCTCCCTTCTCCTCGGCTACGACTTTCGGGGTACAGGTGTGGGCGTCGGCGTCCGCCCGCGCCGCCTCATGGCTGGACCACTGCGGGAACGTGCCGATGCGGCAGGCGGTGCAGGTCCAGCCGTAGCGGGCCGGCTCTACCCACACCCGCATCACCGCGCTGTCGGGCATCGGCAGCACCACCGGCACGGCCGGGTCCGTCGGGCTCATGGGTGGACCTCATACACCGACACCAGCAGCTCGGTGACCGTCCGAACCTGCCTACCGGTGTGGATGACGTCGCCGACGGCCACGCCGACCATGCGCCGCGCCAACTGCCTGGCCGCGGTCAGGCTGGAGGCGTTGACGAACTCGACCGTCGGACAGTTCGCGAGCGTGGCGCCAGTCCAGCCGTCGGCGGTTCGGTAGGCGTACCCGAAGTAGCCAACGAACCGGCCCGACCCGACCGGGCGGCTCTTACGCCGCTGGTTCTGGTGTCCCCGGCACGCCGCCCATCCGGCGGCGGGGGTGTCGGCGGCGGTGAGCCAGGTGCCGCACCAGCGCGCCACCCATGCCTGACCTACCGCCAACCCGTCCACCCGGTCGCGGTGTCCGCACCACTCGGGCGTCACCGTGTACCGGGAGTCCGGGGTGCCGTCGCGGTGACAAGGCCGCGCCTCATCATCATTCGTTGCCCGACGCGGCGCCGGTCGCGCGGGCGGGTAGCCGTACAGGCGGGTCAGCCGGGCTTGGGCGCCGTGCGCGTCCCTCATCGCCTCAGCGAGCAGGTTGTGCTCGTCGACCAGCCACAGCGGGTCGTTGGACCACTCCAGAAACGCACCGCCGAGAACAGCGTCGCCGGACGGGCCGCCGTCGCGCGAGACCTGCACCCGGATCAGGAACTGGTCATCTAACGCCAACCGCGCGTCATCGGCCGCCTGCTCGTGCAAGACGCGTGTCAGGTCACGGCGCGGCACCCCGGCGTTCCACAGCGCGGCACGCGACGGCGTGCGCTCGGGCCGGAAGTACCGGAACCGGCCACACTGGTAGGCGGGATTCGGGACGGCGCCGTGCGGGTCGTCGGTGAACTCGCCCAGCCAGGAGACGTCCGGGCACTCCTCAACGCTGGCGGTGACCGTCACCTGCCAGCCGTCGACCTGCCCGGACCACCGTCCGTCAGCGGATTCCAGACCGGCGGCCCACACGGGCACAGTCGCCCGGTGGGTGGCCCGCCGCCACGCGACCCCCGCCTGCGCCCCGGCCGCTCGATCAGCGCGGTAGTGCTCCCTGCGCTTGTTCATGCCCACGCCGCCGTGCTGGTGCCGGTGTACTCCCAGCCGTCGGCGGCCTCGTAGCCGGGCAGCTGGCGGACCATCCTGCGACGCAGCGCGTTACAGAACTGCCACGCCTCACTGGCCTCCCACCCGGGATGCTCACACGCCTGGTAGGCGAAACAGTCGATGGCTTTGAGCACCACCAGCGGCTGCCAATCCGTGACCGGGCTCCACCGGTACGGCTCCAGCTCGTGCGGGGCGTCGCCGGGGTAGCGGTAGTTGAGGCTGGCGGCGTTCTCCGCGATCAGCATCGCGCCGATCGCGTCAGCGTTGTCCGTACCAGCCCGCCGCATGTCCTGCATGCTGCGCGCATTGTCGTCGGCAGCCGAGGCGAACCAGCGCAGCTGCTCAGTCCTGTTGTGCCCAACAGCGGCGGACACCAGTAGATCGATGTGCAAGGTCGAAACCATGAACGCGGACATCAGTTCTCCGATCTCAGGAAACGAAAAAGCCCGCAACCCCGGGGCGGGGCGCGGGCATGACAACGGCCGCCCACCTCGGGCGGCCCACGAGAAATCCGAGCGATAGTGCGACAGGGGGCTACGGCTCGGTCAGCGGCTCCGCGAACACCGTCAGCCCGGGCACTGGGGCGGCGTCGGAGTCCAGCAGCACGTAGTCACAGCCCAGCGCGCGGGCGTAGCGCTGCAACGCCAGCAACTCCGGTGGAACATCCCCGTAGTCCGCGGCGTGGGCATCGGGGTCGCACGGGACCCACAGCAGGAATCCGTGCTCCCGGGCGTCGGCGATCACGCCGGTCACCGCCGTCAGCCCGGTCGTCGGGTGCCGCAGCGCGGTCGGGAGATGCTCGGTGCTGGCATCGAGCATGCGAATGATCCGCGGACCCTCATCGTCCGGGCTCGGTTCGGGTGTGGACATGCGATCTCCTGTCAGGTGATGGTGGTGAACGTGGCTCGCTGCCCGCAAAGAGGGCAGGACAGCCAGGCGGTGTCCGGGTCGAGGTCGCCGAACTCGTCGACCTCGACCCGCAACTGGTCGTTGAACCCCACATCTAGGTCTTCGTCGCGGCCTGCGGTGATGCGGTGACGGTCCCCGTCGTAGCCGAGCAGGTGCCCGGACGGGCATGTGCCGGTGGCGCGGGTGAAATCGTTGACCGCCGACTCGCGCGCCTGGTCACGCACCCGCCACACCTCGGGCGAGTGCAGTCGGCCGAACCGGTCTGCGTAGACGATCACCAGCTCACCGGCGGTGGTGTGCGCCCAAACGAACGCCGCAGCTTCCTCCGCCAGCAGGCTTGCGGCTATCTGCGTCGACAGCGCCCACGGCTCCCCCTCCCCGTACGCGCCGGACGCGCCGGCGTCGCCGAACCGGGCGAGCAGCCACGCGTTCAGCTCGTCGGCACCGGCCCAGCCGAGCCCGCCCAGGCGGGCGTGTTCAACCGTCCACGCCCGCGCATGCTCGGTCAGGTCGTCGTCGGGGTCAGCGATCGTCGCCAGCCAGTCGGCCAGCGGTACCTGCTGGAAGTAACCGCGATGCGCCGCGCCGTCGCCACTCGGATGCGCGATCACCTTTAACCGCAAACCCGACAGCAGCTGAACCTCGCCAGCCTTTGGACTGGTCATCTGTCTCCCCCAATCTGCGCTGCCGGGTATGGCGGTGGCGGCAGTGCGACCGTGGTGGCGTGGCGCTGCCGCGCCGGACCGAACGAGCCAGGGCCGAAGACCTTTGCGGTGTTCATGCTTCGGCGAACACGTCGACCGCCCCACCACCGGCGGGGTGCGACCAGTAGTCGGTGGAGAACAGGTGCAGGGTGGCGGCTGGCCAGTCGATGTGCCCGAACGGCCACGGCGGCGCCTGCATCGCCTCGGCGTGCGTGTCCACGGCGTGGTGCTGAGCGAAGGTCTGCTCGCTGTCGAACCGGCCCACGTACTCCTGGCGCCACCGCTGCACGTGCTCGTCGGTCAACGCGGCGGCGGCGGTGTCAGTGTGGGCGATCCACGCCGCCAGCGCCTGCCGCTGCCCGGTGGTCAAGTCGGTGATCAGGGCGGCGACGCGGGCACCGGTGGACGGCGCGAACTCGCCATCAAGGACACCATCGAAGTGCTCGTGATCCAGGCACCAGATCTCCTCATGCCCATCGACCAAGTGGTAGCGGCCCACGCAGCGGACACGCTCGTTGAAGGCAGCCATGCTGGTCGGCGCATCGGAGGCGGGGAACCACTCTCCGGCAAGGCCGCCGTCGTTGTAGCAGCCCAGACACCCCACCCACACCTGCGGCACCTCACCCGCCGCATCATGCTCATCCATCGAAAGTCTCCTCACCAAATGCGTCGTGCCCTGGCACGACGCTGGAACACGTCATGCCAGGGCACGAAGAAACGGAAACGAAAGCCGGCCGGGTGGCCGGGCCGAGCAGGATCAAACGCCGGTGACGACAGGGGCGCCGACAACGTCCAGACTCGACAGATCATCGGGAACCGCCACCTCGACGGGATCGATCTCGGCGTCTACGCCACAGGTCTCACCGTCGCCGTCGCCGTCGGCATCGATGTGGCTGTCGTCGGTCAGCTCGTCGGCAGAGCTGATGTTCACATCACCGCCGTCGTCCTGCTCTTCGTCGTCCTCTCCCGGCTGGGACAAGGTCGCGTACAGCTCGGTTTCGGCGTCGCTGAGCTGGTAGCCGACCCCAGTCAGCGCATCCAGGTAGGACAACGCTTGTGTCTCGTTCGCCGCGTACGTGTACGTGCCCTCGTAACGGCGCAGGTTCGTCTCATTGGCGCCGACCCAGCGGGCCACCAGCATCCGATTCAACCTGTCAGCGCTCGCCGTCTGCGCGGCCGGGTGCAACGCCGTACCAGCCAGCGCGCAAACCAGGTCGCTCTCGTTGCCGCCGACGTCCAGCAGCCTCGGGGCCAGTACCGCCAGCCGCACCGCCTCGGCCAGGACCTTCTTCGCCCCACGCGCCGAACCGAAGGATTCGCGGACGAACTGCTCCCGCACCGGCGCAGCGACCGTCAGCGCCTCGCGCAGCGCGGCGGCCTTCGCCTCCCGCTCGGCCCGACCGGGGTCGGCCTGCTCGGCCTCCACGTCGCGGGCCGTGCGATAAGCCCACGCGGCCGGGTCGGTGCAGACGATCTCCACCCTCGGTGCGGTGCTGGGGTCGCGGATGATCGCGGCGAACCCCGGCTTGGTCTTCACCTGCTCCGGGTTCAGCCGCACCCCGTCGGCGTCAACCAGGTCTTTGGCGGCGACCATCGTATGAGTGCCGTAGCCCCAGCCCTGCGGGGTCGAGACCAGCTTCACCCGGTCCAGCACCAGCTGCGCCTTCAATCGCGCCACGGTCTCCTTGCGCTCCCGCTTGGCCTTCTCTTCGGCGATGACGTGTTTGAGACCCCAGCCGTGGCTACCGCGCTTGAGTAGCCGCCCGATGGTCTTCTCGTCGTCGGCGAACTCCTCAAGTTGGGCGGCGTCCTCCAGGGTCAACGCACCCCGGTCCGCAGCGGCCCGGGCCTTCGCCGGCAGCTTGGCCAGGCTGACGGCAGCCTTGACCTGCTCGACGGGGCGGCCGGTCGCGGCGGTGATCTGCTCCGGCGTCCAGTCCAATAGCAGCAGCTGGGCGTAGGCGTCGGCGTTCTCGGACTCCGTCAGACCGACGCGGGCGCCGTTTTCACCCAACATCCGGATGATCCGCAACGCCGCCCCAGCGTCCTCAGCGACCAGACACGGCACCGTGTCCAGCTCCTCAGCGAGGGCGGCCTTACGGCGCCGGTGCCCGATCTCCACCGTGTACGTCTGCGCCTCACCGTCTACCGGCTCTCGGCGAGTCACCACCAGCGGCTGCAGAATTCCCACCGCACGGATCGAGGCGCGCAGGTCCTCGACATCGCCCTCATCGCGGCGCAGGTTGCCCTCGTTGGGCACCAGCAGCCTTGGATCGATCTGCTCAACGGTCATAGTCATCAAGGGGAACCCCTTCTATGCAAACAGGACCCCACCTACGCGACCGGCACCGGCGCTGTGGCCGGGTGTCGCGAGGTGGGCTGGCGAGAAGGGCACGACGGCCGAGCACGGCCGCCGGCCGGCAAGGGAACCAGCCGGGAAGATCTTGCCGCAGGCAAGACTGTTCCCGGCCCCTTGCCGGACCAGGACGGATCGGCCACAGTGACCAGCCAGCCCACCCGCCACCCGCACCGGCCGACGCGTATAGGCGCAAGATTTGAGTCGCCCCGGGTTCGCTCGCTGCCTATGGTGGGCTCTGGCTGATCTTGGGAGGGATCGATGGTGACGCGGACGTTGTGGCGGCCGACTGGTCCGCAAGAACTGGAGTTGGTGCGCGCCGCCGACTGGCGGGCGTGGCCGCCCCGGCTCCCGGATCAGCCGATCTTCTACCCCGTCCTCAACGAGGACTACGCGATCCGGATCGCCAGGGACTGGAACGTGCCCGCCTCCGGCGTCGGCTACGTGACCCGCTTCGAGATCGACGCCGAATACGTCTCCCGATACCCGGTTCGGCAGGCCGGTGGCGACACGATTCTGGAACTGTGGGTCCCGGCTGAGGAATTGGCCGAGTTCAACAAGCACATCGTCGGCCAGATCGAGGTGGTCCATGAGTTCCGCTGACCCGACTGTCGGCTACCAGCTGACCTGGCGCACCGTCGACCTGCGAATGGAGGTCACAGCCGGCCAACTTCTGGACGGATACAACCGGCAGGTCAATTTCGCCGTCTGGCAGGGCGATTTCGCCGCAGCCTGCCAGACGTGGGTGGTGGAGGATGACCTTTCCCGGTTCGCGGTAGCGCTGGAGTCAATGTGGCGTGACCTGACCGGGCGCGCTGAACTCGTCGGCGAGTACGGCACAGCCTTCCAGCTGAATCTGGACATGCTCGGTGGCGGGCACGTCGCGGTCAAGGTGATGGTCCGCGACAGCGGCCAGGAGTGCGAGATGGTCGCGGAGTCGGTGACCGATCAGACCTTCCTGCCATCGCTGCGGGCTGAGGTCACCGCCTTTCTGGACCCGTCGTCGCGTGATCCATCCGGTGGACTCGGGCCTGTGGAGCACGCCGTACTGAGCGCCGAGGACGGTGCGGCGTGGCTGTGGGAGATCGTCGACTCGTGGCGGTGCTCGACCGGCGTTGCGGCCCCTGCAGCCCTACCGGTCCTCACCTCGGCGCTGCTTAACCTCATCTCGGAAGGCTTGGCTGAGCTGCGCCACGTATCGGAGAGCCTGCCGCAATGGGCAGCCGACACAGTCCCGGCGAGCCAGATCGCAGCCGTGCTGGCGGATCCGGAGAATTGGGGCCGCGACGGCCGGTACGTCATGGTCGCCACGCCCGCCGGCGCCCCGTTGATCTAGGCGCTTGTTCGACGGTAGGGCATCCGATTGCGGATGCTCCACCACAGGTGCCGCGGCAGCTGGTACCGCCACAGCCACCACGGCAGCCGCCGCCACGCAACGAAGGTCCACAGGTCATCATCGGCGCTGCTGCCACGCGGTAGGGCCCGCAGCAACCGCAGAGTTTCTGCATCAACACGCCGGTGTAAGCGGACTGTATGGGCCAGCGCAGTGAGGCCCTGCGCCCGCAATGGCAGCGCTGGCGAGGACAGCGCGACCGCGATGCAGGCGAGCGTCGCGTCAGGATCGGGGTAGGTCAGGGCGAGTGCGATGAGGGCGACACCGGCGTTTGGATCACCTACCGCGAGCGCCGCGAGGACATCGTCGGGCGGTAGGTCGGATTCGGGAGACTGGTACTTCACGGTGCCTGCCTGGTGGCGCTCGGGGCCTCTGACGGTACGTCTAGATTGGCGATGAACCGGAGCAGGCCGGCGAGGTGATGAGCGTCGTGCCAGAGCGTGATTTCCCGGCCGGTGACGGTGAGGTCGCTGACGGATGCCGCGTCGTCCAAGACGTCGCCGCAGGTCAGTTGACGCCCAGTTGGCGGTGCGGGCTCGTACGCGGCGTCGAGGGGTAGATCCCGGTAGAGGCCGCCGCCGAGTGCGGCGACGTCGATGACCGCGCCGTAGTCGTCTTCTATGGCATCGAGGACGCGGGTCACGGCAGCGCGCATCTGGTCAACGCTGACCGCGCTGCCGGGCCGCTCAGCTGATGTGGTCACGTGGGTTCACTATGTCGAGCCAATGTTCGTACCAGGTCAGGAAGTCGTCATGGCTGTACTGAGGTGCTTCGTCGAACTCGGCGGTGAAGGCGACCCGGCCCCGGCCGGGACCGGTGACGACGAGAACGACCATGATCCCGCAGCCGCACTCGGACAAGGCGACGACGCCGGTGTACGGTTCGTCGTCCTCGCCGAGGCCCACCTCCGGCCACCAGTCCTGGTAGGACCGGCCCGGGTCGACCCGAAACGGGGCGGCGAGGACCCCTTCGGCCCTCGGCTGCCACAGGGCCTCGTCCCAACGTTGCAGGGGCAGCAGCCCGTAGTAGGGGCCAGCGCCGCCGTATCGGCCGGGACCGCCGTGACCGACGGTCGTGATGAAAGCCCGGTACGCCTCCGGCAGGCGGACCCGATGGGCGGCTTCGAACTGCGCCACCTCCGCCCCACTCAGCGGCGCACCCAACTGGTACCGATGACTACTGGCCCCGAACCGTTTCAACGCCACGTCGTCGGCAGCCGCCTGGCGGATTCTGCCCGCGACTGCCCGGAGCCTGACCTGAAGATCACCGGTCTCTGGCGCTGGGCTGTGAGTGGCTGGACTGTCAGTCACGGCGGCCGTCCCGGACGTGAATGTGCGGCCCAGCGGGCGAGAAGTTGGCGACGTGGTCCGCCGAGCCGTGGTGGGTCTTCGACGGCGTGAAACGCCCGGCCTTGACGGCGATGTCGTAGCAGCCGTCACCCACCGGGTACCGGGTCAGCACACCCGTCAGGCGGTGACGCTCGACCCAGGCCATCGCGCTGGCGCGGTCGGTGAAAACGCCAGCGGGGAAGCGCGCTCCGGACCCCTGGAACACCCATACCTCGCCGCCGACAGCCTGGTCGTCATTCACAGGCGCCAGTATCCCTGGACCCGGTCGGAACGGTTGACCCCATTTCTGCCGCAGCCCGGGGCGCCAGAAAATCGCACGCTTCCCAGCGGAGCCGAGCGCTACCGTCAGCGGACATGAACGACACCACCATCAGCAAACGCCTCTCCTACGTGCTTCGGCACCGCCCCGACAGCATCGGCCTGACCCTCACCGACGACGGTTGGACCACCATCGGCGAACTCCTCGCCGCGTTCGCCGAGCACGGCACCACTGTCAGCCGCGATCAGCTCGCCCGCGTGGTCGCCAACAACGACAAGCAACGGTTCACCATCGACGGTGAGCGCATCCGCGCCAACCAGGGCCACTCGATCGACGTGGACCTGGGATTGGCGAGCGTCCCGCCGCCGGACACGCTCTACCACGGCACCGCCATACGGCACCTTCGATCGATTCTGCGTGATGGTCTGATCAGGGGACGGCGGCAGCACGTCCACCTCAGCGCCGATATCGACACCGCGCTGCGAGTCGGTGCACGCCACGGCACCCCCGTCGTCCTACGCGTCGACGCCGCCGCCATGACCACCGCCGGACACGCGTTCTACCGCAGCGCCAACGGAGTCTGGCTCACCGACGCCGTACCAGCAGCCTTCCTCGGCCACGACGCATGACCGCCACGATCACGGCTCGGCCCTGAAGATCCGCTCCATCCGCTCAGGGTCGCCGAGCAGGTTCCGCAAGAAGACGCCGAACTCGAAATCTTCGAGCTCGACAAAGGGCGTCGGGTCGCCCTCGAACATCGGGACGTCACGGTGGTAGCGCACCCTGTACACCGGACATCCCGGCGCGGTGACGGTCAAGTCGCGGTACCGCCGCCGTACGGGGTCCAGCCCCGAGCCGGCCGCCAGGTCACGCTGAGGCCCTCCTGCGGCCACACCGTCCACAGACGGTCGCCGATCCGCAGGTAGACACCGCGGTCATCCCGGTAGAGCACAGCACGCTCGTCGCCAAGTGCGGCGTACCAGCCATGTGACCTGCTCTCCGGGTGGCAGCTTGCCGGATGGAGTTCGCCGGACACTGGGTCGTAGTCGCCGAGGTCGGCGTACTTGTCGAAGCTGCGCAAGATCATGTTTCGTCGTCCATCCCGCCGGTCGGCTTCCCTATAGCCCTCCCGGACCGGCATGCCGTGGGCGTCGGCAGCGGTCATGGATCGGTCCAACTAGAACGTCCTTCGCCGTCATCCGGTCGCGGGATCGGCGTCGCGGCCAAGACCCGCGGTGTGCTGGCGGGTGCCCGTACTGCTTCGGTGCTTCGCCGCCCGGCCAGCGCCTCTGCCTGGCCTGGGGCCCAGGGGTGGAGCGTTGACGTCACAGCGTTGACCCACCCGCGTACGCGGCGGCAAGGGCCGCACGAACCAGCCCCAAGCGCCGCGCCCCCAGAACAGGGGCGGCACGCCCGCGTGCTCCCGGCTCTCAGAACTCGCCCCCGCTTGAACCCTGGCCGACCCGCCCGAGGGCGAGTCCTTGCCGTCGACCGTCACCGCGGCCCACACCCCGGTAGCCCCATCCGGCGCCCCGGGGCCGGTCGCCCCATACGACGGGAGGCAGCTCATGTTCATCATCACCATCGACGCCACAATCACCGGCACACCGACCCGCCACGCCGACGGTACCGTCACCCTCCGCGCACTGCACTTTCGCAGTCCCGGCCCGGCGCTGGCCCTGCAGATCACTTGTACCGGCCCGCTCGCTGACACCGCGGCTGGGCTGGGCACCGGCGACCGGGTCGTGGTCACCGCCGAGACCGCGCACTGCGGCACCGTCAACGGCAGGCCACTGCTGGCGATCAAAGTCGCGGACCTGACGATCACCCACCGGATCTACACCGGCCGGCACCGCCCGCGGTCGAACATTCCGGTCACGTCAGCGGATGCTGAGGCTCACCGCCGCTACCTGGCCCGTTTCGGGGTGCCGGTCCAGCCTCACCGGTAGCCACCGCAATGTGGGGGTCGCTGGCGGAGCGGCCCCCACATCTACGCATCAGCGGGCTGGTGGGGCAGCGCTGCTGGTGCGCCGGTCGCGTTGCCGCACGTCAGGCCTTTCCGGCACTGCACCTGCGCCGGTCTCAGCGGCGGCGTCGTGCCAGGCCAGGCCACACCCCTGGGTCTTGGCCGTGAACATGGCCAGGTCGGCGCGGTGCAACAACAGCCGATGCGTGGCGGCCGGATCGGCGGCGGTGACACCGGCTGACATTCCGGGAACGGAGATCCAGCCATTGCGGGGACCGAGGAACACCGGCTTGGCGAGCACCCGGTTCGCCGCGTCCACGACCACGGCCTGGACCTGCTCGACGCTGCTCTGGTCGATCACGAGCGCGAACTCGTCCCCGGCCAGTCGGGCCGCCAGCCGCACGCCTGCGGTGGTGTTCAGGCGCCGCGCGGTCTCGGTGAGGATGTCGTCGCCGGCGCCGTGCCCGTACCGGTCGTTGATGGTCTTGAACCCATCGAGGTCCAGCACCGCCACAGCCACCTGCTCGCCCGCGCTGACGGCCTGGCGCAGGTGGGTCATCAGGTGGCGGCGGTTGGGCAGTCCGGTCAGCTCGTCGTGGCGGGCCTGGTGGGTGACCTCGCGTAGGCGGCGGCGCAGCGTGTTGATCGGGATGAGGGCCAAGGCGAGTCCGGTGAGTACTCCGGCTGTGGCGGTCAGGATGAGCTGGACAGCTAACATCGAAAAGCTCCTCTGTGCAGGAGCGCCAGGGCGGTCGTAGCTTCCCGGCTTGACGACCGCCCTGGGCCATGGCGAAAGCCCCGACCTCCGGGCTGGAAGTCGGGGTGAAACGCGGTAATGCGGCCAGCCGCCCGATGGCGGCCGGGCCGGACGGGTAAGGATCCGTACCGGTGGGTCAGGCGGTGGCGGCGGCCAGGCGCATCGCGCCGATCGCAGTGGACTCCAGTTCGAACGCCGAGTCCGCGTCGGTCAACGTCTGGGCGACGGAGGTCACCGCGTGCATGATCCCGCCGGCGCTCGGGTCGCCGCCGCGGATGAAGTGGTTCAGGATGTCGTGCTGCTGCTCCTCGGAGTAGCGCAGCTTCTGTCCGACCAGCTTGATCGTCGTGTCCGGGTCTCGGATCTCCACCCCGGCCTCGGCTTCGAGTTCGCGGACGATGCGGGTGACGTAGTCGACGTCCAAGAAGCTGCGGACAGCGTCGGTTGTCTTGGCAGTGATCAGCTCCAAGTTCTTGCGCTGCGTCTCTGGGGACGCCTCGATCACCCCGTCCTCGTCGGTCAACTGCGCGCCGAGGTGCGCGCGGCGCAGCTGATTCTGCTTGACGACCAGGCCGTTGCGGCAGACCTCGAACTGCAACCACGGCGCGACGAAGAACGCCCCGCAGCCGGTCTCGCTGTTGGAGATGATGAACCCGCCCGAGATCACCGGCAGGTCCGCACCGCGGCGCCCGTCGAACGGCGACCGATAGTTTTCTAGAAGCTTCGGGGCCAGCACCTGGACCTCCGGGGAGGTGACCCGCAGGTACATGCGCCGCTCCGACAGGTCCCCGCCGACGACCCGCGCCGCCTGACCGGCAGCGCCGGAGGCGCGGATACCGTCGAGGGCGGCCAGGAGCACATCGAGGTTCTCGATGCGGTTGTACCGGTCGGACAGGAACGCCCGCGCCACCCCGAACCCCGCCTCACCCAGACTCGGTTACATACGCATCCGGGACTGGACCGGCGGCGTCTGCTAGGAATTCGGCGCCACCTACCTGGTGTTCGAGCAGTCCCCGGCATTGACCGCCCAGGTGCACGACCGCTGCCGGCCGGGTCTGAACCATCTCGCCTTCCACGTCACCAGCCGCGCCGAGCTCGATGACATCGTGTCCGCAGCGCCGGAGAACGGCTGGGCGTTGTTGTTCCCCGACCGGCATCCACACGCAGGCGGTCCCGACATTTATGCCGGCTATCTGGCTGACGCTGACGGGTACCAAGTCGAACTGGTCGGACCGCCGAGCACCGACCTCCCGTAGAAGCGACTGCTACCTGTCAGCGCATGCCAAGCGGAGGAACAACTGAGGCGTGGCAGCATGGCCACATGTCTGTGCAGGTACCGCGCACGGTGAAGGCCGTCACATCCGACGAGTTGCTGGCCCTGGACGACGAGGCGCGCAGTCGTCGTTACAACCGCCACCACGGGTCCGGCTGGCTCGCCGAGTACGCAGCCCTGTCCGCCGCGCACTACCTGCACCCAGTCCTGGTGCATCGCCTGACACGCCGCCCTGAATACTCCCCGCACTGGCGTTGTGCCCTGCTGCTGCAGATGCGCGACGTCCAGCAGGTGTTCTCGCTCCTCGACGTGTGGCCACCGACGTTCGACCGGATTCCCGAGTCGTTGAGCCGGGCGGAGAAGACGACGATCGCCACGCTGCTACTTGACGGAACGCTCATCACAGCCGCGCAGTGGGCGGACTCGACCCCGTGACGAACCACCGACGGCGGCGGCAATCAGCCGCTGCAGTTCGAGTGGGGACGTCGCGTAGTCGGCGAACCGATCGCGCCGCGGAGCGTCACTGATCGTCGTCGGCTGTGAGCGGTGTGCCTGGGGCGTCGCCCCTGCGGGTGGGCCGGACGCCGTAGGTCTGTTTGTGGCCGCGCGTTTCCAACACGGCCGCCGCGGTGTCGGCGGAGGGTTTGGTGGTGTGGATGGACGCGGTGTAGCGGTTGCCGTTGTCGTCCTGCCGCCACACGGTCCACCGCATGTTGCGGATGCGGTACTGCGCCGACTGTGCCTCCTGCGCATGCCAGGAGTCGGCGGCGACGAGGGTCAACGCGGCCAGCGCCTCGTCGGTGTGGCCGGCGTCGGCCAGGTGTTCGGCCAGCCAGATCGGTGCCCGGGGCAGCTCGTGCGCGGTCTCGGCGCGTAGCGCGGCGGTCAGGGTTTCGCCATGGTGGTGGCGGGTGAGGTACTCGTAGAGGGTGAACTCGGCCCGACCGTCACCGGCTAAGGCGATCGCGCGCAGCTCGTCGACCCGATCTTCCTCCACAAACAGGCGCATGAGTTGGACGAACGCGCAGCGGTGCCCGTCGTCGACCAACGCCCGCAGTGTGGCGGCGTTGCCTTGGCGGCGCAGCAGGTTGGCGCGGCGGTGGCAGGTGCGGTGCGGGTCGGCCAGGTCGCAGACGTACCTGTCGCCGAGGTACGCCCAGTCCGGGTAGTCCTCGTCGCCGGCATACGGGGCGAGAGTCCCGTCGGACAAGTGGCGGTAGGCGGGTGATTCGAGGAACCCGGCGATGGTCTCGGCGGTGCCGGGGGTCAGCGGCCGACCGTCGAGCACCTCGGCTGGCGGGAGGAAGAGAATGTCGGCGCCTTCCCCGACGACGACATCCTGCGGCTGTGCGCTGGTGCTCCCGTAGAAGTAGTGCTTGACCCGGCACAGGTCGGGCAGCTCCTGGCGGGTGTGGAAGTGCAGGCCGTCGTCGGCGACGAGACGGGTCTCCTCCCACAGTTCCCGCACAGCGGCGGTCGCCGGGGGCTCGCCTGGTTCGCAGTGACCGCCAGGTAGGCACCAGATGCCCGGATGGTTCGGGGCGTGTTCGTCGCGTAGCTGCAGCAACAGCCGACCGGCCCGGTCGACCAGGAGGATGACGGCCAGATCAATCATCGCGGGGTGCTGTTCCAGCCGAGGCCAAGCAGGTGGGCGTCGACGATCGTCTCCAACAGTCTGGTGTCGTGGGCGTCGTCGTCGGCTCGGTACAGGTCCTGGTTGCGTTCGACGTGCAGCTCTGCGATCGACCAGCCGCGCTCGTCGCGGACGAATCTGGCGGCGTACATGCCGTTACCGGTCCAGGACCGATGCGCGTACAGCCACCCGTCACGAACGTGCAGGTCCCACTTCTCGTCCATGCCGCGGGCGGTGTAGCCGGACTGCATCTGCTGCCACTGCTCGTCGCTGTAGACGCGCTGCGGCGCCGGGATCGGTCGGGGCATGGTGATCGGCCAGGCGCGACGACCGGCCCAGCGGGGCAGGGACTCGGTCTGCTCCCACCACGCCTTCGGCGGCCGGTGAGGGCCGCCACGCGCGGCGAGGATCCCACCGACGATCGCGCAGGTGGTGTCGATATCGCCGCCGGCAGCCGCCGTGGCCCAGAACGCCCGGGTGAAGTCATCACGGTGGTGGGCGGCCACCCACAGCGTGAACGGCACCGTGTCGACGGCGCTGACCGCAGACCCGTTCCCCAACACCCGACCCGCCTGACGCGGATCGGTCTCGTTGGGAATCGCTGCCGCCGTCCGGATACCGGCGTGCACGGATCCAGCGGGCGTCCGATCAGCCACCGCGGCCAGGAACTCGACCGGATCCGCCGGATCGTCACCGCCGGCGACCAGCGCAGCGGCCACCGCTACCGCCACCGCACCAGCGACCGCTTCCGGATGGGTGTGCGTCACCAGCGACGACAGGCCAGCCTGCTCTGCCGCCGCGTCAAGATCGCCGGCGTACCAGGCGCCCAACGGCGCCACCCGCATCGCAGCGCCGTTGCCGTACGAACCCTGCCCCTCGAACAGGGCACCAGCCAACTGCCGCCAATCGCCACCCTCACGGACCAGGCGCAACAGCCGATTCGCCGCAGGGCCGTACCCGCGGTCGAAGTCATGCCTGGCAGCGAAACTCGCCGCCAACACGTCCTGGTCGATCCGACCATGCGTGTTCAGGACATGGATCACCGAGCAGGCCATCTCGGTGTCGTCAGTCCACTGCCACCGCCCCGGCGGCAGCGTCCGCTCATCGAAGTGCGGCCGGTTGTCCGGGACGAAGAACTGCGAACCCAACGCGTCGCCAACGGCTAGGCCCCGCAGCGACGCCATCGCCTGCAACAGAGAGTCAGAAGTCATCCCCGCCATGCTCCCAACCTGGCTGTGATCCCGTCCACCCATATGCGCTGCCAACGCGGGACCGAACTGGGTTGGTTCCGGCGGGTAGGGCACTGTCACAGGGCGCCTCATGGCGGCTTGCGAGCGTGGAGCCGAGGAAAGCGCGGGTGCTGATATGCACCGGATCCTCCGCTTTCGCGGAGGTTCCCGAATCGAACGGGAATGTGGGAGGAAGCGCCCGCATGGCCTCGGCTTTCGCCGTCAACCTGGTATCAGCTCAGTGAGCCGATTGAGTGTATAGGTCGCCGATCCCTCTGGCAGGCCGTCGGGCGCCTCGATGCCGATGTACGTGACCGGCTCGTCTGGCACCTCGCCGTCCCACATCGTCACCTCAGTCTGTCCACGCCAACGGTCGATCAGGTAGGCCATGGTGAGGTAGCGCCGCTCCATCAGCGCCCGTACGCGGTCAGCCGTGGTGACCGTGTTCGCTTCGACGCGATTGAACGACGGTGTGCCAGTCAGGTAGAGGTGCAGCCACACCGCCTCCCAGCCGCCCTCGCCCTTGACGAACACCACCGGCAACGCAACCCGGCCTGGACCGCGCAGGTCAGAACGCGCCCGGACGGTCCGTGCGTCGAACGGGGCACCCTGCTGGTCCTGGGCGCGGGTCTGGTAGCCGAACATCGACTCGGCGACCTCGTCGAACGACTCGCCGGAGTAGATGTTGACCTGCGGAACCACATAGTGCCCGGGCAGCGACAGGGGGACATCGATGAACTCGGTCGCGCCGTCCGCCGCCTCAGTGATGTCACCGGAATACACCACTCCTTCGTGGCGGTAGTTCGTCCACGACACCTGACCGACGTGGTGGAACTCGTCATCGAGCAGCAGCGCCGACAGGTCGTAATCGGTTCTACGGGCCTTCTGACGCCAGTACGTGAAAAAGCGCAGCAGGTCACCGGAGACCGATGCCCGTGAACCGCGAGGCAGCACCGCGAAGCCGCCTTCGGTCGCCTTGCCAGACAGCGGCAGCGCGACGTCGAGCACAGCGGGGTCGACCAGCAAAGGTCGCTGCGGCGGCGTCATGCGTGCGCTGATCTCCGCATCCAGCAGAGACGACATCTCCGCAACCAGCTCGGCTGGTAGTGGTGGCCGATCGTCGGGACCGACCCATGAATTACGCGAGCGACTCGCGTACATCCGGGCAGATGCGGGCGTCAGCCGGTTGCCGACATGCTCCCGCAGCGATAGGAGCACCCGACCCGACGCCGAGCTGAGCGCACCGGTGACTGCCTTGACGACGGCGGCCTGCTCGTCCACAGGCGCCAGCCGCAGCAGCCGGTCCGCGGATCGCAGCAGTAGACCGGGCGCGTTCGACAGCACCGACGCCGCCGAAGCGACGTTCCCCGCCCGCAACGCAGCCTCCGCCCGACCAGCGAAGCCGGGTACCCGACGCTCGCCGCGTGCCACCGCGAACACCTCCTGCGCGTGAGGCCACTGCGGGTACTCGTGCGGATGAAGCCGCTCGCCGAGCCGTTTCCACCGCTCCGCATAGCGGGCAACGTCGGCAAGCTTGGCCGGGTTCGCGCCGACGACCCGGTCGAGCGAGGCCAGCAGCGCCCGCCGCTGCGGACGGCCGAAGGCACGAAAACGTGTGGGCGCCGCCAGTGACGGATCTCCGCCGGAGACCTGGCAGGCCAGGCGCAACACATCGGTCACCGTGTCCACACCGAGCAGCGGCCGGCCAAGGGTCAGCCGAACCCCGTTAAGAACCGAACGGTTCTCGCGTACTGGGATCTCGGTGGGCTGCGGCCTGTCCGCGCAAGCCACCGCGAGTTCATGAAGTAGCCCAAGATCTGCTTCGCCGAGCGGCGTCGTACTCCCCGCCAGGGCTAGGTAGAGCCGTCCGGCCTCCACCTCGACGGCATCGCCGAGATGCAGCACGGTCACCCGATCACCGGCCGCCGCGATCAAAGCGTCATGCGCTGCCAGCAGCTCCGCGTAGGTGTGCTGATAGGTCCCGTACTCCGGCAGGTCAAGAAGATTCACCCCGCCAGCGGCGGCGATGTCGCGCAGCTGCGCGTCGGACGCGGTCCCGCCGCCGGTGAGCACCGCTGCCCGTAGACGATCGGTCCAGAACTCGACCGTGTCCGGCACGTCGTGTGGGAACCCGATGAAGTAGGCATTGTGCGCGACGTGGTCACCTACCAGCTCCCGCACCGCCGCCACCACCGTTGCGGCCACATCCATCGCCGGCCCGGAAGCCAGGGCGCCAATGTGGTCCAACAGCGCACGTGACGCCGAGAAGCCCACATCGAGCAGCGCCGCGTCCAGCTGCCGAGCCACCGCCGACCCATCGCCAGCCGGACCAGCGCCGGCCGGCACACGCAGCGTCTTCTGGATGATCAGCTTCTCGAGCATCCGGTCCCCCAACCCAGTCGACACAGCGGGCTGCCAGGGTGCAACCTCGCAGCATGGTGGGTCGCCGAGGAATCGAACCCCGAACCTTCCGATCCACAAGGAGAAGAAGGAAGCGCGCCCATGACCGCCAGAGGCGGCGAGCGGACGTGCTACTCAGTCGGATGCTCTGCCATTGAGCTAACGACCCAGTCGCCGATCATCGCATCGAAGAGTCAGAACCGCCACGGACTTCCCGAGTCGGTCGTGACGACCGACCCGTTGGTCGTCCCGGCAAGGTCAGTCGCTGGTTCGCCGGGCCGGTCGGAGCTGCGATAGTCCGGTGATGACGTTCCCACTCGATGCCCTCGCCACCGCGCTGGCAAGCCGAACTGAATCATGGTTACGCCTGGGCGGACGTTGGCAGCTGCGCCCAGCCCAGCCGAACTACGGCAAGCCAGTCGCTGGGGCCGAGATGGAGTCCGCATCGTGGCTGGTCGACCTCGCCATCTGGAGTACCGGCGAAGCAGAGATGTCGAGCATCCGCACGCGCGACGACACAATGTTCAACAAGCACTATGAGCTTGCCGATGAAGGCGATCTCGAAAAGATGCTCGACGAGCTGGTTGACCTGCTCGTCAACGACCAGGTCCCCGACGCCGCGGTCGTCGACCGGAGCCGACCAACGCGCTGACGGCGGAAGCGGATCTCGCTCCCGTCTGCCGGTTATCCAACCGGCGCGACCTGGAAGTCGGTTACGAAGCTGGCAATGCGTCCGTCTCCGGTACGGCCCACGTAGGTCGCGTACACGCCGTCGCCCCACCCTGAACCGACGACGTACACGTTAGCTCCGGTCGACTCCTCGACGACCGCGGCGATAACTGCCTCGATCGGGTCATCCGGGATCTGCGCCGGGATGAACACATCCTCCACCTGCTCGTACTCCCAGTCGCTCAACGCTTCGAGCGCGACCTGGTCGGCCAGCGTCCCGGTACCGGAATCGACCCCGTAGCCGAAGAAGTCGTCCTCGTCGAGCGAGGTCACGTCCTGGTCGGGGAGCAGCGCCATCGTCCAAGATGCGGCCCGCTCGTCCGCGATCACCAACTGCAGGGCAGTAATCCGGCGCTGCCATTCGGAGCCATCCTTGTGCAACACCGCCACCCAGGCACGCAGCTGATACCGGCCAGGCACCACAGAATCAACGAACGGCGTGGCGTGCGGAACCAGCGGGTCACATCCCACGACCTTGCCCGTCGGCAGCACCACCGACCCAAGCTCGTAGGCTCGACAACATAGACGACCCCGTCACGCTCGACCCGGTACCCAGCGGTCAACAGCACATCAAGATCCGGCACGTACGGCATGGCGGGCAGCGTATCCGCATCCCTCCCGCATTGGAGGCCCGGAGCGCGTGCAATCACGGCGTAGGAGACGGCTGCCCAAAACCGTCGAGAATGCTCAGTCAGCACCATAGGGGTCGCGGGCGGCCAGCATGTCCGCAACCGTGACGCCACGACGAGTCGCCAGCCGCCGCCGCTGACGCACCTGCGCCCTTGTACGCGGCCGGAACTTCGGCTCACGCCCGCAGCTGCACATCTCGAACCCGTCGTATCGCAGGCCAGCCGCGAGCACCGCTGCGACGGCGGCCCAGGCGGAACTATTCCGGCGCCGAGGTGCGGCGAAGTCGTGGCCGGCGAACACCATCGGTGCACGGCACCGCGTACACCGATGTACCACCCCGTCCCAAGGCTGCTTGCTGCTGCGCCGGCACGGTACGCACACGTAGTGAACCCTGTAGAAGGTCTGGGCATACCGGCACATGCGGGCAAGGCTAACCACCGCACCCAAGCAGCAGCAACGCCGATGGCACCCAATCCGGCGAGCCTATGCGTCGACGTCGGTGGGCTCGGGGACCTGACTGCGAACAGAGGCCAGCACTTGCTGGATTTCCTCCGGGGACATGCCCTCGCGCACAGATTGTTGTAACCCGTCGACCAGGCTGCGGACCTGGCCGCGCACGTTGGTGATGAACGCCTGCGCCTCGTCCTCGTACTGCGCGAGGAGCCCAGCAGCCTGCCGCTGCAACGCCACTACCGCGCCAGCGTCACCGGTGGCTGGTACCGAGCCGCTGTGCTCTGCCGCTGCTGCCTCGTACAGGCCCGGGCTGGACTGCGGCAGCGGCTGCCGCCCCACGATCCACCGACCGGCGATCTCCGGCGCGACGGCCACGGTCGATGTGACCTGCAGATCGCCGAAGTCCGGCGGCGGGGTCAGCAGGTAGAACGGGGGCACGTCCAGGGCGAGGGCGAGGATGAGCAACTCCTCCACGCCGACATCGCGACGGCGGACCTCGACGTTGGTCAAGACGTTGGCTGTCAACTCGACACCACCGAGCTGCTCGCAGCGGGCCGCCAAGTCCTTGACCGTCATCCCACGAGCGGCACGTAACCGCTTGATCGTGGCTGCGATCAGGTCGGATGCCCGATTCATTGCCGCTTGACGGCCACGTGCACCGGGTCGATCTGCCATATTGACAACTTAGCCACTGTCGTGTTGACAGGCAACTGTCGAATCCGCACTCTAGTGCTCCTGGTGTTGATCTAACAGATCGCCAGGCCAGCAGAGGAGGACGGGCTGTGGATATGACAGTTCAGCGGTTGTGGACGCATGACGAAACCGCCGCGTTCCTGCACATCTCCGCATGGACGCTGCACCACCTCTGCACCACCGGCACCGGCCCGACCCGCTACAAGGTCGGAAAGCACCGCCGGTACGACCCGACGGAGGTCGTGAGGTGGCTACGCAGCACCACTACGACCCCCGGCGGTGAGGACCGATGACCCCGCACAAGGACGCAGTGGGGCGATTGGTCAGTCAACACACGCCTGATCCCGAGAACCGAGCTCTGCGGGGGCTGCTGCACGCTGCCGGGATCGCCGCCGCTGACGCCGACGCTGACAAACTGATTCAACCTCGGGCCCTGGTCGCGCTGCCGCTGTTGACTCCCACAACGCAGACGCCCCAGCTCGTAGAGCATGTGAGCACCGTCATGAACGACCGCGGTCGGCTTGCCGACCGCAGCCCGCTACGCGTATTGGGCTGGGCGCCTGACGCCAGGATCACCATTACCGCGATGGCCGACGCGGGCATCCTGTTGGTCACCGCCGGCGGTTTGGAAGCGATCTCACGCCAAGGTCACCTCCGCCTGCCGGCTGCCACCCGACATCTCTGCCGCCTTCGGGCTGGCGATCGACTGTTGATGGCTGCGCACCACCAAGCCGCGCTGCTGACCATCTACACCCCGCGTGCGGTGGCCGCGATGACCGCGACCTACCACCAGACCATCAGCTCAGAGCCCCCCGCCGGCCGCCCTACACAGGAGAACCGCCATGAACAACACCTCCGCCGCTGAGGTTGATGCTGCCCGACTGCTGCTGGACCGCCTCGGCGTCACCGTCGAAGACCTCACCGCAGCACCAGCCGGCGTTGACGTCCCCACCTTCGACGCCTACATCGCTCGCGTGTCGACCGCGGTGACAGTTGGAACCGTACGGGTCTACGGTCCCTACTGGAACCGCGTACGCGATGCCTGGGGACAGCGTCGCCTCGACGAAGCCACCGCGCTCGAGGTCAAACAGCTCGCCGAACACACCCGCAACACCGTGGTCGTGCGACGCAACGCCCGCGGCGGCCACCACGCCGCCGAACACATGATCGCCGCCCTACGCTGCCTCTACCGTCACGCCGTCGCCGACGGCCTCATCTCCGTACGAGCCAACCCGGCCATCCGGGTACCCAAACCCCGCCGACGCACCAACGCCCGCCGGGCGCTGCTCGACAGCCAACTCGCCGACATCAACACCATCGTCTGCACCACCGGCAACGACCCCGACCTGGACAGTCTGCTGCTACGCCTGCACCTGGAGACCGCCTGCCGCCGCGGTGGGGCCCTCGCGCTACGCCCTTGCGACCTCGACCACCAGCAGTGCCTCGTCCGGCTGCGGGAGAAGGGAGCCACCGACCGCTGGCAGCCGGTATCCCCTACCCTGCTGCGAGCGCTGCGCCACCACAGCAACCAGCGCGGAGACACAGACCAAACCGGGGCACTGCTGCGATACCGCAACGGGCGCCCGCTCACCGCCCGCCGCTACGACCATCTGTGGAACCGAGTCGGCCAACACCTCCCGTGGGTCGCTGCCCAACAGATCAGCACCCACTGGCTACGCCACACCACCCTCACCTGGGTCGAGCGCCACTTCGGTTACGGAGTCGCCCGCGCCTACGCCGGCCACGACGACCACACCACCCACGGCTCGACCACCACCTACATTCGCGCCGACCTGTACGAGATCACCACCGCCCTGGCAGCCCTCACCGGCGAACACCATCCCCTACTGGCCCCTGCCGCGACGACCCGCTGACAAGAATCAGCACCTGGAAGGCCCTACTCGTAGTAGGTCGCGGCCCTCACCAGCTCAGCGAACAGCGCCCAGGACGGCCGCTCCTGCACCTGCCCCGGCGGGTCCACGGTGCAGGCCCCGGCCACCGCAGCGAAAGCGTCCAGGAAGCGCTCCAGCGTTCCGTTCTCCCACTCCGCGGCACCGGAGCCGCGGAGGTCAGCTGAGACCTCATCGAGGAACGTGGCGAAGTCGTCCCGCGTCCGCACACCGCGAGGGTCGGCGTAGGTCGAACGACCAGTCTCATGACTCACGTGTCCCATGTTGACACCGACAACGCGCGGACTTGCATGATGACGTCCGCGAACACGAACGCCAGAGGTTGTTAGAAGCGGCCGTTTCTCGACATTCGCGCGCGAGCGACTACCTGACGGCGCCTAGGCTCAGGCCCGGCCCTCACTCTCTGTTGTTGTCCCACAGGCAGCCGACAACCGGTGGGATGCGCGCTCGTGCCGAATTGAGTGCGATCTCGCGTGCCGATGCGAGTAGACAAAAGGCCACGATTGGGTCAGCCCTCCCAATCCGATAGCGATAGCTCTTTGACCCAATCGGCCACAAGTGCCGTGCCATCAGGTCGCAGTCCTAGTTCCTGCGTTTGAATCGCTGCATGGATGTCCCGGATGTCCTCTGCCATCCCCTCTATCCGACCATCGTCAGCCTCTGTCGTACGCAAGTAGATGGCTTTATGTAGTCGAACCTGAGTGCCATTGGACAGATCGCCCGACAAGACCACTTCCTGGCCATCGAGACTGTGAGATGCAAATTCTACGGCTCGGGCGTATGGCGCATAGAATGCCTGAAACATCATGTCCTCATTGATTTCTAAATGAACCCCTTCGGGTTCCATCTCTTCAGGATCAAAAGCGTCAACCTCAAGGTCCACCGTATTTGGGAACGACGCAACGCACCCAAGGGCGAGGTACGGAGGCTGCCCAGCGATGGAAAGCACGGACCGCTTTTGTGCTTGGAGGGTTTGGATTATCGAACTCTCCATACTGCGAGAGCGCCCCTTAGCTTCGGCAACCAGATAACCCGATGGCGTCAAGCCGAAGAGATCAGAGCGTCGACGAGTCTGGCCAAACTGTATTGACCAGTGATTCTGGTATCTATCCACGTGCATTAGAAAATCGGCTCTAAGGACATCCGTGCAAAGAATGCCGGTTACGGCCTGACCCAAGGCATACGAAAGCCCAACCTTTTCCGACCGATCTAGCTCAAGCGCAAGACGTGATCGAGCAAGTGTTCCCCTATAGGTTCGGCGAAGGTACGCCCTCATGAGCGATGTACGATGCAGAAACTCATGAACCGAGGACATCCCGTAGCGCCAACGATCGCCCGGGGCTCTGCCTGTAACGAATAGCGCCCGGGCCAAGTCGCTCATGGTAAAGCTCATGTCTTGCCCGTTTGGCATCGCACCAGCCGGGAAGTTGTAGCGACGGAGCTGAGCGGTAATAGATGGCGACATGTGTTAACTGTAGAACAGCAAGGAAAAGGAGCGGACCTAAACCGAAAGGGTGCCGACTGTCCCGCTCGGCGGACGTCCGCTCCTGCCGCAGAGTGCTCAGCGCATCGCATCGTCGCGGGCCGCGAGTGGGGTCCGGGACCTGTGGTGATGGCTGGCCAACGCCGACTGTAGGGTGATTGGCGCCGAAATCTGCTGACGAGCAGGATCGCCGTAGGCGAAGCGCTACAGGAGCTGGGGGAACCATAGGCGGGCGGCGGCGTCTCGGGCGACCAGGAACCCGGCTATGGCCAGTAGCCAGCCCAACAGGCCGCTGCCCTTGGTCACGACCCAGGTGTTGAGGCGTTCCAAAATCCTGTCGATCCGGGCGAAGCCCGCGGTACGCAGCGAGTAGAGCGCCAGCGCCGGCAGGATCATCACCACGCAGTATCCGCCCACCAGGATCAGGGTGGACCAGTTCGGCAGGTCGGCTGTGGAGATCAGCCCGATCGCGCCCAGGTAGGGCAGCATGGTCGCTACCTCAGCCAGGGCCGCCAGTAGAGCCAAGCCAGTGAGGCCACCCGGCCCGGCGGCGGCGCCGGTCACGGCTCGGTCCCGCCACCGCAGGATGCGGGCGGTCGCGGCGGCCTTGCGCTTCTCCACCCAGAAGCTCAACACGAACAGGGCACCACCGACCACGAGCTGGCCGATCAGCAACAGCCGGTGCGTCCACAGGACCTCAAGGGCGGATGCGATGCGGGGGCCACCGGCGACGAGGACCATACCCACGACGAAGTAGAACGCCGTGATCGTCCCCAGGTAGGCCAGTAAGCGCCTGACCTGTATGCCGCCGGGGGTGAGTAGTAACCAAACCGGGATGAATAGCGTCCCGATGCTGGTGCTGTCGATGATGGCTAGACCAGCAAGCGACAGCACGAAGATGACCGACATGGCAGCCATCATGACAAGATCGGCGGCCCGCGGGCGACCCCGCCCCAACGAACGCCCTCAACTGCCGCCGACGGTGCGGGCGGTCGGCTGATCAGTCTGCATCTGGGTAATCGATGCCGATGCCGATGCCGGCTCCTGGCGGTGGTTCGGCCACCTAACATAGTGTTGAAGTTTGGGTCCGGATTGCTTATGCTATGCGGCCACCCATATTTCTCAAGAAATTAGCGCTCCCACCGGAAGCCCTGTTGCTGGACGTGCTCTTCCATCCAAACCTCCAGCGCCCGTACTCGCAATCGACGCCGTGAATCGGATTCCTCCGAGTTGTACCCGAAATACGTCGCGTAGGCAGTAGACACGATGCCAGCTGCCTTGACGCAAGTCTGCACAAGCGCACCAATGCCAAGAAGATCTGGGCCCAGTAGGCCATCGCCCACCTCGGCATCGCCGAGCATCCACCGCCAGCTGTGGGTTACTCCAGAACCGTATTGGTACAGTCCGGCCTTTTCGGGAAAGGCGTCCGCGACCAAGTTGGCATTCTTGACACTTACTGGCTGCTGGACGCCCCCGTTGATTCCCAGATACGCAACCGTTTTTTGGTCCTTACCGGTTAGCTCACTGACTTCCGCTCGGCTGAGACGATCGGAAAGATCTTGGACACGCTTCATGGCTGCGTCGATACCGGGCTTTGCAATGTGCAACAGGCGATCTGGGACTGTCCTCGCTGCTTTGGCGCCATTGATCGCGTCCTCGCGGGCGATGATGGCCGCCCGGAGTAGACGTTGGCGACTATCCAGTTTCGGGTCCAGGAGATACGCGATCTTGGCGGCAGCCTCGTAGGCAACGCGGCCGATAGTCATATGGGCATAGAGTGGCGTCCGTGCGGCTTTATCGCCTACGTCGAGTACCGCCCGCAGTGCCACGAGGTGGTCTTTGACGTTCTCCACCATCAGAGCCAGGTGGTGTAGCCCTTCCGAATGTATCTCCCGACGAGCCGCGCTAACGACATTGTCAGACCCGTTCCATTCAGCCTCATCCGCCAGGTACGGGCTGCCGTCCTTTGGCCTATTTCGGTATTGCTGCAGCTCCGTGTCAAATGCGGCGAGCTCCTGATCAATTGATCGGACCGCCGTTCGAAGTACTGGAACACTCTGTTCTATGGCCATCCATACAGCGTACAAGTGCAGATTGCAGATTTAGGACTGGTGGTACTTCGGCAGGCACTCAACTGCCGCGATTCGATCGCGACGCAACGTCGCAGCTGCTCTCCGGTTGTTGGCTCCTACTCGCTCGCCTGGGCGTTGACGTCGAGTCCGAGCGCTCGTCCCGCATGTCAGGCCAGCACGCTTCGCACGCTGTAGCTTGGGTCTTGGGCGAGACGATCACGAACGGGCCGCCGGACCTCGTCCGGCTCCGTACCGCTGAGCGCCTCGGCCAAGGTCCGCCGGACCCTGACGTCGGAATCGGTTGCAAGCCGCATCCCGGTCTGAACCGGCGTCCCGTGCCTCGCCCAGAGAATCGCGGCGAACGACCTCAGCGCCCACCCCTGGGTCAGCAGATAGCCGACGTCCTCGCGCATGGCGTCGCCCAGCTGCTGGAGTGCTCGTGTGACCCAGTAGCCGGACTCGCTGGCGTCAACGAGCAGCTCGTATGCCTGGTCGCGCACCACCGCCCGCTGCCCATCGGTGCCGGCCAGGCACGCGGCGAGAAAGAGCGCCCGCTCGCGGCTGTCCATGTCGTTCCGGACCACCCGCATGCCGCCGAGGCGGTGAGAGAACCTCTGCTCCCACTCGTCGTGCAGCGACGACCGCGGTGCCGAGGCACCGTGAATCGCCGCCGCGAAATGCTCGCTACGATCCGCCGCGGATAGCTGCGGGGCGAGATTGGCGGCCGCGATGAGGTAGTCCCCCCGATCGGCGGCGCCGACGTGTTTGTCGTCCGCCCTTCGCAGCAGTTCCGACACGGCGGGGTCGAGCCGATCGCCCGGCAGACCCAGCACGAGAAGCGAATCCCCGACGGCGCTGGTCCCCTCGGTGAAGACACCGGGTTTGTGGACGAGCGGGGTCGTGAGCCTGGCCAAGGCCGCCGCGGCTTGCTCCGGCGGCACGCTTTCGGTGTCGTGAAACGCCAGCGTCTCCCGCGCCCAGTGGTTGCCGTTCGCCGCGAGCGCTGCGAGGAGCGGCCGCGTGACGTCGAGGAACCTGTCCACGGCTTGCTGCGCGACCTGTTTGCGCGCGGATTGCGACCGTGCGAGCAGCTTCACCAGGTGCGTACAGGCACGTTCCGCGAATTCCGGCCTCGCTAGGGCGATGCGGGCTACCGCGACGGCCTCGTTCTGGTCATGGAACCGGTAATGCTCGCCGTCCAAGAGCGGCTGCTGCTCGAAGTGCGCGAGCGCCTTCTCAGCGCGGTCGGGCGTGAGCCGGTGAGCGAGGCCGGCTAGCGCGCCGATCGCTCCGTTGTAGCGCGACACCGCGAGCATGCGGATGTCGGGCAGTTCGTTCGCCTCGGCACCGGCGATCTCGATCAGGATCCGCTCGGAGATCACCTCGACCACGTCGTCGGGCACCAGGTCGGCTTGCTGCTCGATCAGCCGGAACGCGGTGCCGACCGTCCAATAGTTCGGCGCCGACAGCTCCGGCGTGACGTCGATGAACCTGTCGGCGAACTGTCTGCCCAGCTCCTTGATCTCCTTGACGGCACCCGCCCGCGCGAGGTGTCCCGCCGCGAGGCCGGGTTCGTCCGCCTTCGCCAGCGCGGCCGCCAGGACCCGCCTCGCCTCGCGTTCGCCCTCCCAATCACCAGCCGAGACGGCGTCCCTTAGGGCTCGCTGGGCGAAGATCGCTGCCGAGCGCAACTGGTCGGCCCGCAGCGCATCGAGGGCTGACTCGTATGCCGACTCGGCGATCGCGAGTATTCGCGGCGCAGGTCCGAGCTCAAGCAGCGCCTTCTGCAACGGCAGCGCCTCGTCCGAAGTGAAGGGATTCCAGTACTCGCGGAAAGCCCGGCGGCTCATCGTCCAGGTCGTAGCGTCGGTCCAGCGCCGCGCCAAGGAAGCGTCGCCGGTGGCGTCGTCCCAAAGCGCCTCGGCGTCCTTAAACTTCTGGTTCAGCGCCCGGTGCCGTGCGTAACGAGCCGTCACCAGGGCGAGCAGGTCGTACCCCAGCTTCAGTTTTCGTGCGTCGGCGAGAATCGCCGTCCAGTCGCCTGTCGCCTCGGCGGCGAGCATGCGCAGCCGCGTCCGGAGGACAGGGTCACGGAAGTCGCTCTCGATCGCGGACGCGAGTGTCTCGCTCAGCGAGGAGAGCGCGGCCAGGTCGTCATTGGCGACGGCGACCTCTCCTGCCAGGGCTGCGAGGCGTGCCCTATCGACGTCCTCGCCGATACCCGCGACGTCCGCCACGGCACCGAGCGGGTTGAAGTAGAGGTTCGACGCCGCGCCCGCCACCTGCGTGAACCACGGTGCCGCACCAGCACGTACGAGTTCGCGCAGTCGCCGGTGAGCGACATCGGCGGTGGACGTCAGCCCGAGATCGAGTGCCGCCCAGAACTCGTCGAGGCACTGGCGCGCCGCCTCGTCGGCGCGGCCGACACGCGCGAGTAGCCGGCCTCGCTCCACGTCGTACTGCGCAGCGTAGGCGCCGAACGGCGTCGCGCGCAGCTTTCCCTGAGCCTCCTCGATCAGGGCCAGCGCCCGCACAGGATCGTTGGTTAGCGCTCGCGCCTCCCGCAGCAGTTCGGCCGCGCCGGTCGTCTCCTCCGGCGTCCGCGCCAAAGCCTCTCGGATAGCGACCGTCTCCACGGACGGCACCACCACGGACTCCAACTCGAACGGGAGGCAGAATGCCCGAGCCGTCTCCTCCCCGAAGAACTCCACGACGATGTTCGGGCTTGTGCGAAGCAGAAGCGACAGCTCCTGCCGGTCCCACAGGTCCAGCTCGATAGGATGGAGATCCTTGCGGAGTGCTGCCAGCACCGGCGGCACGGTCTTGCTCTTGACGTCGATGCTCACGCCGATAATCAGGCGGTCGATCGTGAAGGGTCGCTCGGTATCCCGGAACTTCTTCACGGCGGCTTTGAGGTCAGCCGGGCCGAAGCGCTTGTATTTCTTGCTCTGCAGGCCGACACCACCGCCGTCCGGCGCCAGCGCGACGACGTCCAGGCCCTCTTGTGCCTGACCGCGCTCGCCGTAGATTTGGGCGTAGCGCAGCCCTTCCACATCACGCAGGATGCGCCACTGGATGCGCTCGAAGTCCTCCCACGGCAGTTCATTCAAAGGCAGGAACTCGAGCTTTCCGATGACCCTGGCCGGCGTGACCTGCGACGGGCTGCGGTATAGAGAGGCGTCAAGTGGTACCTGGTTCCACAAGGCGGCGGCTCCTAGGTTCAGTGTGCTTGGTCCCTATTCTCGCTAGGACAAACGAGAGGGCCAGCGCTCTTGGACCTGGCGTGCACCACAACGATAGACCAAGTCCGTGACCTCGCGGTGACACCGAGACGGATACTCCCTCACCGGCGAGCCTGTTTACGATTCAGGTCGCCATCACCGCCGGCACAACGCAGGCGTCAAATGGGCACAACGAAGACATCCGCAGTCGCATAGGGATTGATCAACTCACTCTCTTGCCGCGGACTATGCGCCGACCCGCCTGACCGCTCAAGGCGAAGCCCGCTCGTCAGTAACCCGTCAGCGGCGGTTGATGCCTGGCCGTTACTCATGCGTCGGCGGTGGGTTGACCTGACCCCGTGATTTTGGTCCGGGTGGTGTGGGAGTCTTGCGGCCCGCTGATGCGGGCAGGAAGGCTTGAGGACTATGGCTATCAGGAAGCGGCACACCCCTGAGCAGGTTGTGCGCAAGCTGCAGACCGCCGATCGGCTCCTGGCCGAGGGCAAGGACATCCCCGAGGTGTGCCGGCAGCTGCAGGTTTCCGAGCAGACCTACTACCGGTGGCGCAACCAGTTCGGTGGGCTGAAGGCCGACGACGCCAAGCGGCTCAAGGATCTGGAGCGGGAGAACTCCACGCTCAAAAGGTTGCTGGCCGAGGCTGAGCTGGAGAAAGCGGCGTTGCGGGAGGTCGCGAAGGGAAACCTCTGAGCCCGACCCGCCGGCGGGCCGCGGTGGAACATCTGCAGCGTGTGCTGGGGATCTCGCAGCGGTTGGCCTGCCGGGTGGTCGGGCAGCACCGATCGACCCAACGCCACCAGCGGGCCGCCGACACAGTCGCGGAACCGGACGCCGGGCTGCGGTCCTGGCTACGCGCCTGGGCCGGCAAACATCCCCGGTGGGGGTTCCGGCGGGCCTACCACGACGCCCGAGGTGAAGGCTGGATGGTCAACCACAAGAAGATCCAACGGCTGTGGCGTGATGAAGGCCTACGGGTGCCGCAACGCCGACGCCGTAAACGCGCCGGTCACAGCACCATCGAGCCCGTCACCGCCGACGCCCCGAACCGGGTGTGGGCTGTCGACTTCCAGTTCGACTCGACCACCGACGGCCGACCAGTGAAGATCGTGTCGATCGTGGACGAACACACCCGCGAATGCCTCGGCGGGCTGGTCGCCAGATCCATCACCGCCGACACCCTCGCCACCGAACTCGACCGCATCGCCGCCACCCGCGGCTACCCCACAGCACTGCGCTCGGACAACGGGCCAGAGTTCGTGTCCGCCGTCATGGCCGACTGGGCCGGCCAGCGCGTCGGCCTGACCTACATACCCCCAGGCCAGCCCTGGCGCAACGGATACATCGAGTCGTTCAACGGGCGCCTACGCGACGAATGCCTCAACATCAACATCTTCTGGTCCCTGACCCACGCCCAGGTCATCATCGGCGACTGGAAACACGAGTACAACCAACAGCGCAGGCACTCAGCCCTGGGCTACAAAACCCCGGCCAGCTACGCTGCCGGCTGCACCCACACATCGATGACTCTCACATGACCCGGACCAAATCACGGGTTCCCGTCACCACTCGGCCCTTGTCGGTGAGGGTGGCGCTGCTCGACCAAAACTCCAGACTCTCGAAGCAAAGGATCAAGCCCTCAGTGCGCAGGCTCCGGATGAGGTCCCGCCACATCGCTTCCTGGCGTCCTGCAGGTCGGCCCTCTTGGAAGAACTTGGCCAGCGGCGCCGGCTCGCCCGGATGCTCCGAGCCATAGTCCTCAAGCCACCGCAAGAACATCAGGCGCGCGACCTCACGGTTCACAGCTCCAACCGTAGTACCGATCGACTTGCCGTTCTTGTCCATAATCTGGGCCTGGTCGGCGGGTTGGATCTCGATGTGAAGTTCCGGCCACGGGGACGACTCCTTCTTCGCCCCGCCGGTCAGCAGGAGCCGCCTCATGTATGCGCCAACGAAGTAGTGTCGCTCCGCGAGTTGGCTGATGTACTCGCCGAGGGCTTTGGCTGCGTCACGTTGTTCGCGGATCGAGTGAAGGTCCTCCGCGATGTCGCCGTAGTCCTTCACCAGGTCCAAGAACTCGACCATCAGGTCTTCGTCCTCTGCCGGGATTTGGTCGGGGACGATGTAGCTGGTCGCTACGCACGCTTGGACCATCGGCCAGAGCTGGTTCCCATTGAAGATGACCAGCAACTGCCTAGGTGCCGGGTACGCCGGATCCGGGATGAACCTCGTCGGCCGTTCATCGCTGTCTTGCGAAGCCACCCAAATGGCATGGTCACGTTTGATCTGGTGGAGCTTCTCCACGGTGAAGTGGTTCGGCTGGTCATCTACCTGCTTGTGATGCTTGTTGCACAGCAACATGAGGTTCTCGTGGCTGTCGAGCTTGGACGGGTCAAGACCGCCGGCCCGGGGGCCGCCTGACTTCCTGGCGACGATGTGTGCCAGTTCACCAAAGACCGACGGGTCGTCAGTCTCGGTGCCGGGCGTCAGCACCAGCACGCGGCAGATGCAGCACCTCCCCGCCGCTTCGGTCCAGACGATCCTCAGGGTCTTCTCGGTATACGTCACAGGAACTCTCGCTAGGCGGGCCGGCTCAGGCCAACATCCTGTCCCACCACCGACCAAGATCGGTAGCACAGCGCCTCGGCCGATGTCTGGCTCGATGGACGCCTGCTCCATCGAGCTTGCGCGCACGCTGCTCGACCTGCAACTACGCACGGGGACTGTGCCGTGGGCGGTGTTTCGGCCCGACACGCGGGCGTGGGTTCTGACGGGATGGGCACCGCGAGTGATGATGTCGAAGCCTGCGAGTCCACGGAAAAGGACTGAAGATCACGGGCTCAGCGGCAGTGGTGAGGCCCCTTCAGCGTCGTCCTGTGCTGGGACACACCTAATATCCCCTATGGATGGCGGCTCGGAAGCGCCGTGTGATGTTGGTGGGTCGGCCGGCCGCGCCTCGGCATGAGCGATGCGCGCGCCACCCTTTCTTGACGCGACGAACAACCAAGCAGCTAGCAGGGAGCAACTCATGAGTTGGCCAGGCATCCGTCCAGAAGTACCGCGAGTCGAGTTGATGGCGGTGCAACTTCAGGAGGCGAAGGACTTGTTGGAGCGCGAGACAGCGGTTCACGCCCGTCTGGCCTTCGTCCTGCTGGACAACGCGGCTGAGATCATGATGTTCCGTTAACGTCGAAGCACTGTTGTTCCACAACCCGATGTATGAGCGGCTACTTAAGCGCTGGCAGGAGGTCCTCCCGCACATCGATGACCCGGAAGCGCGCAGACAGCACGATAGGGTGAAGGCGCTTATCGTTTCAAGAACGAAGCGGTCGAAGCTAGAGCGCTATTTCGATGCCAAGGTCGACTACCTTATCGAAAATGGCCGAATCGAAGGTGTCGAGGGCAAGGTACTCAAGAAGCTGCATGGCTACCGGAACGAACTATATCACCGTGACCGTCTCCGTGAGGATACCGTCCACACTGCGGGTTTGCTCTACTTTGAGCTCGCCTGCTCCCTATTCGAGCGAGGCGACGGCTACCCGATTAATGACCCCATCGGGCCAAGGGCCTCACCTCAATTGGATCGCTACAACGATCCCGGCGACAAGGGCGGCGTGCCTTCATCCGTTACGATAGCCGCGAAACTTCGACACGATATCGGTCTAGACGGGATCAGCCTCAACGAAGCGCTCCGTGCGCATCTAACAAGCCGACTAAACAAAGTCGACGAGGACGTCGAGTGGGTCAGCGAAATGCTCGCGGGCTTTGACCGGGACTTGGTGATTCGCCTCGCACAGGTCCATGAGAACGCGCTGCCGGACTCGCCACATCAACTCCACGCCCTCGAGCTGACGTACCAAGCCGCCGATCTCGACAGATTGCGGCACGCCGTCGAAGGCATGCAAGTCATCACCGATAAGTTTCACCTGTTCGCGGCTTTTGCTGAAATCGAAAACACATTTGAGCCGCTGGAGATACTCGTCAGTGACCTCGCCGAACGCATCGATCATGAAATAGAGATGCTTGCCGATATTCAACGAGGAAAGTAGATGGGCGCCATCAAGCTCTGATAGTGAACGGTACTCGTACTTGGACCGCTGCACCGCGACCCGCTGCGAGCCGACGCGGTGTAGCTGCCGCTACCGGCTTCGTTGCCTGAGCCATCGCGATGGATGCGTAGCTGACTGAGCCACTCCCTCCCCGAGCCGTCTCCTCTTCTGCCGCAGAGCGCGCCCAGACGTTCCTGGGCCCCATGCAGGTTAGCGAGGGTGGCATCAGATGATATGGACTACGAGACTGGGCGCGAGACGAGTGCCGACTACACCCTGTTTCGTCACGCGCAGACTTCGCCGCCTTTCTGCCCACGGTCTTGGGCGACAGGGCGTCTGAGTGGGAGGACGGGACACTCGACGCTTCCTCGCGGCGTTCACAGCGGCGGCGGAGTCGCGATCGATCGGGGTTCCCGAGGGACGTGCAGGAACTCGCCAGCTGGCAGCTCTCCGCCAAGATGGTCATGTCGGCTACCGGGCCTGCTAGTAGTACTTACTCTTCCGCGGCGAGCCGTAGATTCACACGCAGCGGGTTGTTAGGGAGGTGAGGCAGCAGGATGCCTCCTTCATGGACGCTGAACCGGCTGCCTCGTTTTCTGAGGCAGCCGGTTCAGCGCGAAGGTGTCGCGAGGTTAGTTTTCAGCTAACGGATGTGGCTCTCCGGTTAGGGCGGCGACTGCTGCCGCGATCTCGTGTAGTTCGGCTTTGATGTAAGTGGCGGTCGCTCCGACGTCGCCGGACTCTTGACTGTGGCCTGCGAATGCTCGCGCGACGGCATAGCCGAAGGAGCGTTCGACCCAAGTGATGATGGTGTGACGGAGCCAGTGCGTGGAGATCCCCTGGATGTCCACCCAGTCCAGGTGCTGGCCGATGCGAACCCACATGTGGTCATACCGCCGGTAGGTGAGCGGCCGGCGATCCTTGTAGCGCAGCAGCTGCTCTGTGCTGCGGTCGTCGAGGTTGCCGCGCTCGTTCCAGTGGGCCAGCAGCGAGCGCATCAGCGTCGGTGACACCGGCTGCCAGCGTTGGGTGCCGCCCTTTTCGTGTAGGCGGATGAGGCACTGTTTGGGATCCAGGTCGCAGCGGCGGACGGCGAGGGCTCCCCCGCGCCGGCATGCGGTCTCGGTGTGCAGCCGCAGCAGCAGACTGTCCAACGCGGGGTCGTCTCCTGTCGTGGACGCGACCTTGTTGATCTCCGCGAGCCGTGCGTCGGGTAACGCCCGGCGGGTGCTGGGCTGCCGGCGGGGTTTGGTCACTTTCGCGGCCGGGTTCTGGGCCTCAGTGAGGTACCCGTCGGCGACCGCCCGCTTGTATAGGCAGCGCATCGCGGCGACGTAGTTCTCCTCACTGCTGGCTCCGCCCCTGCCGTTGCGTCGACGTAACCGGGCGGCGCGTAGCCGCTTTCCGAGCTCCTGGATCTCCAACGGGGTCGGCTCAGTCAACGCTCGACTCCCCCACTGGTCCACGACCTTGTTCCAGTAGGACCCGTACGTCTTCAAACTTCCAGGGTTCGTCGCCGCCACCACCTGCGGCACGTACTCGGCGAACGTCGGCACCGGCTTGCCCGCGACCGCTGAGCTGGCGACCAGGTCCTCAGGCGTGAGCCCGAGCCCTGCCAGCAAAACCAACGCCGCGTCCACCTGCGCCCGGCCCGCGTTCGGCGTTGCGTTCATGAGGGGTCACCGCCAAAGGCCGCTGCGGCTACGCGGTTGATCAGCGCATCCAGCGCCGGCGGCGGATAGATCACCAGCCGGCCGTGGTCGGGGTCGGCCACCAGCAGCGCCCAGCTGCCGGAGACCAGCCCGCACCAGGCGCGGACCACCGCCGGTATCCGGATGTGCCGCTGCGCGGTCACCCGAGTGGCACCACCGGGATCGGCGGTGACGACGATCAGCCCGGATGCCTCGGCGACAGCCACAGCCGTCCCCGGCGGCCAGCCGAGCGCGTCGATCACCGCCTGCCCGGCGATCCGACCCCGATCGTTGACCGCCGTGAACCCGTAGACCGACCGCCGCTCACGCGATGGCGGCAACGGCGGCATGGGGATCTTGCGGAACCCGGCAGGTACTGGCGCACGGCGCGGACCACACTCAGCAAGGCGATCAGGGTCACGCGTGGGTGGGATCAGCGGAGCCACCGCAGCGGCCCTCATGCCGACCACCCCAACCACCGGGAGGGAGTCGAGGGACACCTGCGGGGGACGTCAGCGCGCCCGACAGGTGTCCAAGTAATACACTTTGATGTGTCACCGATGACACAAACTGGTGTCCGAGGGGGGACTTGAACCCCCACGTCCGATAAAGGACACTAGCACCTCAAGCTAGCGCGTCTGCCATTCCGCCACTCGGACATTGTGCGATGATTCTCGCCCTTTGCTGACCACATATGGATAAACACGCCGGGCCACCAATGGAACTCAGCCGGGCAGCCGGCTCAGTCGCACGAGCCATGACATTACACCCTCTGATGCCCATGCCGCGCGGCGCCCTATGGCGTGGCGGGGCATGGGCACGACCGTGACCGGGCTGGCGGGCCGAGCGCCCGGACGGCAGCATGTGAGGGGTGTCCGACCCCACCCCGGCAAAGCTCGCCGCCGCTGACGCCCACGCCCGCCGGCTCATCGCAGGTAACCGGTTCGGCGAAGCGATCGCGCTGCTCGACGCCGCATTCGAAAGCGGAACCGCGGAACTGGGGCCGGAGCACCCTGGGGTGTTGGCCGTGGCGGCGCGTCTGGCCGAGGCCCATCGGGGCGCCGGCGACCCGATGGGCGCACGCCGAGTGCTGGAGGACGCGATCGGCAGTGCTCAGCGAGCGCTCGGGGACGAGCATCCGATGTTGCTGACGATGACGTACGAGTTGGGTCTGGTCGCACAGGAGCTGGGTAACCGGCATGAGGCGAAGCGCAGTTTCGGCCTGGTAGCCCGGTTCGGCCCAGCGGCGCTGGGCGCCCACCACCCTGCCGTTCTGGACGCCATTTCCCGCCACGGAGGCTACGGGACGACGCCGCAGGCCCTGCCGGCCGCCGGTCGCCCGACGGCCGGCGGCGGGTCATCGGAGCTCGCGGTGCCGTCGCGAGAACCCTTGGCGCGCCCTGAACCAGGTCTCCCCGACCGGGGCAGACCAGCTGAGGACCAGCTCGCCCCAGTCCAACTTGACCTGGTTCAGCCTGGGCAATACCAGCCTAGCCAGGCTCAGGTCAATGCGCCGCGGGAGGATGTTGGCAGGGCTGCACGTACTGCGCGGGCCGGGGTGGTGATCGGGTCGGCGGCTGTCGTGGCGGCTGTCACGGCAGTAATGTTGGCGGGCGTGGCCCTGGTCCGTGGGGTGACGCCCGCGCCGACCACGGCCGGCCTGGCCAGCCAAGGCAGCCAGGGCAGCCCGGCCGGCCAGGGCAACGTCGTTCCGACAGGCGAGCCGCCGACGGACGTCACGGTCCGCCGCGCCGACGGCGTGATTGTGGTGACCTGGTCAGACCCCTCGGACGGGCAGGCGACCTATGTGGTCACTGGAGGCGGCGCCGAGGAGGAGCTGCGGCTGTTGGCCCAGCTTCCGGCCGGCGCGCCGGCGCGGTATACGGCTGCCGGCTTCAACCCGGACCGCGACTACTGTTTCCAGGTTGCGGCGATCTATTCGACGACGCGGTTCGGCGTGGCGTCGCCGGTATGCACATCGGACAGTTGATTCACCGGTTGACAGGCATTCGGCTTCGGGCTCCCGTCAACGCCACGACGCGCCTATGATGACGCCTGGCCGACCCGAATTCCCACGTGCGGCTCGGCAGCGCGTCGCACGAACCGGCCAGGCGTCGCGCACGAGCCGGCGGCGTATGCATTGAATACTTCGACGCTCAGCCTGCGGAGGCGGTGTGGAAACGCACAACCCCATCAACGAGGCACGTCCACATCGGTGGCGGCCGCGCGGCGGAGCGGTGACCGCAGCGACGGCGCTGGCGGTGACGGCGGCGATGGGCCTGACCTTGCTGGGTCTGGGCCTGACTGATCACGCTGCGGCGAACTTCGATGCCAGTTCCTGGCTGTGGAGCTCGGTCAAGGGCGAGCTGGCCCGGGTCAACGGCGTCACCGGAAGGGTAGACACCCGGCAGGACCTGGCCGGCGCCGCCGGACACCGGGTGCAGATCGCGCAGACCGACCGGCTCATCCTGCTGCGAGATATCAGCACCGGGCGGGTCAGCGCCCTTGATCTCGCGACGTTACGGGCCACCGCCACAACCCCCACGACCTCAGGAATCGGCGTCACGGTGGCTTTGCATGAGGACGGCGCGTTCGTCGTGGACTCGGTGCAGGGCATCGTCCGTCAGCTCGATCCGTCGACGCTGACGCCGGTGGGCGAGCCCGTGCGTCTCCCGCCTGGCGTCACCGGCGGGGTCTTCGACGGAGCGGGTCGACTGTGGGTGGGCGTGCCCAGCGAGGGCACCGTCGTGTCGGTGACGCCCGCCGGGGCCGACGCCAGCCCGGCGGTGACGCGCACCGAGGCGGTCGCCTCGCCGCAGCAGGACCTGGCGGTGGCGGCCCTCGACGACGGGGTGGCCGTGTTGAACCGCACGTCCGCTCGGCTGACGTCGCTGCGCGGAGGCGAGCGCAGGGAGACCCCGTTGACGCTTGACGGCCCGGCGGCCCTGCCGCCGCGGATCGTCGGCGACACGATCGCGGTCACCATCGCGGACACCCGGACGGTGCATGTGGTCACCCCCGACGCTCAGGTGCGCAGCTTCACTGTCCCGGGCGCTGGCGACCGGCTACGTCCGGCGGTGCCGTGGGCTGGACGGTTCTACTGCCCGGACGACGCTGCCGGCCGGGTGCATGTGCTCGACGCCGCGGGCTCGGCGGCGCCGAGTCTGTCGGTCACGGGCGCGAACGGGCCGTTGGAACTGGAGGTGCGTGAGCGTCGCCTCTTCATCAACGCGCCGGACGGGTCGACGGCGCAGGTGGTCAACGACCAGCATCAGGCCACCGAGGTGGATAAGTACGCCGACGGGGTCCTGGGCGCTGACCCCCCGCCGGACCCGCCGCGGCCCCCTCCTCCGCCGAAGCCACGCCGTGGTCCGCCGGACGCGCCGGCGGCAGTGGCGGCGACCGCCGGGGATGAGCAGGCTCGGGTGTCGTGGCGGGCTGCGAAGCCGAACGGCTGGCCGGTGCTCAAGTACGTGGTGACCGGGGTGGGCGGGCCGCGCGAGGTGAGCGCCCGGCAGCGCGAGTTGACGGTGGAGGGCTTGACCAACGGAGAGTCGTACCGGTTCGCGGTGCATGCGGTGAATGCCAAGGGCCCGGGCCCGAAGCGGTTCGGCAACCCGGTGATGCCCACCCGGGACGTTCCGGACCCGCCGGAGTCGGTGACGGCGTCCCCGAGACCGGACGGCACGGTGACCGTGGGCTGGCCGAGGGCCAACGGCCAGGGCCGGCGGATCGTCCGGTACTCGGTGACGGCGGTCACCGAGGGGGCCTCGGAGCAGGTCGGCGCCAGCCGGACGATGTCGCTGCGGGTCAAGGGGCTGGAGTACGGCCGGCAGTATTCGTTCACGGTGGCCGCGGTCAATGACAGGGGCGCCAGCTCGAAGGCGTCGCCGCAGAGCGGTTCGGTGAGTCCGTTCAGCGTGCCCGGGCAACCGAAGCAGCTGCGGGCCCGCACTGTCAGCGACAAGAAGGGGACGATCGCGCTGACCTGGGGCGCGGCTGAGGAGAACGGCAAACCGATCACCGGGTACGAGGTGGCGGCGAATGGGCGCAGGGTCGAGGTCGCGGGGCTGTCAGCGCAGGTCGACGGCTTCGGCGACGGGGAGCGGGTGAGCGTGCGGGTCCTGGCGCGTAACGAGGCCGGAGCCGGCAGGGCTGCGAGCGCCCTGGCGCAGACCCTTCCACAGCCGACGATCGTGCCCCTGAAGGTCAGCAACGCCTACAGCGTCATCACCATTCCATTGCGGACGACGAATGCGGCCACCTGCCAGGTGAGTCTCAACGGCGGGGCGCGGAAGGAGTTCGACTGCCGGGGTGGGCCGGTGAGGGAACTGACGCCGGGTGAGACGTACAGGTACCAGGTCTTTGCCCGTAATGCCGCTGGCGAGGTCTCCATCAAGGGCGAACGCAGAACCCTGGCCCTGTTCGGGAAGGTGGCGTGCGACGACAGCGCCGGACCGAACCGCGGGTACTGCGACCGCGGCATCGGCGTGTATTCGGGGGCCCGTCAACACGGTTCGGAGGGTGTGGGGACGGTGAGGTCCGGGGACCGGTTCCGCGCGTTCTGCAAGCGCAGGGGCAGCGACGGTGACCAGAGCGACGGGGCGACGCTGAGCGCCACCGGCTACAACAACGACAAGCGTAGCGACATGTGGGTACAGATCACCTTCGGGGACGCCAGGCGCTACATCCCGTTCATCTGGTTGAACCTGGAGAACGGCGACAAGATCAACGATCTTCCGAGCTGCTGAGCAATAGGGACCACCGTGACACCGACCGATCCGCTGCCAGACGCCCACGTTCACGCGTTCGCCGAGGTCGGCGCCCGGCTGTGCCACAGTGTAGGGCAGGTTGTGCTGGGCAAGCCTGAGGTGGTTCGGCTCGCCGTCACCGCCCTGCTGGCCCAGGGGCATCTGCTGCTGGAGGACGTACCCGGCGTCGGCAAGACGACTTTGGCGCGGGCGTTGGCCGCGGCGGTGCGGGGGAAGTGGCGTCGGGTGCAGTTCACGCCGGACCTGCTGCCCTCGGACGTCACCGGCGTGACCGTGTTCCACCAGGGCGCCGGCGAGTTCGAATTCCATCCCGGGCCGGTGTTCGCCAACATCGTCATCGCCGACGAGATCAACCGGGCCTCGCCGAAGACGCAGGCGGCATTGCTGGAGGTGATGGAGGAGGGACTGGTCACCGTGGACGGGGCGCGGCACCCGGTGCCTCGGCCGTTCCTGGTGGTGGCCACCCAGAATCCGGTCGAGATGGACGGCACCTACCGACTGCCCGAGGCTCAGCTCGACCGGTTCCTCATGCGGCTGTCGGTGGGCTATCCCGACGAGTCGACCGAGGTTGAGGTGCTACGCGGGGCGGCCGGGCGTTCGCCGGAGAGCCTGAGCCCGGTTACCGACACCGCGGCGATTGCCGAGATGGGCGCGTTCGCCGCCGGCGTCCACATCGCCGACCCGCTCTACACGTACGCGGTCCGGCTGGCGGCGGCGACGAGACGGCACCCGCAGACCAGGTTGGGCGTGAGCCCGCGCGGGGTCATCGCGCTGACCCGCGCCGCTGGCGTCTACGCGCTGTTGCACGGCCGCGGCTACGTCGTCCCCGAGGACCTTCAGGCGCTGGTCCCGGCTGTGTTCGCGCACCGGCTGCTCCTCACCCCGGACGCCCACCTGCGCGGCGCGACCGCCGAGGCGGTGTTGCAGGAGGTGGTGGCCGCGCTCCCGGCGCCCGCCCCGGCCGCGGCCTGATGCGGCTGACGGCACGCGGGTGGGGCGTTGGCGCGGGAGCGGCCGTGGCATTGACGGCCGGCCTGGGGCTGGACTACGTGGAGTTGGTGGCGCTCGGGCTGGCGGCGACGGCAACCCTGGCGTTGGCGTCGGCGCAGGCGGCGTGCCGGCCGGCGCTCCAGGTCGACCGCCAGGTCAGCCCGCAGCGGGTGGACCGGGGAGAGCGGTGCGCGGTTGAGCTGACGGTGCGCAACGTCAGCCGGTGGCGCCCGGCGACCATGGTCGCCTGGGACCGCTGCGGCGACACGCTGACGCCGGCGCCGGTGGTCGGCCTGCGCCCCGGCGCCGTCGCCGAGGTGAGCTACCCGGTGGTCACCGACCAACGCGGTCGGCAGTGGGTGGGGCCGCTGCGGGTCCGCCGCGGCGACCCGCTCGGCCTGCTGGCGTCCTGGCAGGACTTTGGCGGCACGACCCCGGTGTGGGTCTACCCGCGGCGGCGCTCGCTGGTCGGCGGGCCGGCTGGCTCGACGCGCAGTCTGGACGGACTGGCCGACGGCGCCCAGCACGGCAGCATCACCTTCGCCGCGCTGCGCGACTATGTGGTCGGCGACGAGTTGCGCCGGGTGCACTGGCGCACCAGCGCCCGGATCGGCCGGCTCATGGTCCGCGAACACGTCGATGCGAGCCTGCCGCACCTGATGCTGCTGCTCGACGACCGTCGCTCGGCTTACCCTGGCCCGCGCGTCGGGGTCTCAGTGGACTTTGAGGCGGCCTGTGAGGCGGCGGCGTCGGTGGTCGCAGCCGCGTGCGGTGACGGGATCGCGGCGACGCTTAGCACGGTGACCGGCGCGAGCGTCGGCGGGCGGGGCCGACACAGCGATCTGCGCGGCCAGCTGGATCTGCTCGCGGAGGCCGCCCCGGATGGTGGCGCCGGGATCGGCGAGGCGGTCGCTCGGCTGCGGTGGCGGCGCGGCGGCGACACGCTGGTCGTGTTCACCGGACCGGGCGGCGAGGACGCGGCGGCGCAGGCAACCGCCGCCGGCCGTCGTTTCCCGACGACCCTCACCGTCCTGTTCGACGAACGGCTCACCGACGACCGAGCCGCCGCCGACGGTGGCGCGGACGCCTCGGTGATTCGGGTACGCGACAGCGAGCAGTTCGCGGCGGCCTGGCAGCGACGCCAGTGGTGATACGTCTGGCCGCCCTGGTCGCCGTCGCTGTCCTGGCCGGGCTGAGCCTCGATCGCGTCTATGACGGCTCGCTGCTGAGTTTCCTCGTGGCCGGCGCGGCGCTTGGGGCGGCCGGGGTGAGCGTCGCGCTGCGGCGGGCCGCCACCTGGTCGGTGGGCCCAGTGTCAGTAGTGGCGATGGTCGGTTATGTGCTGGTGGCCGCGGCGGTCAGCGCTGCCCGCGCCGACGTGCCCGGCCCGCTGGTCGAGATCACCGGCGACGCGCTGGCCAACGGGGCGCCACGAATGCTTACGGCGATGATCCCGGTGACCCCGCAGCCGGACACTGTCGTCATTCCCGTGATGGCGACCTGGCTGGCGGCGCTGGTGGGCTCTGAGCTGGCGATCCGCGGCGGCCGGACGCTGCTGAGCGCCGTGCCGGCCCTCGCGCTGTTCGGCGGCGCGTTGTATCTGGTTGGGCCGAACGCGGCGCCGGCGATGCCGTTGACCGTCGCCGTCGTGGGCGTGCTCGGCCTGAACGTGGCCCTGGCGGGGGTCGCCAGCGGGCATGCCACCGTGGGGGGCGGGCCGGCGGCCGGGGACGTCCGGGTGGCGGGTGATGGCGGTTCGGGGTTGTTGCGCGCGGCGCGGCAGCGAGCCGGTTGGGGCCGGTTGGTCGCCGCAGGGGCGGCGCTTGGCGCAGCGGCGGCGGTGGCGGTTCCCGCGGCCGGACTCGTCGACAACCGGCCCGGCGACCCGCGCCGGCATGTCACCCCGCCGCGGCTGGACGCGCTGGAGGCGAACCCGCTGGTTCGCCTCTCCGGCTGGGCGTTGCGGCCGGAACAGAGCCTGTTCGAGGTGCGCCTCACCGGCGGCGCCGACGCCCCGAACCGGCTGCGCCTGGCCACACTGTCCCGTTACGACGGGGTGACCTGGCAGCTGGGAGCCACGTTCCGCACGGCGGGGAGGGCGTTGCCGCCACCTGCCGACGAAGTCTCGGACCCGACGGGCGCCGTCGCCCAGGAGTTCACGATCACCGGCCTGGACGGACGGCTGCTGCCGGCCGCCGCTGCGCCGCGCTCGGTCGAAGGGGTGCGGGTGGCGTTCGATCCGGACGGCGGCGCCCTGCTGTGTCCTGAGCCGCTCAGCCCCGGGGTGCGCTACACCGCCCGGTCGGCGGTGCGGCCGGTCCCAGCCGGCCTGCTGCCGGACGCCGCCGTCCCGCAGGACGAGCGGGCGGCGGCGCTGATGACCGTCGGCGACGGGGCGCCCGCCGAGTTGACCGAGCTTGCCGACCGGATCGGCGCCGACGCCGTCACTGCGTATGAGCGGGCGACAGCGCTGGAGCGGCACCTGAGCGGGCGGTACCGGCTGGCCGCCGACGCCCCGAGCGGGCACGCGTACCCGAACCTGTCGTTCTTCCTGTTCGGACCGGCCCACGCGGGCGGGCGGCGCGGCGCGTCCGAGCAGTTCGCGGCCGCGTTCGCGGTGCTGGCCAGGCTGATGGGGCTGCCCACGCGGGTGGTGGTCGGGTTCCGCGTCCCCGCCGGCGGCGGCCCCGTGCGCGGCGCCGACGCGGTGGCCTGGCCCGAAGTGCTCTTCGACGGCGTCGGCTGGACGCCGTTCGACCCGTTGCCGCGCGCCGACCAGCCGCCACGCCGGCCCGAGTCGGACATCCGCCCCAGGCCCGAGCCCACCACTCCCCCGCCCTCGGCGCCCCCGTCGCCGGCGGAGCCGCCCCAGCCGACGCCCGGCGCCCCGCCGGCCACGGCCGCCGCGCCGGCGGGCGACGGTGTTCCCACCGGCGCCCTGGCGGCGCCGCTGGCCGTGGCGGCGCTGGCCGTGGCGGCGGGAGCGTCGATGGTGGCGAGGCGGCGGCTGACCCGTCGCCGCCTCGGAACGGCTGACCCCCGGGCCCGGGTCGCCGGCGCCTGGCAGGAGCTGCACGACGCCCTGCGGCTCAGCGGCCGGGCGCCCGCGCCCCACCTGACCGCCACCGCGGTCGCGGAGCTGACAGCGTGCGCCGGCGGGCCCGCCGTGACGCGGCTCGCCGACGCCGCGAACTTGGTGGCCTTCGCCCCGCCGGGCTCGGGCGCGGTCAGCGCCCCGGACGCGGACATCGCCGTCGCGCAGGCCGTCGGGCACGTCGCCTGGGCGCGCTCCCAGCTGTCCTGGTGGCGTCGCTGGTGGTGGACAATCCACCCGGGACCGCTGCGGTGGCGGCAGTCAGGCGTCGACCGGCAGCCGCACCGTGACGGCGGCGCCCGCGCCGAGCGTTGAGGTCAGCCGCACCTCGCCGCCGTGCTCGTCGACGATGGCCCGCACGATCGGCAGGCCCAGGCCCGTCCCAGGGATCGCTTTCTCTACGGCGTTGCTGGCGCGGAAGAACCTGGTGAACAGGGCGTCCTGGTCGGCTGGCGGGACTCCGATGCCGGTGTCGGCGACCGTGATGACGACCCGGTCCCCGTCCAGGGACGCCGTGAGGTCCACCCGGCCGCCGCGTGGCGTGAACTTGACCGCGTTGTTGAGCAGGTTGGCCAACAGTTTATCGATCTGTTCGGGGTCGGCCCGGCCGGTGAGCCCAGGGGCGACCCCGGTGTGCACGGTGACGCCGGCGGCGCCGGCGGCCGAGGCGTTGGCCGCCACCGCGGAGCTGATGAGCCAGGCGTAGTCGACCTCCTGCCGGCTGCCATGCAACGCGCCGACCTCGACCCGGGTGAGCACGAGCAGATCGTCGACGATCGACCGCAGTCGGTTCGCGTTGCGCTCGGCCACCTCGAGCATGTGGTCCTGCGACGACGTCAGCGGGCCGGTCTCCGGATCGCGCAACATGCTCAGGAAACCGCAGATGTTCGTCAGCGGGGTGCGCAGCTCGTGTGAGACGGTCGTCATGAACTCGGTGCGGGCCCGGTCCAGATCCCGTTCGCGCCGCCGCAGATCGTCGTCGACATCGCCCGGCGGCGTGGTCGCCGGGCGATGCGAGCGCCGCCAACCGAACGCCGCCAGGCTGGTAAGCACCCCGACAGCGACGCCGGCGCCCGCGGCGGAGAGCCGGCCGCGGCGTGGGGCCGGTCGTTGGTCGGTCACGGTGACTCCCGTCCGTGGTGAGGTCGAACCGCCGCCACCATAACGCGGGGCCGGGTATCAGTCGGGTCGTTCGGCGCTCTTGACGGCACAGCGAAGGCAAGGTTCGGAAGGTGACGAGGATGTCTACCCAGACCATCGATGAGACCAGGGTCGAGGCGTTGTTCGTGTCCGCGGCGCAACGCTCGGAGCAGCCGAGCGCGCAGGCGGTGCGGGCGGCGGTGAGTGACAGCATCGACGCGTTCGGCGTCGTGGGCTGCGCGGCGCTGGTGGCCCAGGAGTACGGCGAGCACCCGGAGACGGCGGCGTCCCGGATGAGGTGGGCGTTGACGGCTGTCCACGACGCCTACCCGGCGTGAACGGTCCCGCGCCACGTCGCGGTTGTGGCGGGGTCAGGCCGCGAAGGCCCGGACCGGGCCGACGACGGTGAGGCTGACCCTGTCGCCGATGGCCACCGCGGGGACGGCGTCGAGCACCCGGGCGGTCACGGTGACGTCGTCGGCGAGACCGATGACGACGAGCGCGTCGTGCCCGTGGAAGTCCTGGCGCAGGACCACCCCGGGCACCCCGGTGGCGCCTGGGCGGTCGAGGCGGATCTGTTCGGGCCGCACCAGGACGGTGACGTGCCCACCGGCAGTGGTCGCGGCGGCCAGCGCCAGCGGCCCGAGGGCGGACTGCGCGGCGTTGCCGGCGACGGTGGCCGGCAGCAGCACCGCCTCGCCGAGGAAGTTGGCCACCCAGGCGTCGACCGGGTCGCGGTACACAGCGGCGGGGGCGCCGGCCTGCACGATCACTCCGGCGCGCATGACGGCGACCTGGTCGGCCATCGACAGCGCCTCGCCCTGGTCGTGGGTGACCAGGATGCCGGTGGCGCCGTCGGCGCGCAGCGCCTCCCGGACGTCGCGGCGCAGACCGCCGCGCAGGGCGGCGTCGAGGGCGCTGAACGGCTCGTCGAGAAGCACCAGCGGCGGCCGTGGGGCAAGCGCGCGGGCGACGGCCACCCGCTGCTGCTGACCGCCGGACAGCTGGTGGGGCATCCGGGCGCCGTATCCGGCGAGGCCGACCAGGGCCAGGACCTCCTCGACCCGACCGCTGCGGCGAGCGGGCCGGTCCAGCCCGTAGGCGACGTTCGCGGCGACGCTCAGGTGCGGGAACAGCGCGCCCTCCTGGGGCACGACGGCCACCCGGCGCCGGTGCGGCGGGACGTGCGTGCCGGGGCCGGCGACGGTCCGGTCGGCGACGGTGATGGCGCCGGCGTCGACTCGTTCGAACCCAGCGACGCAGCGCAGCAGGGTCGTCTTGCCGCAGCCTGAGGGGCCGAGCACCGCGGTCAACGAGCCTTCGGGCGCGCGCAGGTCGACCCCGGTCAGCGCGGATACCGGACCGTAGGACTTACGGACGTCGGTCATTGTCAGCTCAGCCATCAGGCAGCTCCACGTTCGAGCACTCCGGTGCGGGCCGCGAGGACCCAGGTGGGGATCGCCGAGAGGGCGACCAGCAGGGCTGCGTAGGGGGCGGCGGCGGCGTAGGCGGAGACGGCGGTCTGGGTCCACAGCTGCGTGGCCAGGGTGTCCATGCCGGTGGGGCGCAGCAACAAGGTCGCCGGCAGCTCTTTCATCCCGGCCAGGAACACCAGCGCCGCCGCCGCGCCGACTCCGGGCAGGGTCAGTGGGAGGGTGACGGTGCGCAGCACCGCCCACGGCCCGCGCCCCAACGACCGGGCGACCTCCTCCAGCCGGGGCGGGCTCTGGCCGGCGGCGCTGGCGATCGAGCCGACTGCCAACGGCAGGAATAGCGTGGCGTAGGCCAGCGCCAGCAACCACACCGTCTGGTAGAGCGGGTAGGCGACGTTGATGCCGAAGTAGACCAGCGACAGCCCGATGACGAGGCCGGGCAGGGCGTGCGCCAGGTAGGTGATCCGGTCCAGGACCGTGGCGACGACGCCGGGAGCGCGGGCGCTGAGCAGCCCGACCGGCAACGCCAGCAGCACCGTCAGGCCGGCGCCGGCGGCGGCCACCGCCAGGGACGCTCCGGCGGCCTGGCCGATCTCGGCGATCGTCCCGGGCCGGGATACCCCGGCGACCGACCAGCGCAGCAGGCTGAACGCGGGGACGCCCAGGGCGAGCGCCGCCAGCGCGGCGCTCGCGGCCAGCGCCGACCAACGCCAGCGGCCGAGCCTGATCCGGGTCTGTGGGCGGGCTGATCCGGCGAGCCGGGCGTATCGGGCGCCGCGGGCGCGGGTGGCCAGTTCGCCGCCGACGAGCAGCGCTGTGAGCGCCACGAGAACCGTCGACAGGACGAGGGCGCCGGTGCTGTCGAAGCCGAGGCTGAAGGCGGTGAAGATGGCCCGGGTGAAGGTGTCGACACGCAGCAGCGACACCGCGCCGAAGTCGGAGAAGACGTAGAGCGCCACCAGCAGCGCCCCAGCGGCGAGCGCGGGGCGGGCCAGCCTCAGGGTGACCCCGACGAAGACCTGCCAGGGGCCGCGTCCCAGGGACCGGGCGACTTCCTCGGCGGCCGGGTCGGCGCCGGCGAGGGCCGCGGCGACGGGCAGGTAGACGTACGGGTAGCAGGCCAGGGTGAGGACCAGCGCGGCGGCCCAGAAACCGGCGAAGCCGTCGATGGTGGAGGTCCAGGCGAACGCGGCGACGTAGGTGGGGACGGCCAGCGGCAGGGCGGCGAGGACTCCGAACGCCCGGCGTCCGGGAAGGTCGGTCCGGGTGACCAGGTACGCGGCTGTCAGTCCGGCGACGACGCTGGCCGCGGTGACGACGCCCGCCAACGCGACGCTACGCAGGCTGAGAGTGAGAGTGCGCGCCGTGGCGATCTCGTCAAGGATGCGTTCCCAGCCGGCGTCGTGGGCGCGGACGGCAAGGTATAGGAGCGGGAGCACGCCGACGGCGACGGCGGCGGTCGAGGCGAGGAGCAGCGCCGGTCGGGGCGCCAACCGGCGGAGGTTCGTGCGAGCGCGCGAGCGCCGGGCGGAGCCGTTGGGTCGGCCCCGCCCGGCGCTGTCAGCGGTCGCGGTCAGGCCAGGCCAACTTCCTTGAGCATGGCGACCGTGCCGGCCAGGTCGTCGAGGTTGTTGAGGTCGATCGCCGGTCCCTTGAGGGTGTCGAGCGCCGGCATGCCCTCGGCCAGCGGGATGCCGGGCGCCATCGGGTACTCGTAGGTGTTGTTGGCGAAGTAGGTCTGCGCGTCGGCGCCGAGCAGGTAGTCGACGAGTTTGACCGCGTCCTCGCCGGTGGACGTCTTCAGCACGCCGATGCCCGAGACGTTGACCAGCGACCCGACGTCGCCGGGGGCGAAGAAGTGCATCCGGGCCGGCTGGAGGTGGACGGCCACGCCGACCTCTTTGGACTTTTCGAACAGGTAGTAGTGGTTGACCAGACCGGCGGCGACCTTCTGGTCGTGCACGTCGTTGACGATCGCGTCGTTGTTGGGCCGGATCTGGACGCCGTTGGCCTTGAGGTCGGTGAGGAACTTGCGGGTGCGGTCGTCGCCGTGCTGGAGGCGCATCGCGGTGACGAACGACTGGAACGAGGCGTTGGTCGGGGCGATGGCGACCTTGTTCTTCCACAGCGGACCGGTCAGCTCGAACACTGACTTCGGCAGCTTCTGGTAGGGGGCCCTGGTCGGGTTGAAGGTCAGCACCCGAGCCCGGCCGGTGAGGCCGACCCACTGCTTGTTGTTCGCCCGGTACTGGGCCGACACCTTGTTGAGAACGGTGTCGGGTAGCTCCGTGAACAGGCCCTTCTTGCTGACGGCGCCGAGCGCGCCGGCGTCCTGGGCGAGGAAGACCGAGGCGGGGCTCTTGTCGCCTTCTTCCAGGAGCTGGGCGGCCATCTGCGCGGTGTCGCCGTAGCGCACGTTGAGCTTGATGCCGGTGGACTTGGTGAACTGCTCCAGGATCGGCTTGACGAGCTTCTCGCTGCGGCCGCTGTACACGGTGAGCGCCTTGTCGTCGCCCCCGTCGGTGCAGGCGGTCGCGAGGCTGAGCACGAGAGCGCCGGCTACCGCCAGCGCCAGGGCGCGCGGGTTGCGCATGGCGTCTCCTAGGATGGTCGTTTAGGCGAGGCTGACCTTACTGGCGGCGGCGTCGGCAATCAACACGCTCAGGGCAGGCCAAACGGCCCGAATCGGCGCCCTGCGCGGCCCTACAGGTTGGGCAGCCAGCGTTGGGCCGCGGCCGGCGCGAGCAGCGCCAACGCCGCGAGCCCGGTGACGATCAGCATCGCGCCGCGGAGCACCACCACCTCGACGGGGCCGCCGGCCCGTACCGCCACCGCCTTCGGCAGCCCGATCATCCGCCAGGTGCGGCGGCCCAGCGGCAGCGGCCACAGGATCGGGATGCCGGCGCTGGTGATGAGGTCGCCGAGCAGGTGGGTGAGGCAGCCGACGGCGACCGCGAACCCCAGCTCCGGGTAGGACCGCTCCCCCGGCAGCGTGAGGTACGCCGCGTACGCCGCGACCGCCGAGGCCGCGGTGACGGCCAGCCACCCCGATCGCTCGGCCCACCGGTCGAACAACCCGCGCAACGCCAGACCCATCATGACGAACAGGATGGCGATCACCGCCGGCTTGCCGTACCGCACGCACAGCCAGGTGGTCCCCCAACCGACCAGGGCGACGAATGGCAGCGTGTGGGTGAAGGTGCGGTGCCCGTTACGCCGATGTGGATCTTTCTTCATCTTGGTGGCGTGGTACATGAACAGGCACAGCTTCTCCACGACCTCCGCCAGGAAGAGGGTGAAGATCCCGAACGCCCGGGCCACGGTGGCGCCGCCCCGATTCGCCGTCACCTTCCCGGACATGTCCAGGTCGGGCAGCAGCGCCGCCCCGGCGCACACCGCGGCGCCGACTGCCAGCGCCGCCGGCCGCTGGTGGAAGCCCCAGAAGTGGTCGGCCGCCCACGATCCCGCCAGCCACACGGCCGCCCCCGACAGGGCGTGTGATGGGCCCATCACCTGTCCGTCCACCTCCGAGCGTCGGCGCGCCACGCGCCGGCATCCGCACCATGCCAAAGCAGGCGCCCGGGCGCAACGACCGCCACGCCACAGTGGAAGACGTTCGGCAGTCGGCGAGCACGAGACGGCGCATGGCCGTGGCCGTACCCGCGGCTGAGCGCGCCGCGCTCAGCCGTCGTCGCGGGACAGCTCCCAGAACGCTACGGCGGCCGCGGATGCGGCGTTGAGCGAGTCGACGCCGCGGCGCATCGGAATGACCACCCGGCGGTCGCTGGCGCGCATCGCCGCCGGTGACAGGCCGGGGCCCTCGGCGCCGATGAGCAGGGCGGTGCGGTCCCGGTCGACGGCCGGCAGCCGGTGGATCGGGGCGGCGTCCGGCGCGGGGGTCATCGCCAACACGGTGAACCCGGCTGCCCGGACCTCGCCCAGCCCGTCCGGCCAGGTCTCCAGTCGGGCGTACGGGACGGCGAACACCTCGCCCATGCTCACCCGGACGCTGCGGCGGTAGAGCGGGTCGGCGCACGACGGTGACAGCAGCACCGCGTCGACGCCCAGCGCGGCGGCCGCCCGGAACACCGCCCCGAGATTGGTGTGGTTGTTGAGGTCCTCCAGCACCGCCAGGCGCCGCGCCCCGGCCATCGCCTCGGCGACGCTTGGCAGGGGGCGGCGGTGGAACGAGGCGAGCACTCCCCGGTGCACGTGGAAGCCGGTCACCTGTTCCAGCAGCTCCGGCGTGCCGGTGTAGACGGGGGCGTCGTGCTGGGCCAGGTCAGCCAGCTGCCCGGCGCGCTTGGCGTCGATGAGAAACGAACGGGGCCGGTACCCGGCGCGCAGCGCGCGCCGGAGCACCAGCTCCCCCTCGGCGATGAACAGGCCGTGCGGCGGTTCCCAGCGGGTCCGCAGGGCGACGTCGGTCAGCTCGCGGTAGTCGCCGACCCGGGGGTCGACGGGTTCGTCGATCGTGAACACCGTCAGCCGCGGGGCGGTTCCGGGTCGATGACGGGAGTGACGCTCGCGCCGGTGACCTGCCGCTCGGCGGCGCGGACGGCGTCATCGACCTCCCGGGCGGCGGCCGCGGCGGCCTCGGCTGCCTGGCTGGCCTCGGCGCTGGCCTCGGCGTCGGTGAGCGGGGCGACCGGGAGGTCGCCGACCATGTTGGCCAGCCCGCCCAGGGCGCCGCCCATGCCTTCCAGGGCCTTCGTCAGCTCGGCCGGCACGATCCAGATCTTGCTGGCCTGACCGTTGGCGATCTGCGGCAGCGCCTGAAGGTACTGGTACGCCAGCACCTTCTGGCTCGGGTTGGCGGTGTGGATGGCCTCGAAGACGGTGCGGATGGCCTTGGCCTGGCCCTCCGCCTGGAGGATCCGGGCTTGCCGGTCGCCGTCGGCGCGCAGCACCGCCGCCTGCTTCTCGCCCTCGGCGGTGAGGATCTGCGACTGCTTGTGGCCCTCGGCGTTGAGGATCGCGGCGCGGCGGTCCCGCTCGGCCCGCATCTGCTTCTCCATCGAGTCCCGGATGCTCGCCGGCGGCTCGATCGCCTTCAGCTCGACCCGGGTGACCTTGATGCCCCAGCGGCCGGTGGTCTCGTCGAGCACGCTGGACAGGTGCTGGTTGATCTGGTCCCGGCTCGTCAGCGCACGCTCCAGGTCGAGCGAGCCGATGACGTTACGCAACGTGGTGACGGTGAGCTGCTCGATGGCCTGGAGGAAGTTGGAGATCTCGTAGGTGGCGCGCACCGGGTCGACGACCTTGAAGTACAGGACGGTGTCGATGGAGACGACGAGGTTGTCGCTGGTGATCACCGGCTGGGGCTCGAAGCTGACGACCTGCTCACGCATGTCGACCTTCGTGCGTACCGCCTCGATGAACGGCACCAGGAAGTTGAGGCCGGGGCCGAGGGTGCGCTGGTAACGGCCCAGCCGTTCGACGACGTCCATGCGCTGCTGCGGCACGATCCGCACCGAACGCGCCAGGACGACGATGACGATCAGCGCGACCGCCCCGATGAGAATCTCGGTCACTGACTCAGCTCCTTGTCCTCGCCCGCGTGCTCCCGAACCATAACGGTCGCCCCGCTCACGCTCACCACCCGCACATGTGACCCCACGTCGATCGGCGCGACGCCCAGGGGCACCCGCGCCGACCACAGCTCCCCGGCCACCTTGATCAGACCGGACTCGTCGTCGACCGGCTCGATGACGATGCCCAGCGATCCCTCGACGGCGTCCACCCCGAACCGCGCCGGCAGCGCGGCGGCCCGACGCCGGTGGCGTTGGATGACCGGACGCGCGGCCAGCGCGCCCAGCGCTGACACCGCGGCGAAGACGCCCAGTTGGATCGGCGTGTTCGCGCCCAGCCCGGAGGCGAGCGCCGCCGCGAACGCGCCGACCGAGAACATGGCCAGCACCAGCGTCACGGTGAACAGCTCGGCGACGGCGAGCACGACGCCGAGCGCGACCCAGACGAGAGCATCCATGCCTCTGATCGTGGCATGGCCACGCAAGCTAAGCGAACCCGTCATCGGCGTGGAAACGGGGGCGGCCCGGGCTCAATCAGCCCAGGCCACCCCGCGGGCGCCAGGTCAGGAGGGTCGTTCGGCGCCCTTGCGCGCGTAGAACCACCAGGCCAGCGCCACGCAGGCGGCGAAGAACGCCGCCCAGAAGGCGAAGAAGCCGACCGCCGGGAAGCTGGCCAGGCCGATGCCGAACAGGAACGGCCCGAACGCCGCGATGGCCGCCGTCCAGCCGATGACGCCGCCGGCCTGCCGGCGCTCGAAGATCATCGGCATCTGTTTGAAGGTCGAGGCGTTGCCGACCCCGGCGAAGAAGAAGATCGCCAGCATGCCCCAGACGAACGGCGCGAACTCGGCCATCGACTCGGGACTCAGGTAGAAGGCGGTGAACACAGTCGCCATGGTCATCCCGACTCCCGAGATGACCGTCCAGACCGCCCCGCCGTACTTGTCGCACAGCGGCCCCCAGGCGACCCGGGCCGCCGAACCGACCAGCGGACCGAGGAAGGCGTACCTGAGCGGGTCCGGGGCGTCCGGGAAGGCCCCGTAGAGGTTCTTGATGAGCAGACCGAACTGGGCCGAGAAACCTGAGAACGCGCCGAAGGTCATCAGGTAGAGCGCGGTCATGATCCAGGTGTGCTTTTCGCGGAAGATGTCCAGCTGCTGCCGGAAGTTGGCCTGGATCGGGACGCTGCGCAGGAACATCCAGGCCAGCGCCGCCCCGGCGATGACCCACGGGATGAACACGATGCCGGCGTTGTGCAGCCAGATGTTGCCGCCCAGTCCGGGGTCTGGCTTGACCACGTCCTGCGGGGTGATCGCGGTGGTGCCCAGCAGCGCGAACCCGATCACCCACGGGATGAGGAACTGGACGATGCTGACGCCGAAGTTGCCGACGCCGGCCTGGATGCCCAGGGCCACGCCCTGCTTGCGTTTGGGGAAGAAGTAGGAGGTGCTGGGCATGAAGCCGGAGAACGCGCCGCCGCCGATGCCGCATAGGAACGACAGCGTCATCAGGATCCAGTACGGGGTCTGCTCGTCCCGCACCGCCCAGCCCCAGCCGGCCATCGGAATGATCAACAGCAGGGTCGACAGGGTGACCATCCTGCGGGTGCCCATGATCGGCGGCAGGAACATCCAGATCATGCGGAGCAGGCCGCCGGCCAGGCCGGGCATGGCGGTGAGCCAGTAGAGCTGGTCGGTGCTGAGGGTGAAGCCGATGTTGTTGAGTCGCGGAGCGATCGCCGACACCAGGAACCAGGTGATGAACGCCAGGGTCAGGTTGTAGGTGGTGATCGTCAGGGTGCGCCAGGCCAGCCGGGAGTCCCAGGTCTTCTCGTCCTCGGGGTTCCAGTCGGTCAGCCACTCTTTGCCGCGCCGTAGGGGCGCGTCGGCCGCGGTGGTCATTGGTGTCAACTCCCGTTGGCTGCGCCGGCCGCCTTGGCCGGACGTGGTTCGAGGTCGCCGGCCAGCTCGGGGCTGCCGGCGTGCAGCATCCGGTACACGGTCAGGTGCATCCAGGCGGCGCTGGCGACAGTGAGCAGGAAGAGGATGAAGAAGGTGCTCTGCGGCAGCGCCGTCCAGGACTGGGTGTAGGCGAACATCGGGGGCAGGAAGAACCCGCCGAGGGCGCCGAGCATGCCGACCAGGCCGCCGACCGCGCCGACGTCGCCGGGGAAGTACTCCGGGATGTGCTTGTAGACGGCGGCCTTGCCGACGCCCATCGCCACCCCGACCAGGAACACGCCAATGGTGAACGGGATGACGCCCAGTTCGTACGGGAGCACCTCGCGCAGGCCGTCCGGCTCGTACCTGGTGGGCACGTGCAGGACGATGTGTCCGTACGGCATGGACAGGAACAGGGTCGAGGCCGCCATGACCCCGAAGGTCCAGTACATGACCCGGCGGGCGCCGAACCGGTCCGACAACGAACCGCCGACCGGGCGCAGCAGGCTGGCCGGGAAGATGAACAGCGCGGTGAGCAGCGCCGCCTGGTACAGCGGCAGGTCGAAGACGTCGACGTAGTACTTGGGCAGCCAGGCCGACAGCGCCACGTACGCGCCGAAGACCGTCACGTAGTACAGGCTGAAGCGCCACACCCGCAGCTCGCCCAGCGGCCGGAACATCTCCTTCAACGGTCGGCCCTGGCCGGGCTTGCGGTCCTGGCTGGGGGTGCCGATCCACATGAGCAGTCCCATGATGACCAGCAACGCCGCGTACAGGAAAGGCACGAACCGCCACCCGCCCGGGATGGCGCCGCCGAGGTAGCCGGCGGCCGGGACCGCGGCGATGAGCGCCGGGCCGATGAATTTGGTGACCGAGGCGCCGACGTTCCCGGCGCCGAACAGGCCCAGGGCGAACCCCTGGTGCTCACGCGGCGTCCAGGCGGCCACCCAGGAGACGCCGACCGAGAACGCGTTGCCGGCGAAGCCGACGAGGAAGGCGTAGACGAGCAGCTCGGTGTACCCGGCGGCCTGGGAGACCAGGTAGGCGGGGATCGCGGTCACCAGCAGCATTCCGGTGAAGACGACCCGCCCGCCGACCCGGTCGGCGTAGACGCCGGCGAGCAGGCGCCAGATGGAGCCGTTGAGAATGGCCACCGCGCTCAGCCAGGAGAGCTGGACGTCGGTGAGACCGAACTCGTCCCGGATCGGAATGCCGAGCACGCCGAACATCAACCAGACGGCGAACATGAGGGTGAAGCCGGCTGTGGAGAAACCGAGGACGCGCCGGGCGCCCTGTCGGTCGTCGGCCGGGACGCCCGCGCCAGGGGGCGGGGTCTGGGCCTGCTGTGCGGCTGTCATGACCAAATCCTCCCGAGCGGGATCAGGAGCGCCCTGACTTGACCGGACGCTTCGGCGGTCCCTCCCAGCCCGGACGGGCCGCGCGCAACCCGGTGCGGCTGGGGGTGTCCCGGGAGCGGTACACCACGTACGGGCGGGTGGTGTAGCCGATCGGGGCGCTGAAGGCGTGCACCAGCCGGGTGAACGGCCAGAAGGCGAACAGCAGGAACGCCGACAGCACGTGGATCTGGAACGACAGCGGCACGTCGGCCATCAGCTCGGGCCTGGGCTGAAAGACGAACAGGGACCGGAACCAGGGCGAGATGGTCTCCCGGTAGTCGTAGCCGTCGCCGAGGATGTTCGCCTTCGCCGTCGCCCACAGGCCGATGACGATGGCGCCGCCGAGCAGGACGTACATGGTCTTGTCGTTCTTGGTGGTGGCGGCGAACACCGGGCCGGTGAGCCGGCGGCGCAGGATGAGGATCGCCAGGCCGATGACGGTGCAGACGCCGGCGAACGTGCCGACGAACACCGCCGTCAGGTGGTAGGCGTGCTCGGTGATCCCGACGCCCTCGGTCCACGACTTGGGGATCACCAGACCGCTGAAGTGGCCCAGCACCACGAAGATGATGCCGAAGTGGAACAGCGGGGAGCCCCAGCGCAACACCGCCGACTCGTACAGCTGGGAGGAGCGGGTCGTCCAGCCGAACTTGTCGTACCGGTGCCGCCAGATGGTCCCCCCGATCAGGGTGGCGATGGCCAGGTAGGGGAAGACCACCCACAGCAACGTGTTCACCGACGACCTCCGGTCGTGTCGACGAGTCCGAACCCTTCCAGCCCGACCTGCTCCATCGGCGGGCCGGTGCGGGCCAGTGTCGCCGCGGCGGCCAGGTCGGCGGCGTCCGGCGGCGGCAGCATCGCCCGCACCGCGGCGATGGCGTGGCGATAGGGCGAGCCGGCCAGCGCCTTGTCGAGCAGGTCCAGGCCGATCCGGTTGGCCCGCAGCAGGCGCCAGCCGCCGACGTGGACGGCCGCCAGGTCGAGCACCGCGGGCAGGTAGTCCGGCAGCTCCCCGCCGACGACCTCCACCCCGGCCGCCTTGTACGCGGCGACGAAGCCGACGAGCGCCTCGCCCCGTCTGCGGGTGTCCCCGGCGGTGTAGTAGCTCAGGTGCAGGGCGCTGCGGCGGCGGAAGTCGAACAGCTGCACGTACTCGGCGGCCAACTCTCGCGGGTGGACGCTGGCGCGGTACCCGGCCAGCGTCGCGATCGGGTCGGCGACCTCGGCGGGAAGCTCCGGCAAGGCTGCCTCGATGAGCGGCAACGCGTCGAGGGTCTGCTCGTCCGGGTAGCGCAGCAGCAGCGACGCCGCCCGGGCGGCGACCGCGCGCCAGTCCAGGTGGGGCTCAGTCATTGCGGGCCTCCATCGCGGCGCCGAGCCCGCCGGCGCCGGTTTCCGGGGTGGTCACCTCGCCGGTTGGCTCGTCCGGGGCATCAGGGCCGGTGCGGGGCGGGAACAGCCCCGACGGCTGGCCCTTGCCGTCCCAGTTGAGCAGGTTGACCCGGCCGGTCTTGTCCTCCGGACCGGCGACCGTGTCGGCGGTCTGCCGGTTGCGCAGCATGTGGAAGTTCTCCACCGAGATCGGCTGCGGGGCCCCGGACGCCTCGCCGAACGGCCCCGAGGTGTCGTAGCCGCCGCCCATGCCGGGGCCGCCCTCGAACTCCAGCGAGCACTCCGCGCCCAGGGCCGCCAGGTTGTGGGCGTCCTCGGCGTGCGCGGCGGGGATGACGTACCGGTCCTCGTACTTGGCGATGGCCAGCAGCCGGTACATCTCGTCCATCTGCTGGCCGGTCATGCCGACGGCCGCGGCGATCGACTCGTCGCGCTCCTCGCCGAGGTTGATCCGGCGCTGGTAGGAACGCATCGCCGCCAGCTTGCGCAGCACCGCGTCGACCGGGGCGACATCGCCGGCGGTGAAGAGTCCGGCCAGGTACTCGACCGGAATGCGCAGAGCGTCGACGGCGCCGAACAGGTTGCCGACATCCTCGCCGTCGTGGCCGGTGTCGCGCAGCACGTCCACCACCGGCGACAGCGGCGGGATGTACCAGACCATCGGCATGGTCCGATACTCCGGGTGCAGCGGCAGCGCCACCTCGTGCCGCATGATCAGATCCCAGACCGGGGAGCGTTGGGCGGCGGCGATCCAGTCGTCCGGGATGCCCTCGGCCCGCGCCGCGGCGACCACGAGCGGGTCGAACGGGTCTAGGAAGCAGCCACGCTGCGCCTGGTACAGGTCCTTCTCATCCTTGACCGACGCGGCCTTGGTGACCCTGTCGGCGTCGTAGAGCATCAGCCCGAGGTAGCGCAGCCGACCGACGCAGGTCTCCGAACAGATCGTCGGCTGGCCGATCTCGATGCGCGGGAAGCACATCGTGCACTTCTCGGCCTTGCCGGTGCGGTGGTTGAAGTAGACCTTCTTGTACGGACAGCCGGTGATGCACATCCGCCAGCCCCGGCAGCGGTCCTGATCGACCAGGACGATGCCGTCCTCGGCCCGCTTGTAGATCGCCCCCGACGGGCAGGACGCGGCGCAGGCCGGGTTGAGGCAGTGCTCGCAGATCCGCGGCAGGAAGAACAGGAACGACTTCTCGTACTCCTGCCTGACCTTGTCGGCGATCTGGGCCAGGACCGGGTCGCCAGCGGCGATCTCGTTGCCGCCGGCCAGCGAGTCGTCCCAGTTCGCCGACCAGGTGACCTTGGTGTCCTCGCCGGTGAGCAGCGACTTGGGCCGGGCCACCGGGCTGTGCTCCCCGGCCGGGGCGGTCAGCAGGTGTTCGTAGTCGTAGGTCCAGGGCTCGTAGTAGTCCTGGATCGAGGGCAGTTTCGGATTGGCGAAGATACTGAACAGCTTCTTCACCCGGCCGCCGGCGCGCGGCTTGAGCTTGCCGGTGCGGGTGCGGGTCCAGCCGCCCTGCCACTTGTCCTGGTCCTGGTAGGTGCGCGGGTAACCCTGGCCCGGCCGGGACTCCACGTTGTTGAACCACACGTACTCGACGCCCGACCGGTTCGTCCACGCCTGCTTGCACGTCACCGTGCAGGTGTGGCAGCCGATGCACTTGTCGAGGTTCATCACCATCGACATCTGCGCCATTACTCGCACGTCAGTACTCCACATCCTGGGAGCGGCGACGGATCACGGTGACCTCGTCGCGCTGGTTGCCGGTGGGTCCGAGGTAGTTGAAGGCGAATGACAGCTGGGCGTAGCCGCCGATAATGTGGGTGGGTTTGATCAGCAGTCGGGTGAGCGAGTTGTGGATGCCGCCGCGCCGCCCGGACGCTTCGGCCTTGGGCACGTCGATGACCCGCTCCTGCGCGTGGTACATGTAGACGGTTCCCTCGGGCATCTTGTGGGTGACCACAGCCCGGGCAACGACGACGCCGTTGCGGTTCACCGCCTCGATCCAGTCGTTGTCCTTCACGCCGATCTTGCCGGCGTCGGCTTCGGACATCCAGATCGTCGGGCCGCCGCGGGAGAGCGTCAGCATGATGAGGTTGTCCTGGTACTCGGAGTGGATGGACCACTTCGAGTGCGGCGTCAGATACCGCAAGGTGATCTCCACCGCGCCGCCGCTGCCGAGCCGGGGCTCGCCGAACAGCTTGTGCATGTCCAGCGGCGGGCGGAAGATCGGCAGCTGCTCGCCCAGCTCGGTCATCCAGTCGTGGTCGAGGAAGAAATGCTGCCGACCGGTCAGGGTGTGCCAGGGCTTGAGCCGCTCGGTGTTGATGGTGAACGGCGAGTAGCGCCGGCCGCCGGTCTCGCTGCCGGACCACTCCGGGCTGGTGATCACCGGCACCGGACGGGCCTGGGTGTCGGCGAACCGGATCTGCTTGCCCTCGTGCTCGCGGGCCAGATCGGCCAGCTGCCGTCCGGTGCGCTTCTCCAGGAAGTGGAAACCCTCGGTGGCGACCCGGCCGTTCGTGGTCCCCGACAACGCCAGGATCGCCTCGCAACAGCGGATGTCGGTGTCCAGCCGGGGCCGTCCGTCGGCGACACCGCCGTGTGCCTCGCCGTTCAGCTCGCGCAGCTGCGCGATCTCCGGCCGCACGTCGATAGTCACGGCCTTCGTCGTCGTGCCCAGGGTGTCCAGCAACGGTCCGAGGGCGGCCATCTTGTCGGCGATCGCGCCGTAGTCGCGTTCGACCACAATGAACTTCGGCATCGTCACACCGGGCACGGCCGGCGCCTCGCCGGTCTTCCAGTCCTTGACCACGCCGCCCGGGGTCGCCATCGCGTCGGGGGTGTCGTGCAGCAGCGGGGCGGCCACCAGGTCCTTACGGACGCCCAGGTGCTGGCCGGCCAGCTTCGAGAACGCCTGGGCGATGCCGTGGAAGGCGGCGAAGTCGGTGCGGGTCTGCCACGGTGGATTGATCGCCGGGGTGAAGGCGTGGATGAACGGGTGCATGTCGGTGGTGTTGAGGTCGTGCTTCTCGTACCAGGTGGCCGCCGGAAGCACGATGTCCGAGAACAGCGTCGTGGAGGTCATCCGGAAGTCCAACGACAGCAGCAGGTCGAGCTTGCCTTCGGGCGCCTCGTCGTGCCAGACGACGTCCTGCGGCCGCTTGTCCGGTGGCGACTCAGTCGCCCGCAGCGAGGCGTCGGTGCCGAGCAGGTGCCGCAGGAAGTACTCGTTGCCCTTGGCCGACGAGCCGAGCAGGTTCGCCCGCCAGACCGTGAGCACCCGCGGCCAGTTCTGCGGGGCATCCGGGTCGGTGTTGGCGAACGTGAGGCGGCCGTCCACCAACGACTGCGCCACGTGCTCGGCCGGGTTGTCCGGGTTCGCGGCCAGCGCCTCGTCGGCGACGTCGAGCGGGTTGCGGTCGAACGTGGGCATCGAAGGCATCCAGCCCAGCCGGGCCGACTGGGCCAGCAGATCGGCGGTGTGCCGACCGGCGAACCGGCCGTCCCCGAGCGGCGAGGCGAGCGCGCCGGCGTCGTACTGGTCGTAGCGCCACTGGTCGGTGTGGGTGTACCAGAACGCGGTGCCGATCATCTGCCGCGGCGGGCGGGACCAGTCCAACCCGAACGCCAGGTGCGCCCAGCCGGTGACCGGCCGACATTTCTCCTGGCCGACGTAGTGCGCCCAACCCCCGCCGTTGACGCCCTGGCAGCCGGTGAGGGTGGTCAGCGCCAGCATCGCCCGGTAGATGGTGTCGGAGTGGAACCAGTGGTTCGTCCCCGCCCCCATCAGGATCATTGACCGGCCGCCGGAGCGGTCGGCGTTGTCGGCGAACTCGTGCGCGATCCGGGCCACCGCCGCGGCCGGCACGCCGGTGATCGGCTCCTGCCAGGCCGGGGTGTACGGCTCGTGGGCGTCGTCGTAGCCGGTGGGCCACTTGCCGGGCAGGCCCGGGCGGGCCACCCCGTACTGGGCGAGCATGAGGTCGTAGACGGTGGTGACCAGCCGGCCGGCGACTGTCCTCGTCGGCACGCCCCGGCGCAGCACGCCGGGGGCGTCGGTGTCGAAGCGCGGCAGCGAGATCTCGGCGGTCTCGCCGCCCTCGCAGCTCAGCAGGGGCGAGATGTCGCCCAGGTCCAGGTTCCACAGGCCCATCCCGGACTCGGAGAACCGGTCGCCGAGGGCGCCGTGCGGCACGGCCGGGGCGTCGGACGCCTCGTCCCAGACCACCGGACGGAACTTGGCCTCCTTACCCTCGCCGCGGCCGCCGTCCTCGCCGCGGGGGGCCAGGTCAGCGGCGGTGAGGAACCGGCTCGGCTTGAAGCCGCCCTGGCCGTCGGCCTCCAACGACACCAGGTACGGCAGGTCGGTGAACTTCCTGACGTAGGCGTCGAAGCGCTCGGTACGCCGGTCGACGAAGAACTCCTTGAGGATGACGTGGCCCATCGCCATCGCCAACGCCCCGTCGGTGCCCGGCTGGGCCGACAGCCACTCGTCGGCGAACTTGACGTTGTCGGCGTAGTCCGGCGCCACCACCACGACTTTCTGGCCCCGGTAGCGGGCCTCGGCCATCCAGTGCGCGTCGGGGGTTCGGGTGACCGGGACGTTCGAGCCCCACATCATCAGGTAGGACGCGTCCCACCAGTCGCCGGACTCCGGGACGTCGGTCTGGTCACCGAACATCTGCGGCGAGGCCACCGGCAGGTCGGCGTACCAGTCGTAGAACGACAGCATCGTGCCGCCGATGAGGGAGACGAACCGGGCCCCGACGGCGTGCGAGACCATCGACATTGCCGGGATCGGCGAGAACCCGGCGACCCGGTCCGGGCCGTACCGCTTGATCGCGTGGACGTGGGCGGCGGCGGCGATCTCCAACGCCTCGTTCCAGCTGATCCGGACCAGTCCGCCCTTGCCACGGCCCTGCTGGTAGCGGCGTCGCCGCTCCGGATCGTCCTGGATGTCCGCCCAGGCCGCGACCGGGTCCACCAGCAGGGCCTTGGCTTCGCGGTACATCTCGATCAGCACACCGCGGGCGTACGGGTACCGCACCCGCGTCGGCGAGTAGGTGTACCAGGAGAACGCCGCGCCCCGGGGGCAGCCGCGCGGCTCGTACTCGGGGCGGTCCGGGCCAGCCGTCGGGTAGTCGGTCTGCTGCTGCTCCCAGGTGATGATGCCGTCCTTGACGTACACCTTCCAGGAGCAGGAGCCCGTGCAGTTGACGCCATGGGTGGAGCGCACGACCTTGTCGTAGGCCCAACGGTCCCGGTAGAACGTATCGGCCTCCCGGCCGCCGATCTGATACAGGGCGCGTCCGTCGGGTGACACCTGCGCCCGCCTGACCAGGCCTCCCACCGCGAGCAACGCCCGTCCTGCCCGATCCGCGGTCGCTGTCATGCGCGCTTCCCTCATGCTCTGCTCGGTGGCTGTGCCTGTGTCGCTGGCGCAGCATCAGCCTCGACGACCGAAACCTGCCCCACAGCTGCCCTACGCCACTGTCCCGGCTCCCTAAAGGCCCCTCACACTGGTGACTTCCAGCCCTAGTGACTGGACGGTACCGCGCCCCACCGCAGGTCAGCGGGCATTCGCGCCGCGCTCTCACGTCCGTGCGGCGCAGGGTTGCCAGTCACGGTCGGGGCTAGACTGCGGCGCTGTGAGCCACCTGTCCTCTCTCGCCACCGCCGCCGACCCACGGCCGGTCGCCGGGCCGTCCAGCTGGGACCAGGCCCGGCAGCTCGCGCACGCCGCCGGCCAGGCCGCGGCCATGCCGGTGACGCGGCTGCCACTGGCGCGGTGCGCCGGGCTGACCCTGGCGGCGCCGCTGGCGGCACAGGGGAACCTGCCGGCGTTCCGCACCTGCTGCATGGACGGCTGGGCGGTGCGAGGACCCGGCCCGTGGCGGGTGGTCGGCCAGGTTCTGGCCGGCGCGTCCCCGGCGGCGTTGACCGTGGACGGCACAGCGGTCCAGGTGGCCACCGGCGCTCCTGTGCCGACGGGCGCGACGGCGATCCTGCGCGCCGAGGACGGCGTTCTCGTCGACGACCGCGTGCACGGGGCGCCGCGGACGCGTCCGGAATGGCGGGAGATCGGCGAGGAGACACGCGTCGGCGAACTGCTGCTGCCCGCCGGCGTCGAAGTCACGCCGGCGGTGTTGGGCCTGGCCGCGGCCAGCGGCCACGACGACCTGCCGGTACGCCCGGCGCCGTCCGCGGCGGTGCTCGTCTTCGGCGATGAGCTGCTCGCCGCCGGCCCACCTGCGGGAGGGCGCATCCGGGACGCGCTGGGCCCGAGCGTGCCAGCGTGGCTGCGGTGGCTGGGCGCCCGGCCCGACCAGCCACCGCAGCCGCTGCCGGACACGTTCGACGGGCACGTCGCGGCGCTCGAGGGGGCGCTCACGCGAGCCGATCTGGTGTGCGCTACCGGCGGCACCATGCGCGGCCCCGCCGACCAGCTACGCCCAGCCCTGCTGGAGCTGGGCGCTGAGCTGGTCGTGGACTGCGTCGCTGTACGCCCCGGCCACCCGATGCTGCTGGCCCGGCTGCTGGGACCGGCCGGGATGGTCCGATTCGTCGCCGGCCTGCCCGGGAACCCGCAGGCGGCGGTGGCGGCGCTGGTCACCCTGGTCGCGCCGCTGCTGGCTGGCCTGCGTGGACGACCACTGCCGGCGGCCCGGCGGGCGGCGCTGGGCGCGCCGGTGCCCGGGCGGCTTGGCGGGACGGCGCTGCTGCCGGTCCGGTACGACGAGGACGGGTTGGTGAGGCCGCTCCCGCACACCGGTCCGGCCATGCTCAGAGGCCTGGCCGAAGCGGACGGGTACGCCGTGCTGCGCCCCGGCGCCGGGACCGACATCGGCGACACCGTCCCGGTGCTGCCGCTGCCCGGCGACGGCCGATGATCGACGGTTTCGCGGCGGTGGTCCTCGCCGGTGGAGCCGCGCGCCGGATGGGCGGGGCGACGAAGCCGGCGCTGGATATCGGCGGCGAGCCGATGCTGGCGCGGGTCCTGGCAGCCGTCACGGCAGCCAGTCCGCAGGTGATCGTCGGGCCACCGGAGCTGCCGGTTCCGCCCGGGGTGACCCTGACCTGTGAGTCACCGGCCGGCGGCGGCCCGGTCGCCGGCCTGGCCGCCGGCCTGGCGTTGGTGAACGAGCGCGTCTCCGGGGCGCCGGGCGCCTGCCAGGTCGCCGTCCTGGCCGGTGACCTGCCGCTGCTGACAACGGCCGCGGTGACCCTCCTCCAATCCGCGCTGACCGAGCGCTACGACGCCGCGGTCTACGTGGACGCCGCCGGACGACGGCAGTGGCTGTGCGCGCTGTGGCGGGCCGACGCCCTGGCCGCAGCCCTGACGGCGCTGCCCGCCGGACCAGCCGGGGCGTCGATGCGGGAGCTGTACGCGTCGGCCCGCTGCGCCGAAACGACCTGGTCGGACCCCGGCCCACCGCCGTGGTTCGACTGTGACACCTACGACGACCTGCGACAGGCCCGGGAGTGGCAACGATGACGACGCTCGACGAGTGGACCACCGAGGCGTGCGCGGCGCTGGGACTGACCCCGGCCGACGTCGACACTGGCCTGGTGCTCGACCTGGCCCGTGACGTGGCGCACGGCGTGCTACGCCCTGCCGCCCCGGTCACCACCTACCTGCTGGGGGTCGCTGTCGGACGTGGCGCCGACCCGACCGCCGCCGCGGCGGCGCTAACGCGGCTGGCCGAACCAGCTCAGCCGTCTCGATCGGCTGGGTCATCCAGTTGACCGATTAGGTGCTGGACAAACTCTGGCCCCTTGGCGATCTTGTCGTTCGGGTTCCCGGTACGGCCTTTGTGCTCGGAGTATGCGTGCCGGACGAACGCGAGGGCAGCAAGCAGATCCACTCCGGAAAGTGACGTGCCAGCCGTCGCCAAGCGACCAAGCTGCTTCGGGGAGCGAACTGGGCAGCCCATTAACTTTGCTGTTGCCACCATAGCCAGATGAAAACGATAGTTTGTTCTATCCGCGACATCCATTTCAGCAGATTCCGACGCAAGGAAAGAGTCGACTTCTTTCTGCGCCCGGGCCAGCCACAAATAGATCTCTACGGGAATTTCCTTAGAAAATATTCGCCCATATTCCTCGTCGCGCTTGAGTAGGCTTGACGGCCGCGCTCGAGAGTTGTCTGGACGACTCAACCCCATCGCCATAACAGCCTGCGCCAATAGAGGAATGCTGACGATTCGCTCCGCGCTCCGCCCGTTATTGCGGTAGAAATTCTTCCGTCGGTCATAGTACCAGTCATGGGCAAGAAAATATGCCTCGATATCCCGTTGGATATCATCGGTGGCACGCAGCGATGCAGCAGGTACCGAGGTCTGCCGGTTTGTCGCACGGATAACACGATCTCGCGTCGCCAAATCATCACCAGTTACCAGGATACGGACCAGCACAGAGCGGTCGAACGCCGGATGGTCAACTGGCGCTGCCCTAAGGAAATTGAAGATAGTGTGCGAGGATTGCAGGCCATTAACTACCTGAACATCGTCAAGGCAATACGTTTTACCCACTGCGGTCGCCTTGGAGCAAACGATAGTAACGCCGTTGTTTAGCCACCAGAACTCAGGGCCGGTCGGGTTCTCCAACGATTCTCGGATCTCACGGTTCACCTCGACATCGCCCTGGTAGTCACGGACATTCCAGTCGAAAATATGACGCCGCAGCAATCCGCCCTCATCTGTCAAGAATGTCCGATAGTCCCGAAGCTTGACGAGAGCGACGTGACTGTTGCCACTAGTCGCATTTTCCTGATAAGTCAATTCGGTTGTGTACGACGGGACCGCGTTTGCCCGTCGCCAAAGTTCAGCAGCACCAAGAAACTCAACATTACCCTTTGCACCCGAAATCACATCGGCTAGTTGGGCTTCTAGGTTTCGGGCCTTGATCTCCACCTTTGCATTTATTGCATTTGGGCCGACGGCGCGACCCCGCGTCGCGTACACAAAATGAATCGTCACCTTTGGGTGCTTTGTGGCCAACGCCTTGAGGGCCTTCCGGAAGAAGCCCGTGCGAGAGACAACGCCCTGCGAGTAAAGCTGGAGGAGATCCGCCTCGTTTTCAGACAGACTCAACAATCGCGCGAGAGCACTCGCAGCCTTGTCGATAGTTGTCTCGGTAAAGGACACCTCGCGCTTCGCCTGCACCAACCAGAGTTCAAGATTGATGCCGCTTGAATATTTGACTGCGGAGAACCCGGCTTGCAGTACGTCGCTATCCTCGGATAGGAGGGCCCCATCAACAAAAACATAAACAGCATCTATGGCCCCGTCGTTACTACCTCCAATAACACCGTCAGCAATTTCTTCTTGGGATACCTGTCGCGCGGTTAGCGCCTGTTCCGCAGCGAAGAGTTCGAAGGCCTCGTCCTCTCGTATCGGGACGGTCCGCTCGTTCTGTAGCTGAACCAGAATTTGATCTAGCAACACCTGTTCGTTGTCGGCCACGGACGAAGTGTAAGGCAATTTCTCTCGTCCCACGTGCCGCGCAGGGTCTGTAAGAACAACGGTGTTAGCCCCTGACCGAGGGATTGACACCTGATGACGACGATGATGGCCGTGGCGGATACTGCCGCGGTGTCTGAGGACGAGACGACAACCCAGCCCAGCGATCGCTCCGCCACCGTGGCCGGTGTGGACACCACGGCGGTCAAGCAAATGGTGGCCCAAGCCCGGCAGCAGGGCCTGCAGCTATCCGGCGAGGGTGGGCTGCTGCAGCAGCTGACGAAGATCGTGTTGGAGTCGGCGATGGAAGGTGAGATCACCGACCACCTCGGCTATGACAAGCACGACCCGGCCGGCGCCGGCAGCGGGAACTCCCGCAACGGCGCCCGGACCAAGACCGTGCTGACCGACGTCGGGCCGGTGGAGATCGCCGTGCCCAGGGACCGGGCCGGTAGCTTCGAGCCGACGATCGTCAAGAAACGCCAGCGGCGCTTGTCCGGGGTTGAGGACATGGTGTTGTCGTCGTCGGCCAAGGGTTTGACCTGCGGTGAGATCTCCGCCCACCTGGCCGAGGTCTACGGAGCGGAAGTATCCCGGCAGACGATCTCCACGATCACCGACAAGGTGATGGACGGGATGACCGAGTGGCAGAACCGGCCCCTGGACCCGGTCTACCCGGTGATCTTCCTGGACGCCATCCACGTCAAGATCCGGGCTCTGTCGCTGATCTTGTGATGATGAGGTCAGTGTGCGAGGAGGATGCGTTTGCGCAGGAGGTCGAGCTTGGCTCGGCCGTACATTTGGCGTTTGAGCGTTTTAATGCGGTTGACGTTGCCTTCGACGGGGCCGGAGCTGTAGGCCATGGTGAGGCCGTTGCGGACGGCGTCGAGGTCTCGGATCATGTGGCGTGCGAACGAGGCGAGGGCGGGGAGCTCGTTGTCGCTGGCCACGGCGGTGATCCACTCGTTGAGGTGATGGCCTTGGAGCCCGGTGAGCATGCGGGCGAAGCCGCGGACGTGACCGACGAGACGGTCTAGGGCTGGGGTGCGGTCGCGGATCTCGCGTAGTTTGCTGGCGTCTTTAGGGTCGAGCCGGTCCGGATGGGTCATGATCCACTTGGTGGTCTCGCGCACTGATGGTTGTTTGGGGCCCGGGACGGGCTTGAAGCTGCGGCCGTGTCGGTAGCGGCGTAGATGGCGTTGGACGGCCAGTTCACCGCCGGGGTAGCCCTGCTGCTTGATCTCTCGGAACAAGGCGGTGGCGTTGCGTTCCCCTTCGTTCCACCGTTTGTGCAGGTGAGCCACGTATTCGTCGACCACGTGGGCGCGTTGGTGGGTCTTGACCAGCAGCGCATCGACGGTGGCCGCGTTGGCGATCTTGCGGACGGTGGCCTGATGCAGACCGAGCTGGCGGCCGATCGCCGATAGTGTCATGCCGGTGGCCCGCAGTCGGTGGACGTCAGCGTGCTGCACCCGGTAGCGGGCAGCGATCTTCAACTCTGGCAGGGTTTGAACCTGCTGCGGCTCCACCGCATGATCCTCGGCTACCGCCGTGGGTGGCGGGGTTAGGGAGCTGCGCACCGAGATCAGCGTCCTTTCGACCGCTTCGCCGAGGTTGCGCCACAGGTGGAACCGGTCGGCGACCTGGACTGCGTTCGGGGCGCCCTGGCGGGCGCCTTCGCCGTAGCCGCTTGCCCGGTCACGGCAGATGACCTCCACCCCGGGGTGGGCGCGTAGCCAAGTAGCGAACCCGTCACTGTCACGGCCGTCGATCACATCGACGGGCCTGCGACTCTGCATGTCCACCAGCACAGTTCCGTAGCGGTGTCCCCGCCGGAACGCGAAGTCATCGACTCCCAACACAGGGACCGGTCCTGCAGGCGGGTCCGGCAAAGCTCGGACCCTGCGCAGGAGGGTGTCCTTGCCTACGGCGGCGCCGAGGCCGGCTGTCAGCCGGGCGCCCGCACGGCCAGCCAACGCCAACCCGACCGATACCAGCATCGCGACCGCCGGCGGTGTGAACCTCGCAAACGCCGAGGTCAACCCCTCGACCTGCTCAACGAACGTCACCGTCACACAACTGTTGTTACGGCAGCGGAACCGCCGTACCAGCAGCCGGATCCTCACCGCCACACCGCAGACCGCGGCGTCTCGCAGCAGCCGCCGATACCGGCCATGCACCGCCACCGACTCCACAGCGCACCCCGGACACCTCGCCGTCGCCGCCCGAGACCGCGCATCGATCGTCAATCCGTCAACAGACCGCTCAACCCGTTCGATCGCCACCCCCGCGAGGTGAGGCAACAAATCGTCGGTACTCCACAAAGTACACAAAGACGATCATCGCATCAGCCCCTGATCACAAGATCAGCGACAGAGCCAAGATCCGTGACGGGAAGGTCGCCAACCGGCCCATCTACGTCGCGATGGCCGTCACCGTCGACGGGTGCCGCGACATCCTCGGCTTGTGGGCCGGCGACGGCGGGGAGGGCGCCAAGTTCTGGCTCCAGGTCCTCACCGAGCTCAAGAACCGGGGCGTGGAGGATGTGTGCATGGTCGTCTGCGACGGCCTCAAAGGCCTACCAGACGCCATCGCCGCCACCTGGCCGGAGGCGATCACCCAAACATGCATCGTGCACCGGAGCCGTCAAGAAACAACTCGTCGCTTCCCGGTTGAGTCCTCGTTGGACTGGCGTGGCGGTTCTGGATGGTTTCGGTGCTCAGCTCGCCGTGCGGTTGGACGCACTGTTGCCTCACCTGAACGAACGGCAGCGGCGGTTGCTCTTCGGGGTCGAGGCCCGGCTGCTCGGCCACGGTGGGATCCGTGCGGTGGCCCAGCTCGCCGGGGTCAGCGAGAGCACCGTCCGCCGGGGCGTGTCCGAGCTGAAGTCCGGCGCCGATCCGATGCCGGCTGGGCGCGCCCGCCAGGCGGGCGGTGGCCGTAGCCGCGCTGAAGAGCGTGATCCGGGACTGGTGCCGGCGTTGCTCGCTTTGGTGGAGCCGGACGAGCGGGGCGACCCGTGCTCGCCGCTACGGTGGACGACAAGATCGCTGCGCCATCTGTCCGCCGAGCTGGGCCGCCAGGGCCGGCCGGTCTCGGCGATGACGGTCGGGCGGCTATTGAAGGCCAACGGGTTCAGCCTGCAGGGCACAGCCAAGACCCTGGAAGGAGATCAGCACCCCGACCGCGACGCCCAGTTCCGGTATCTGAATCAGCAGGTCAAAGAGCATCAGGCCGCCAGGCAGCCGGTTATCAGCGTGGATGCCAAGAAGAAGGAACAGGTCGGGCTCCTGCCGATGTCCGGGCGGGAGTGGCGGCCGTGCGGGCAGCCGATCCAGGTCGAGGACCACAGCTTCTTCGCCGGCCCACGCGTGGACACGGTCATCCCTTACGGGATCTACGACCTGACCGCGAACACCGGCTGGGTCAACGTCGGAGTCGACCACGACACGGCCGCGTTCGCGGTCGCATCGATCCGGGCCTGGTGGTACGCCCGAGGCCGACTGGACTACCCGCACGCCACACGTCTGCTGATCACCGCGGACGCCGGCGGGTCAAACAGCTACCGCTACCGGCTCTGGAAGGCCGAACTGGCCGCGTTCGCCGCCCAAGCGGGTCTGACGGTCACGGTCTGCCACTTCCCGCCGGGCACCTCGAAGTGGAACAAGATCGAACACCGGCTGTTCTCTCACATCACCACCAACTGGCGAGGCCGCCCACTGACCAGCCACGAGGTCGTCCTCAACACCATCGCCGCGACCACCACCCAGACCGGGCTGCGGGTCGAGGCCGTCCTCGACCACGGCGCCTACCCGACCGGAATAGCGGTCAGCCGCGACCAGCTGCAGGCGCTGCCAATCACCCCACACGCCGAGCACGGCCAATGGAACTACAGCATCGCCCCGACCGGCGCCAATGACACCGCGCCGCCGCGCGCCGACCAACGCGCCACGGCCCGCACCCAAGCCCTGCAAATGCTCACCGACCCACGGCTGACCGGCATGACCACCACCGAACTCGACAAGCTGCGAGCCGGGCTGGCACCGGCCCAGGCCGCCCGCAGCGAACAGCACCGCTACGTACTGCGCGGCGGCAGACGCGTCGCCACCACCGGCCGCAGCCGATCACTGCTCTCCGACGCCGACGAAGTCCTGATCACCGTCGTCTACCTACGGCAAATCTGCCCGCAGAAAGTCCTCTGTGACCTGCTCGGGATCAACCCGGTCACGATCGGGCAGGCCATCAAGGCCACCCGGCAGCTGATCGACGAACAGAAGATCAGCATCACCCCGACCGTCGTGCGCTACTTCACCCACGCCGACGACCTGCGCGCCTGGACCACCAACGCCGGACCAGCCAACCACCCACCCACACCGCCGGCCCGCTACCGACTGACCGACCCGCGACTGACCGGCATGAACCGCGAAGCCCTACACACCCTGCTCGAAGAACTGATCGTTCCCTACGCCGCCGCGATCGAGCAACGCCGCCACCGCCAACGCGGCGGCGACCGGCGCCTGGGCACCCGCGCCGGGGTCTTCCGACAGAAGATCACCGACAGCGACCGAATCCTCGCCACGATCCTCTACCGACGCCGAGTCTGCACCCTCGACACCCTCGCCGAACTCTTCGACGTCAGCCGCAGCACCCTCTGGAACGCCATCAACGACGTCCTGCCCATCCTCGACGACCGCCGCATCACCATCACCCCCGCGCAACACCGGCACGCCACCGCCATCGACCTGCTCGCCTCCACCGAGCAGCCACCGCCAGGAACCCACGCAGCAGAAAACCGACAGCTTGTTTCTTGACGGCTCCACCTGCTACGCGCCTCGTTCCGCTACGCCGCCCGCCAGCACTGGGACGCGATCGCCCGCGGGTTGAAACCGGTCTACACCGCGGCTACTGAAGCCGCAGCTCAGGAACGGTTCCTGGAGTTCGCCGAGGCCTGGGGACACAAGTATCCGGCGATCGTCAGATTGTGGGAGAACTCATGGGCGGAGTTCGTGCCGTTCCTCGGCTTCGACCCTGAGATCCGCAAGATCGTCTGCTCGACCAACGCGATCGAGTCCGTCAACGCCCGCATCCGCAAAGCTGTCCGCGCCCGCGGCCACTTCCCGAATGAGCAGGCAGCACTCAAGTGCGTCTACATGGCCGTCATGGCCCTGGACCCCACCGGCACCGGCAGACGCCGCTGGGCAGTGCGCTGGAAAGCAGCCCTGAACGCCTTCGAGATCACCTTCGAAGGCCGACTCCGCACCGCCAGCAAGTAGAAGATATCGACCGGCTTACACCGTTATCTTGACAGACCCGCCGCGCATGCTAGGAGGGTCATTCAAAAGTAAGTTGGCCCCGTGGGCCATCACGGTGAGTGACGTTTCGGGTGGCGGGGCCACCACTGCTGGGTGTCTGAATTGGACGCGGCGGCTGGGTTCCGTTAGATCAGTGTCTTGTGTGGAACACGATCGAGGGCCAGCCGCCGCGGGTTGAGCGTATGACGGGTTTGACCTCAGGACAACTCGCCGAGTTGCTCGGGCGGGTGCGTGAGGTGGTGGGTCCGTGGGAGGACCCGCCGGTAGGCCGCCCGCACGTGCTCTGCCTACATGATGCGCTGGTGGCGGTGCTGTTCGGACTGCGCCACAACCTGTCAGATGATGTGGTGGCCGAGGTGTTCGGCTGTTCGCAGGCCACGATCACCCGCTACCACCAGGTCCTGCATCCGATCCTGCGGTGAGTCACCGCCGGTGACGTGGCCCGGCAGCAGGAACGCTGCCAGGAGGCGGCGGTGCTGGTCGACGGGTTCATCGCCCCTGTCGGTGAGCGGGAGGGCTACCACAGCCCTGTTCTCCGGCAAGAAACACCTGTGCGGGCAGAACGTGCAGGTCATCGCGGACCTGCACGGCCGGGTCGTGGACGTGGGCGACCCGGTCAACGGCGCCCGTCACGACGCCGCCGCGTTCAACATCTCCGGGATCGCCGAACGCTGGGCCGGGCACATGGCCGAGGACGGGCCCGGGATGCTCGCCGATTGCGGCTACCAGGGAGCCGGACCAACCACCCCATACAAGAAACCCCCAGGCGGTGACCTCACCGACGTCCGGAAAACCTGCAACTACAAGATCAACCGGCTACGCGCCGCGGTCGAACGCGCGATCGCCCACCTGAAGAACTGGAAAATCCTCAAAACCGGCTACCACCGCATAATGACCGACTTCCCCGACGTCTTACGCACCGTGACCGGCCTAGAAATCTTCAGAGCCACCGCGGTGGGTTTTGAATGACCCTCCTTGTATCAAGACCCCGACCGCTCACGCGGCCGGGGCGGCGGCGCGCTATACCTCACGGCCCGCACGCCGCCCCACCGAGCAACGCAGGAACTGACCTACCCAGGGCTCCGGCAAAGTCGTTAGGTGAGTCCGATTAGGGTGATTGGTCGGTTGTGGTCGCGGGCGGCTTCGCGGATGGCTGCGGCGATGTTTGATTTTCCGGCTTGGCGGTGTAGGGCGATGGCGAGGTTGCGCAGGGTCGCCATCACTTGGGGGCCGTTTCTGGTGCGGATGCGGCTGCGGTCTTCGTCGTAGGTGACGTCCCGGACGTGGTGGACGCGGTTTTCGATCGCCCAGTGGCCGCGGACCCAGCCGGCGATCTGGGCGGGTTTGGCCTGGTGGACGTGTAGGTCGGTGACCGCGTAGATGGTCTCGGTGGACCGTTTGCCGGTGTTGAGGTCGCGGCGGTATCGGTGAATCCGGATGGCCTGGGCGGCTCCGGGGAAGTCGATGCCCTCACCGATGGTGAGGATTCTGTAGGTGCGGATCTCACGCCTGCCGTGACCGGTGTCGGTCTCCCGGTAGGCCACCGGCACCCGCTTCCAAGGCTGGGCGGCGAGTTGGGTTTTCAGACCTGCCTGGTTGCCCTTCACGGTGAAGATCCAGTGCGCGCCTCGTTCGTGCAGGTAGGTGACGTGGTGACGCTGGCAGTGCAGCGCATCAGCGGTGACGACGGCCCCGGCCAGGTCGCTGATCTGGTCCAGCAGGGGCGCGAACATGGGAATCTCGTTGGTCTTGCCGTCCACGTCAACCTGCCCGACCACCACGCCGGTGGCCTGCTCGCATGCGGCCAACACATGCCGGCCAGGGATGTCACCGTCGCGGGACCCGCGTAGCGTCTTGCCGTCTACCGCGTACGCCCGCCGCCCACCGACAGTCGGGGGCGGGAGCTGGCCTTCCAGCCAGCGGCCGACCCGGCCGGCGAACTCATCACCGTCAACCAACTGCAACAGCCGCCGGATCATCGACTCCGACGGCCGCCGCCGCGGATCCAACCCCAGCCGCGCCACCTGCTCATCAGGCAAGTCAGCCACCCATTCAGCCAGCGCCGCATACGAGCAGTAGCCGGCCAGCACCGCGCACGCCACCGCCGCCAGCACCACGACCAGCCGATACCGCACCCCACGACGCTTACGCGGATCCGGCACCCCAGCCAACGCGGCCATCAAACCCGCCGGCTGCGCAGCTACCGCCGCCGCCACGGCATCCCCAGCAGACACGACCGAACAGATAGGCGATGATGACAACGCGGGCATGACACCTCATGACAGATCGACAGGACTCGACACCCAGACGATCTCTCAAAGGGTCATGCCCGTCTATCTACCCACCAACCCAGCGCGTCCACCCCAAACCAACCGAACCCCGGCGACACTCACGACTTTGCCGGAGCCCTGGTGTTGCAGCCGCTCCGATTCGGTTACTCAACGACAGCGCCTTTGCTGGAAATATGGCGTCAAGAGCCCCGGAACACCCTGCTAATTGCGACTTTTTGATCAGCAACTGATACGACTTCCGCACAGTCCGCGGGCGCGAAAATGTCGACGAGGTCCTCGTCGGAAATTGGGCCTTCGGGCGGCAGTAGATACGCAAGTCGGCCGTTGCTCATCTGCCGGGTCATTCCTGACGGGGTCACGTTACTCCTAGCACCCTGACAACACAGCAACAAATTTTTTGATTCCAGTTCGGCACGCACGGAGAGGAGGCAGTCGAACAGATCAACACCAGTGAAGTCCCGAGCTTTGTTTGACCCAATCTTGACTCGAAGCACCGCTGGATTGTCTGAGAGGATGATCAGTTCGACGGGAACACCGGAGCTACCATTTCCGCAGGCAGCAAGCTCATAGTGGTCCGATGACATTTAGCTCCCCCCACGATAGTTGGGGTTCATTACTCGCATGCCGTCCGGCGGGCGACATGAAACAATACACTCGGGAGCAATTCTTCTGGGAACGGCAATTTCGAGCTCATGGGAGAACGGATTGCCAGGGAATTCTTTGTTCACATCGACGCCATCCGCTCGCACCTCGTAAACATTTCCTCCTCGTCCGATCGCCACCTTCTCACTTGTTGCTGTAGCGACATAACCGGAGTCCTTCGACCAGCCGGACGCATGCTCTAGGACGTCCATGTTATCTCCACGCGACTCGAAGCCGTTGGCGAAAATCTCGTCCGGGTCCCGGGTGTCGCTGCGATAGAGCGTTCGCTCACCACAATTGTGGACCAGCACCGGGGTATTGCCGGCTAGTACATGGTAGGTGAACTTGTGCGGGGCGGGTTGACGCTACGTGACCGAAGGACAGCGCGCCCGACCTGGTGTTCTGTAGTTCACGACTGTCCACCGTAGTCTTGGTGACGGCAACAAAGCCGGCAACGCCGCGTGACTCGTTGCGAACAACGTCTGTCCACACCAGAACGGCGGTCCGCGCGGCGGACGGTGCCGCGCGCGGGCAAACCCGGACGCGGCGCCCGCCGCCCGCCGGACTTCCCCGGCACATCCGTCGACCCGAGAGACGTCCGCCCACAGTGGACGACCCGGACGGGCAACGGTGACGGCAACGCCGTGCCCCACAGCCAGACATCGAGCGACTGTGGGGCACCTAAAGTTAGGGTGCCTTTACCCACAGTGGCCAGCTCGAACCATATAGAATCCAGTAATGAGTGCCGAATTCGCCCCGATCCTTCATGGGCTCATGCAGAACCGCCGCTTGTCAGCGAGAGCCGTAAGTCGCGCCACCGGACGAGCCGAGTCGACAATCAATCAATTACTTACAGGCAACCTTTCACCGACCCCTGATATTCTTCGGGAACTCGTGCCCGTTCTCGGATTAGGCTTTGCTGATCTGCTTGTTCTCGCCGGTCTCCCCGTGGAGGCCGAACCAGATGCACGACAGCCGTACCGTGCCACCGAAGAAATAGGCACACTCGTGGCCACTGCCAGCTTCCTCAGGGCGGAACAAGTTGAGTCACTAATCCAAGCGGCGCGGAAGATGAAAGACTAGCTTCTGGCAGCCACGCACTCCCCAAATCATCTTCGGGTGGAGCACTGCAGATCTCCAGAACGACTTGCGTTGTGAAGCACGACTTATGACATGGCGGTCGTGCTGGAGGCCCAGCCGAGCAGCTATAGGCTCGATCCGCTGCCGACCTGCGTTTTCCCGAAGGCATACTTCTTGAAGACACCAATAAAGTTGCCTGCGGGGCCTGTTGTCCATCAACAGGCCCCGCAGAGGGTGCGACACTTGGTAACGGCTTATGGCTTACGGGAACTCAAATGGATCCCAATGCGCGCTCCTGAGGTCGAAGCCGTTTCGTGCGAATGCGCTTCGTATGACGCCTACAGTGCCCGCTCCTGGCTTATAGTGGCCCGAGAAGTTGTCAAATCGAGTGATCATGCCGCCGGGTCCGACATCGAATGTACCCGCCGCTATGACACCATTACCTCGCGAAAGGCTCGTGTGACCCGCTCCCGGCGCAGTGTCCCAAATACTTTCGTGGAAAGTTCGCACTGACTTATCCGGCATAACCACGAAGTGGTGATTTCCTTCAGCCAAGTTACTGCCACTTCTGCCCATTGAGCTCCTGGGAATCCAATCCTGAGGACTGTCGTCTGCGCCATTTCGGCCAGGATGGAAAATCTCGTCGCCGCAGTTGTGGACGAGGATGGGAGTATTGCCGGCTAGTACATGGTAGGTGTGGAGGCCGTCGACGGTCAGGTTGTAGACCTTCGCCCGTGTCGTCCACGTCTTTGCTGCTTTGACTTGTAGGGCTGTCCCGGCCGACGTTCGTACGGACGATCCTGCCTGCAGGTCACCTGCTGGCGCCCACTTGCGGAGCTTCGGTTCCCACATCGGGTGGTTGGTGGTCGCGGTGACACTGCCGCCCTTGCCCGCGCCTACCGACAGCTTGACCAGGTGTTTTTCGCCGAGACGAGCGATCGTCGCTGTGATCGTCCGGCCCACCACCTCGCGGGTTGACCGGGCTTTGGATGGCCCTTTGGGGTCAGAGGCGGCGACCTTGTCTCCCGGCTTCAGGTCCTCGATGCGACGGGTGGACCCGTCAGCCATCAGCACCCGTGTGCCGGCAACGAAGCTGTTGTCCTTGCAGCCTCGTCCCAGCGCGGTTGTGGCTCTGTCTTTGACCTTGTTGACTGCCGCTGCGGCTCTCGCTTTCGCGGCCTTGGCAGCGGCTTCGGCGGCCTCTTTCGCCTTGGCTGCCTTCAACGCCGCTGCCTTGGCCGCCGCCGCGGCCGCTTTGGCTGCCTCGGCTGCCTTCGCGGCGCCGGCGAGGACGGTTCGCGCCCATTTCAGCTCGGCGTAGAAGGTGATGACGGCGCGCCCGGCTTTGAGGATCGCCTCACCGATCTTCTTAGCCTTGACGATCTTGCCCCAGGGCAGAGCCCCGATGACCGCCATGGCGCAGGCGCCGAGGTCGCCTTTGAAGCAGCCAAGGATGTCGTTGAGGCCGAGGACCTCCATGAGGATCTGGCCGCCGGCCTCCAAGACCACGTCGAGGACTGACTTGGACTGCAGTTGTTGCGCCTTGGCAAGGTCCTCCGGGTTCACCCCGGGCAACGCGTCCGGTGGGCTGTCCCCGGCGGCGCCCGCGTTCGTCGCTGGAGTTGACGGGCGGGCGGGCCCGTCGTTGCCCTCTATCGGACGCATGCCGGTCGGGTCGGTGTTGCTGATCGGGTTGTTGTTGCCGTACGCGTACTGGCTGCCGGCGTCGGATGGCATCGGGTCGGTCGCGGTGAAACGCCCGGTGCCTGGGCTGTAGTTACGCGCCCGGAGGAAGTAGTTGCCTTCCCCGCTGCTGGAGTCCTGGTAGGCGCCGGTGTAGCGCAGTGGATTCACCGGCGCGGCAGCGGTCTTCGTGGGCGCTGCGGACGCCGACGGCGCCGGTTGGGTAGCCGCCGCAGGCCGTGGACCGGTACGCGGGTTGCCGAACGGGTCGTAGTCGTAGCTTTCCACGACTTTGCCGCCAGGCGCGATCAGGTCGGCGACCCCACCCAGCCAGTCGTGCACGTAGCTGTGCACCCCGGCTTTGGGGTCGAGCAGGGCGAGCGGGTCGTCGTCGGCCCCGTATACAAACCCCCGCCGCGACAGTTCCTCTCCGCGTCCGTTGACGGTGGTGTCGACGGCGATATGAGGCAGGGCGCCGTTGACGTCCCAGGCGAACCGTTGCGTTGACGGCTGCTGGCCGCTGCCGGTCGTCGCTGTCAGCCGCAGACCGGCAGCGTCATAGGCGTAGTTGGTGGTTCGTCCGCTGACCGTGGCCGATGCGAGGGTGTTGTCCAGATTGTAGGTGGCTGTGCCGGCACCGTCCCTGGTCTGATTGCCGCGCACGTCGTAGCCGTACTCGGTGCGGACCGCCTGCCCGGTCTTCGGCTTGACCGACTGCCAGTTGAGCTGGTTGGCGTCGTCATAGCCGTACGTCGTGACGTCGTCGCCGGCGTTCCCGGTTCGGGTCTGCGACCTGCGGTTGCCGACCTCGTCGTAGGTGTAGCTGATCCGACCGGTTCCGGTGTCGGCCTTGCAGTCGGCGGACGCGTAGCAGGCGGCCTCGACGCGGTTGACCTTGTCGTAGGCGTAGCCGACGGTTTCCCGTACCCCGTCACGGGTTGTGTCGATCCGCTGCGGGTTGCCGACCGGGTCCGGCGCCAGGTCAAACTGGGTGACCGGGGCGGCGGCGTCTGGCGATCCGGATTTGACGGTCCGTACCCGGGTGAGCCGGCCGGCGGTGTCGTAGTCGCGGTCTTCGACCAACCCCCCGGCGGACGCTGGCATCGTCATGGTGTCGAGGCGCCCGGCGGGGTCGTAGGTGTACTTCCACCGGCTGGCGGAGTCGCCGGCCGCGCCACCGGCCGCTTGCACCCACTCGGCCCGGCTGTCGCCGTCGTATTCGGCGGTGACGACGGTCCTGTCGGGGAACGTTCGGGAGGTGACGTTGCCACGGGCGTCGTAGCCGTAGCTGAACGCCTCGGTCTTCTGACCGGCGCTGTCGAACCGGTCGACCGTCGTGATCTGGTCCTCGTCGTCGTAGCCGACGGCCCGCTTGCCTGTCGGGTCGATGTAGTCCCGGACCCGGTCCTTGGCGTCGTAGGCCCACCGGTACTCGGGCCCCGCGTCCCCGAGCTTGCGCGTCTGCCGCCGGTCGAGGATGTCGTACTCGTCGGCCATGGTCCGCTTCTTGCGTTCCGCCGCCGACGGCGTCTCGCCCCGGTCGAGGGTGAGCGTGCTGGTCAGGTTCGAGTTGGCGTCGTAGCCGAACTCGGTCCGCCGCCCCAGCGGGTCGATGCGTGCCGACGGGCGGCCGGCGAAGTCGTACTCCATCGCCGCGGTCTTCGTCCGGCCGTCGGTGACGGACTTGACCTGGCCGTCAGGGTGGTAGCCGAAGCTCGTCTTCGCCTTCGCGGCGTCGATCACCGCCTCGGTCTTGTCGTCCTGGCGGTACTGGTAGTCGGTGGTGTTGCCGCGGGCATCGGTGACCCGGTCGAGCCGGTTGCGGGCGTCGTAGCGGTACCTGGTGACGTTGCCGCGCGGGTCGGTGACCGTCTCCAGGTTCCCAGCCTGGTCGTAGGTGTAGACGGTGGCGTACTTCTTCGGGTCGGCGCCGGAGGCGTTGCCGCGGGGCTCGACGGTGCGCAGCAGCAGACCGTCGTCGTCGAACTCCCACGTGGTGATGCCGCCGACCGCGCTGACGCGCTTGACCAGACGCCCGGACTCGTCGTATGTGGACGTCACACCCACGGACTGGCCGTTCTCGGTGACCTTCGCCTGTCGACCGTTGTCGTCGTACACGACAGCAGTGGCACGGCCGAGCGCATCGGTGACCTGCTCTGCCTGGCCCTTGTCGTCCCGCTTGACCTTGGACGCGACCTTGCCGTACTCGTCGATGGTCGAGGCGACGCGGTCCATCTCGTCGACCCGCGTCTCATGGATGATCTTGCGTTTGTGCTCAGGGTCGCTGGGGTCGGGCTTGGTGACGCGGATGACGTTGCCGTCCCGGTCATAGGTGTACTCGGTGGTGAACTCGGCCTTGCGTTTGCCGTCGTTCTCGTTGCCGCGCGGCGCCACCTCCCGCACCAACAAGCCATTCTGCGGATTGTGCTCGTAAGACGTCACCAGGTCAGGGCCCCGGGGGTTACGGGCGATCATCTTCGCCCGCCGACCGGCCTTGGTGTACTCGAACGCCTGCTCGCGCCACGTCATGGACCCGGCGCGGATCTGCGTCCGTTCCAACAGGCCGGCCGTCGTGTAGAAGTACCAGACCAGTTCCCCCGTGGGCGACTGCGTCGTGGACTTTTGTCCCAGCCCGTTGTAGCTGGTCGACCACACCCCGCCGCCTGGCCGGGTGGTCGAACTCAGCAGATCCGTCGGCGTGTACGTGAACTGCGTCGTGAACTTGGCCCGGTCTCCCGGAGTCGCGGCGCCGCGCGGGTCGATGATCCGGGTACGACGACCAGCCGGGTCGTACTCGTACTCGGTGCGGCGTTTCTTGGCGCCAGGCGCGGTGACCGCCTTGAGCATGCCGAAGTTCGCGTCGTCGTCCGGCTTGCTGGCCTTCGGGTAGTACTCGTAGCTGGTGACCTTGGGATGCTTGTCCTGATAGTCGTACACGGTCTTGGACTTGAGAAGACCGTCGGCGTCATACGCGTAATCGATCTTGTGTTTCTCGGCGTCGGTCGCCGACATCAGCTCATCGAACTCGTTGTGCTTCGCCGTCCAGACCTTCTTGTTCTCGTCGACGAACTTCTCCGGGTTGCCTCGTTTGTCGTACTCCGTAACCGTCGCCGAGTCGAACGGCTCCGGGGCCTTGCGGCGCACCACCCGACCCTCGTCGTTGTAGTTGGTCTGGTGCTGGTTACGTCGCCCGGAGACCACCAAAGACCGGTTCAGCTTGGCGTCGTAGCGGCGGTGGATCACCTCGCCGGCGCCGAACTGGGTCCAGATCAGCGAGTTGCCCCGGTAGCCGTCGCGGACAGCGACCCCGTCCGGATCGGTAGTGGTGGCCACCTGCTTCGCCGCGTCCCAGGCCAGGCTGGTCACGTCCCCGTCGCCGTCGGTCTGTTTGATCACCCGACCCTGATCGTCGTACTCGTTGCGGACGTACGTAGCGAGGTTCGCCCGCCCTGGCGCCGCCCGCTTCCCCGGGCTGAGGCCCGGCGCCGGCACGTTGACCTCGCTCAGCCGACCGCCGTTGTCGTACCGGTACATCCAGTACTCGTTGTTGGGGTCCTTGATCTGCGAGAGGAACATGTCGGTCGAGTCGTAGTTGAACCACGTGGTCCGCATGTCCGGCAACTGGATGGATTTGATCCGACCACGGTCGATCGCCACCCGCGCCGTGCGTCCGCTGGCGTCCCTGATGAACATCGTCAGACGGTTCGGCAGCGGGCTGGTCTGGTACTCGATCCGGATGCCACGCTGGCGGGCGTTGAGAATCGACGACAGCCTGCCCGCGGCGTCGAAGCCGTAGACGACGTTCTCCAACGTCGTCAGCTCCCACCCCGTGGCGACCTTACGCAGGTTCGAGCGCACCCCGGCCGGGCGCGCGTAGCCGTCACCGCTCTTCGGGTAGACGACAACCGCACCGTCGTCGGCGGTCACCCACGCCGCCTCGCCCTTGACGTCCACGCGCATCCCGTACGTCCAGGACCAGCCGCGGCCGAAGAGCCCGACGTTGTCGTTGGCCGAGTTGTAGACACGACCGGACGCGAACGGGATCGCGAACGAGTCCATGCTCATGTCGTTGGTCGTCCACACAAAGGCGCCGGTGCCGGTGTTGAGCCCCTGACCGCGGTTCGCCTGAGCACCGGCCGACATACCGAGCGCGTTGCCGCACAGGCAACCAGCCGCCTGCTCCTTCGGCATCGCCGGCCAGTCCGCGATCACCTGCGGGCGGTTGGCGGCCGACGGCGCGGACACGACAGCCGAGTCGTTCGCCAGGAACGCGGTGAGCGTCACGTAGTAACCCTTGGCGGGGTCCAGCACCCACCCGTCGGCTCTACCGAAATCGCGGCAGTACCCGAGGTAGCCACAGTCCCGGGACTGGGCCAGCTCCGCCGCGGACAGTCGGACGCTCGCCTGGGCGACATCCCCACCGTCCTCGTAGACGGTCGCCTCCCAGAACCTGATGGCGTCAGCCTGCCCGTCGGTGACATCGAAGTACACCGACAGGGAGGTGTCCGCGATGACGAAACCGGGCCGGACGGTCACATTGGTGAACACAGTCGACTGGTCGCCGGCGCGGCGGGCGCTGCCCTTGCCGGCACGGGGCGCCGCCCCACGTTCCTGCGCGGTCAACATGCGGGGCTTTCCCGCCGGTTTCAAAGTCAACGGCATCGGGGACGGCAGCGGTCGTGCCACCCCGTCGGACGGCACGGCGTCGCGAGGCAGTGGTCGTTGCAGCGGTGCCGCGGTGGGGGAAGGGCCCAACAACGGCGGCGGCGCAGCGGCCTGAGCCGAACGGACCGGCACGAGGTTTCCGGCGACCAGAGTCGTCGCCACGAAACCGGCTATCCAACTGGTCCTGGGCGGAAAGAGCTTCCAACGCATGGCCACCTCCGGTGGGCTGCGGGTAGCGACGGCCGATCCGTCACCGACCGCTCGCGCGATGGAAACTAACGACAATCCCCGATCTCCGTGTGCCCGTGGTCACCAACTCCAGGTGACGAGAAAATGGCCACAGATAGCACCTCGCCAGGCCGGAGCCCTGATCAACACTCCACTGCGGCCAATGGGTGATGTGGCTCACATCGAAGCGGCGGATCGAACCCTGAGAACCCGACCTGCCCGCCTGCTCTGGAATCTACGGCGGCTCGGTGACGAAGTCGATGAGGCGTTCCACCGCGCCGATGAGCGGGGTCTCGACGTCCCGAAACGTGCGTGCCCGCGACAGGATGAGCCGCCACATGTCGGACGGCTCGGCCACCCCGAGCGCGGCGCAGACCCCTTCCTTCCACGGCTGACCGTGCGGCACCACCGGCCAGGCGTCGATACCCAGCCGCTCGGGCCGCACCGCCTGCCACACGTCGACGTACGGGTGCCCGGTCACCAGGACGTGCGGCGAGGTGACCGCCGCAACGATCCGGCTCTCCTTGGAGCCGGGCACGAGATGGTCGACGAGCACCCCGAGCCGCCGGCCCCGGCCTGGCGCGAACGCGGCGATCGCCGCCGGCAGGTCGTCGATGCCGTGCAGCGGCTCCACAACGACGCCCTCGACGCGGAGGTCGTCGCCCCAGATCTGCTCGACCAGGGCGGCGTCGTGCACGCCCTCGACCCAGATCCGACTGGCCTTGGCGACCTGGGCGCGGGCGGTCGGCACAGCGATCGACCCGGACGCGGTGCGGCGGGCGGGCACGGCGACTGGCCGGACCAGGCGACGCAGGGTCACCGGAGATCCGTCCAGCAGGAACGCCGCCGGCAGCAGTGGGAACAGCCGACGGCGACCATGCCGGTCCTCCAGGGTCACCGCCGATCCGGCGACCTCGACCACCGCTCCGCAGAAGCCGGAGTCGGCGTCCTCGACGACCAGTCCCGGCTCGGCGTCGACCTCCGGGGTGACCCGTCGGCGGCGCCAGTCACCGGCGAGCACATCCCCGGTGTATCGGCCGGCGCCGGGGCCGTGGCCAGCGCGGGCAGGGCCGGCGGCAGGGCGGGCGGCGGGGCGATCGGTCACCCGACAGACTCTAGCCACGCCGGTGGCCGCCCCGGAGGCAGGCAGCGGCCCGGCGGCGCCCAACGCGTCGCGGGAGACAAAGCCGAGGGCCGCCACGTACCCTCAACGCATGTCCCCCACGTTGACCGGCGCCGCGCACCGGTCCGTCCGGTTCGTGACCTGGGTCCGGGCGTGGCGCGCCGGCCTGGCCCCGTACGACCAGGTCGCCGACGGCATCGCCGACGGCGAGGAGCAGCTCGTCGCCGACCTGCCCGGCGCCTGGCGGGACGTGCCGTTGACGGAGGCGCTGCCGGCGCTGTCCAAACTGCACCCGGACGCGGTCCGGCTGGTCCTGCCGGCCCCCGGCGACCCGGCCGGTCTCCCTGGGCCGGGGCCGCTGTCGGAGGCCGCGTTGGCCGCCGGGGAGGGCGTCATCGCCGGCGACATCGGACTGGTGCCCACGCTGCGGTCGCACACCTCGGGCTCCGGGGACACGTTCCACACCGTCACCTGGCGGGTGTACCCGATGCCTCCCGATCCGTTGCGCCCACCGGTGATGACCCCGGCCGAGGCGGAGGCTGAGCTGTCCGAGACGTTGGCCGCCACGACCACCACGCTGACCCGCCTCGACGTGGCGCAGTGGCGCCCGGAGCTGGCCAGCGCCCTGGCCGGGCTGCGCAAACCCGGCAACGGCACCGACCTTCCGCCGGGCTACGACCCGCGTTGTCGTCGCCTCTACGCCCGGGCCCGGGTGCTCGAAGGGGTTCTGGAGCTGGCCGCTGGCTCCGCGCCGGGCGGATCGGTCAACGCGTACGAGGCGCAGCAGCGCGAGGAGGCGCTGCGTCCGTTGACGGCCGCATGCCGACGGGCTGTCCTGGCTGCCTGCAACGCCCCACTGTCCTGAAGGGAGCGTCAGGCGGACGCCGGGCGGCGGGCCGGGGCGCAGCAGTCGACCGGGCAGGTGTCCCAGCGTGGCAGCCGTCCCAGGCCGGCCGGCTCGGCGGCCGGTGGGACAAGCCTTTCCTTGACCAGCTCCCGGATCATCGCCACGAAACGCGGATCGGCGCCAGGTGTGGCCGCCCGGGCCAGCTGCACTCCCAGACGGGCGGCGGTCTCAGCGGCCTCGGTGTCCAGGTCCCAGACGACTTCGAGATGGTCGGAAACGAACCCGATCGGCGAGACGACCACCGCGTCGACACCGGACCTGGCCAGCGCCTCAAGGTGATCGTTGATGTCCGGCGCCAGCCACGGGATGCTCGGCGGCCCCGAACGCGACTGCCACACCAGATCGTACGGTCGGCCGGGGGCGGACAGGCCGGCCACCAGCGCGGCCGTCTCGGCGAGCTGCGCCTCGTAGCGACCCCCGTCCGGGCCGGCGGTGGCCGCCATCGCGGTGGGGATGGAGTGCGCGGTGAAGACCAGCCGGGCGGCGGCCTGACGCTCGGGGTCGAGCCTGGCGAAAGCGGCGCGCACCGCGTCGGCGTGCGGCTCGACGAAGCCCGGATGGTCGGCGAAGTGCCGAAGCTTGTCGATCTGGGGGGCGTCCGGCCCGACGGTGTCGCGGGCGGCGGCGATGTTCTCCCGGTACTGCCGGCACGATGAGTAACCGCCGTACGCGCTGGTGGCGAAGGCGACCACCCGCCGGACGCCGTCGTCGCGCATCTGGGCGACGGTGTCGGCGAGCATCGGATGCCAGTTGCGGTTGCCCCAGTAGACCGGCAGATCGACGTCGTTCGCGGCGAAGTCCGCCCGGATCGCCGCCGACAGCCGCCGGCACTGCTCGTTGATCGGCGAGACGCCGCCGAAGTGCAGGTAGTGCTCGGCGACCTCAGCGAGGCGCTCGTCCGGAACGCCGCGCCCGCGGGTGACGTTGCGCAGGAACGGCATGACGTCCTGGGGGCGCTCCGGGCCGCCGAACGACAGCAGCAGGAACCCGTCGTACGGCGGCGCGGTCATGCGGTCCTCCGAAGTGGTCAGGAGCCGACGGCGTGGAAGCCGCCGTCGACGTGCACGATCTCGCCGGTGGTGGCGGGGAACCAGTCTGACAGCAGCGCCACGCAGGTGCGGGCGGTCGGCTCGGTGTCGGTCAACGACCAGCCCAGCGGGGCCCGCTTCGTCCAGGCCTCCTCGAACTGCTCAAAGCCGGGGATGGACTTGGCCGCCATGGTGCGCAGCGGCCCGGCCGCGACGAGGTTGCTGCGGATGCCCTGCCCGCCCAGGTGCATGGCCAGATACCGGGAGGTGGACTCCAGGCCGGCCTTGGCCACGCCCATCCAGTCGTAGACCGGCCAGGCGACGGAGGCGTCGAAGGTGAGTCCGACGATCGCGCCGCCGGGCGACATCAGCGGCAGGGTGGCCATCGCCAACGACTTGTACGAGAACGTGGAGACGTGCACGGCGGTGGCCACGTCCTCCCAGGGGGCGTCGAGGAACCCGCCGCCCAGGCAGCTCGCCGGGGCGAACCCGATCGAGTGGACCACGCCGTCGAGGCCGTCGACGTGCTCGCGGACCCGGTCGGCGAGGCTGGCGAGCTGCTCGCGGTTGGTGACGTCCAGCTCGATGACCGGCGCGGGCGCCGGTAGCCGTTTGGCGATGCGCTCCACCAGCGACATCCGGCCGAAGCCGGTGAGCACGACGGTGGCGCCCTGCTCCTGGGCCAGCCGGGCCACGGTGAAGGCGATCGACTGGTCGGTGATCACTCCGGTGATGAGCAGTTTCTTGCCGGCCAGAAGTCCAGACACGGGGTTGTTCCTCCGAGAGTCGTCGACAGGTGGGTCGTGCCGGTGGGGTGGTCAGTGCCCCATGCCGAGGCCACCGTCGACCGGGATGACGGCGCCGTTGACGTAGCCGGCGGCGTCGCCGGCCAGCCAGGCGACGACGCCGGCGACCTCCTCCGGGGCGGCGAACCGGGCGGCGGGGATGGCCTTGCGGTACTCGGCCCTGCGCTCCTCGGGCAGCGCGGCGGTCATGTCGGTCTCGATAAAGCCCGGGGCGACTACGTTCGCGGTGATGTTGCGGCTGCCCAACTCGCGGGTGATGGAGCGGGCCATCCCGACCAGCCCGGCCTTGCTGGCGGCGTAGTTCACCTGTCCGGCGCCGCCGTAGAGGCCGACCACCGACGAGATGAAGATCATGCGACCGAAGCGGCCGCGGACCATCTTGGCCGACGCCCGCCTGGCGCACCGCCAGGCGCCGGTGAGGTTGGTGTCGAGCACCCGGGAGAACTGATCCTCGGACATCCGCATGAGCAGGGTGTCGTCGGTCATGCCCGCGTTGGCCACGAGCACCTCGACCGGGCCCAGCTCGGCCTCGACCTGCGTGAACGCGGCATCGACGGCGTCGGAGTCGGTGACGTCGCAACGCACGCCGAGCAGCCCCTCGGGGGCCTCGCCGCCGCGGGTGGTGACCGCGACCCGGTCGCCCTGCTTGGCGAACACCTGGGCGATCGACAGCCCGATCCCCCGGTTCCCCCCGGTGACCAGCACGGTCCGCGCCATCTGTCGGCTCCCTCCGCCACGTTCTCAGGCGCCGGCCCTGACACCGATCGGCGCGATTGGCACATTAGGCGCTGCGTTCCGGGACGGTCACGCCAGGGTGGCCGGGAGCGGCGTCACCGGTCAGGGCAGCCGCGAGGTCCACAGCAACCCGAAGGTCGCGGACAGAAGGCCGAACAGCAGACCGACACCGGCGTACCAGTGGCCGACCTCCCGGGCGACGGTCCGCTCGCCCAGGGAACTGCCGAGGTCGGCGTACACCTCGCTCAGCCCCCCGGCGGTGACCGCCTCGTAGTAGCGGCCACCGGTCGCCGCGGCCAGCTCGGCCAGCGCCCGCCGGTCGACGGCCACCGGCTGCATCCGGCCCTCGATCTGGACGACGCCGGCGTCGGTGCCGAAGGCGATCGTGGACACCGGCACATTGGCCGCCGCCGCGGCGGTCGCCGCCTCGGGCAGCGAGCGCCCGGTGGTGCGGTAGCCGTCGGAGAGCAGCACGATCCGGGCCGGCGGTAGCGTCGGCCCGGCCGTGGCGACCGAGGCGCGCAGCGCCTCCAGGCTGGTGAAGACGGCCTCGCCGGTGGCGGTGGCCTCGGCCAGGGTCAGCCCGGCGATAGCCCGGATCATGGCGTCGCGGTCCTTGGACGGCGGCACGGTGACGTTGGCCGAGCGGGCGAAGGTCACCAGGCCGACGTTGTAACCGGCGGGCAGGTCGCCGACGAAGTCGGCGGCCGCGTCCTGCGCGGCCCTCAGTCGGGTCGGCGGAACGTCCTCGGCGGCCATCGACAGCGACACGTCGATCGCCAGCAGCACCGTCGCCCGTTCGGAGGTCTCCCGCACGTCCGTGGCGGGGCGGGCCATGGCGGTCGCCAGGGCCGTCAGGCAGGCCAGGAACGCGACCGGGGCGAGGTGGCGGCGCCAGCCGAGCCCCTGCGGGGCGATGGCACGCAGCATCTCGGTGGTGCTGAACCGCAGGGCGACCACCCGTCGGGTCCGCTGGCGCAGCACGTACCCGACCGCGACTGCGGCGACGGGGACGAGAGCCAGCAGCCACCACGGCTGAAGAAATCTGATGATCACACGGCTCCTCGGGCGCGGGCATGTCGCCGGGCGGCCACGAAGGCGACGATATCGCGCAGCCAGTCCCGGTCGGTGCTCAGGCGCAACAGCCCGACGCCGGCCAGGCGTAGCGCCGCGGCCGTGGCGTCCGCGCGTTCGGCGGCGTCCTGGGCGTAGCGGCGCCGCAGCGCCGCGGTGGTGCGCGCCTCATGCCAGCGACCGGTCTCCGGGTCGACCACCGTGAGCACGCCGACGTCGGGAAGCTCCCGTTCCCGGGGGTCGCTCACCTCGACGGCCAACACGTCGTGGCGGGTCGCCAGCGCGCGCATCGGCCTTGCCCACCCGGACGGCGACCCGAGGAAGTCGGAGATCACCACGGCGAGGCCGCGTCGGCGCGGCGGCCGGGCCAGCCGTCCGATGAGGCCGGGCAGGTCGCCGGGGCCGGCGACGCCCGGCTGCCGGGCGATCGCCGTCGTCAACGCCTGGGCGGCCCGTCGGCCCGAGCGGGCGGGCAGCACCCGGGCGTCGGCCGGCCCTGCGCCGACCACCGCCCCGACCCGATTGCCGCCGCGGGCTGCCAGGTGGACGACGGCGGCGGCCGCGGCCACGGCCAGGTCCCGTTTGAGCATCGCCGCCGAGCCGAACTCAAGACTGGCGGAGCGGTCCACCGCCAGCCACGTCTCCAGCTCCCGGTCGGCGATTGTCTCCCGCACATGCGGGATCGTCGTGCGGGCGGTGACGTGCCAGTCCATCCGACGCACGTCGTCGCCGGGTCGGTACTCGCGCGACTCCCCCGCCTCCGCGCCGGGGCCGGGGAGCAGGCCGACGTACTCGCCCTGGAGGAGCCCGTCGAGCCGGCGGGTGACCAGAAGCCTCAGCCGGGCCAGTGTGAGGTGGCCGCGGCCCAGTGGGTCGACGCTCATCCGGCCGCTGCGGGCCAGGCGGCGACCGGGTGTGGCGCGGCCTGGCCCGCCGGTGGGACGGCGTCCTGGCGGGGCGCCACCGCCGGCGGCGGGACGACGGCGAGCAGCCGGCCGATGAGGTGGTCTGCGGGGACATCGTCGGCGAGCGCCTCGTAGCTGAGCACCAGCCGGTGCCGCAGCAGGTCGGGCGCCACGTCGGCGATGTCGCCGGGCAGCACGTAGTCGCGGCCGCGTAGCAGGGCCAACGCCCGGGACGCCCGGACGATGCCCAACGACGCCCGCGGGCTGGCCCCGTACTGGATCAGCGGCGCCAGATCGGCCAGGCCGTGGCGGCCGGGCTCGCGGGTGGCGACCACGAGCCGCACCGTGTAGTCGATGAGCGCATTGTGGACGAAGACCTGGTCGGCGCGGCCCTGCAACGCCCGCAGCTCCGCGGGCCCGAACACCGGGCTGGCCTGCGGGGCGGCCACTCCCATCCGGTAGATGATTTCGCGTTCCTCGACGTCGGTCGGGTAGCCGACCAGCAGCTTCATGAGGAACCTGTCCCGCTGGGCCTCGGGCAGCGGGTAGACGCCCTCCTGCTCGATCGGGTTCTGGGTGGCGAGCACCAGGAACGGGTCGGGCACCGGGCGGCTCTGGCCGGCCAGGGTCACCTGGCGTTCGGCCATCACCTCCAACAGCGCGGACTGGACCTTGGCCGGCGCCCGGTTGATCTCGTCGGCGAGCAGGACATTGACGAACACCGGACCGGGCTCGACGTCGAAGGACTCGCTCGATGGCCGGTAGACCCTGGTCCCGACGATGTCAGCCGGGACCAGGTCGGGGGTGAACTGGATCCGGGCGAACTGACCGCCGATGACGGTGGCCAGCGTCTCGGCGGCCAGCGTCTTGGCCACCCCGGGCACTCCCTCGATGAGGCAGTGCCCGCGGGCCAGCAGGCTGACGAACATCCGCTCGACGAGGCGGTCCTGCCCGACGATGACCCGCTTGACCTCGAACAGCGCCCGCTCCAGCGCCCCGGCGTCCTGGGCCGGCGGCACCCCGACGCGCTGGCCTGACGTCTCGGACTCGGACTCCGGCTCGGATGACGATGGTTGGTTCACCTGACCCACCCTACGAGGCGGGGCGGGCCCAGCGGCCGATGATCGCCGCCACTAAGCTCGTCCCGTGCTTGTCGAGCCGGTGATCTGCTCCGCCAAGGGTTGTCGTGCGCCCGCCCGGTGGCGCCTGTTGTGGAACAACCCCAAGCTGCACCAGCCGGCCCGCCGTAAGACCTGGCTGGCCTGCGACGAGCACCGCACGTCGCTCGGCGATTTTCTCGACGCGCGGGCCTTCCTTCGGGAGGTCACCCCGTTCGTGGCCGGGGACGCCTGACACGCGGCGTCACCCCGCGGTTCGCCGACGGGCGGTCCGGGGCATATTTTTGCGGGCATGAGCAGCGATGGCGCCACCGACCCGTTCGAGGCCTGGCCGGAAGGGGTCGCCTGGCGGTCGGTCTCGCCTCGGTTGGCCGTCGTCCTGCTCATCCGCTTGTGGGTGGGCGCGCTGGTGCTCGGCGCGCTGGTCGTCGCGGTGGTGACGCTGACCGGCCTGGCGCTGTCGGTGGGCTGGGCCCTGACGGTGATCAGCCTGCTGACGCTGCTGCGCAGCGCCACGATCGTGCGGGCCGTCCGCGCCTGGGGCTATGCCGAACGCGACCGGGACCTGCTGGTCCGGCACGGGCTGTGGGTGAAGCAGCTGTCGATCGTGCCGTACGCCCGCATGCAGTTCGTGGACGTCAGCGCGGGGCCGGTGGAACGGGCGTTCGGGCTGGCCACCGTCGAGCTGCACACGGCGGCGGCGGCCTCGGACGCTGAGGTGCCGGGTCTGGTCGCGGCCGACGCGCGCCGGCTGCGGGACCGGCTGACCGAGCTGGGCGCCGACCGGACGGCCGGTCTGTGACCGCCACGACCCCCCCGGTGGAGGCGCCGCGGCGCCGGCTGCATCCGTTGAGTCCGTTGCTGCACGGCGTCAAGACGCTGGCGGTGGCGGTCGCCGCGATCTCCTGGCAGGGGTACGCCCAACTCGGGCCGCTGCGCTGGGCGGCGCTGGTGGCGGCGCTGTGCGTGATCGGTCTGGCGGTCGCGGCGGTGAGCTGGCGGGCCACCGGTTACCAGGTGACCGGCCGGGAGCTGAGGGTCAGCGAAGGGCTGGTGTGGCGGCGTACCCGCGCGATTCCGCTGGAGCGGCTACAGACCGTCGAGGTGCGTCAGTCGCCGTTGGCCCGGCTGCTGGGCGTGGCCGAGCTTCGGCTGGAGGTGGCCGGTGGGTCCAAGACTGAGGCGCCCCTGGCCTACCTGGGCCGCGAGGACGCCGCCGCGCTGCGGGAGACGCTGCTGGGACGGGCCCGGCCGCCCGCCCCGCACGGCCCAGCCGTCGCGGCCGTTCCGTTGCTGGCGGTGCCGTCGCGGGATGTGCTGGTCGGGCAGCTGCTCACCGTTCAGGCCCTGACGCTGCCGCTGCCGCTGGCGTTCATCGTGGCGCAGACCATGTACGCCGGCTCGGGCAGCCTCATCGCGTTCGCGAGCACTGTGACGGCGTTGGTGGGCGTGGCGCTGCAACCGGTCCGCCGGGTGTTGGCGGACTGGAGCTTCCGGCTCTCGTCCGACGCGGACGGCCTGCATGTGGCCCGTGGGCTGCTGGAGCTGCGCCGGCAGGTCGTGCCGGTCCGGCGGGTGCAGATCGCGCGGGCGGTGTGGCCGCTGCTGTGGCGGCGGCGGGGCTGGCTGCGGATCCAGCTGGAGATCGCCGGGGTCCGGCAGGCGGACGAAGAGGAGACGGCGAACACGCTCATGCCCGTGGGTGACCTCGCCACCGCCCGGCGGCTGCTGCCGACCGTCCTGCCGGGGGTCGACTTGCTCGGGCTGCCGATGCGGCCGGCGCCGCCGCGGGCGCGGTGGCTGGCGCCGTTGGCCCAGCCGACGCTGGCGGTGGCCGTCACCGACGAGGTCTTCGCCACCGCTGACGGCGTGTTCACCCGCCGGTACAACCTCGTGCCGTACGCACGGGCGCAGAGCGTGCGGCTGACCCGATCCCGGACGCAGCGGTTACTCGGTCTGGCGAGCGTCCACCTCGACACCGGCGCCGGGACGGTGACCGCCGCCCACCGCGACGCCGACGAGGCCCGTTGGCTCGCCGGTCTGCTCACCGACCGGATGCTGCGGGCGCTGCGCTGACCACGAACGCCACCAGCGTTCGGCGGCGCCGACGATCACGAACGTCAGGCCGACGTACGCCCATCCGACGAGGACGTCGATGACGTAGTGCTCGCCGGCGTAGACCAGGGTGAACGTCATCGCCAGGGGGTAGGCCAGCAGCAGCGGCCACCACCGGCGCCGGGTCGTCGACAGGAAGAACACCACGACGAACAGCGCGAACGCGGTGTGCAGGGACGGCATGGCGGCCACCGGGTTGACCCCTAGCTGGCCGGCGTTGAGCAGGTTGCCGGCGCCGTGCATGCCGACGGCGCTCCAGCCGCGGGTGGAGATCCGCGCGACGTCCTCGAGCAGGCCGTACTTCGCCGCCCACCACGGCGGCGCGGCCGGATAGGCGAAGTAGGTGGCGAGGCCGGCCAGGCACAGGAAGGCGAACCGGCGCAGGTACGCCGCCCAGCGGTCGCGGTCGCGCAGCCACAGCACGACGGCGGCGGCGAGCGCCGCGACGAAGTGGGAGAAGTAGACCCAGCTCACCAGGACGTCCCACCAGCGGATCGCGTCCGGGTCGTAGAGGCGCCGCTGGAGCCAGACGGTGGGAACCTGTCCGTCGGTGAGCCACCCGAACATCACCCGATCGGTGACGATGAGCTCCAGCACGTGCGGGGTGGCGCCGTTGTCGGCGAACCCGCGGCTGAGGTTGTACGCCACCAGTAGCAGCACGATCAGGAGCCAGTCGCGGCCGAAGCGCAGGTGCTCGCGCCAGGGCCGGTGGCTGTTCCAGGCGATGGCGGCGCTCCACAGCCAGACGAACGCGTAGACGGGGTCGATCGGCAGGCCAATGCCCAGCCAGCCGGCGACGAAGGCGGCCGTCCAGCAGGTCATGGCGAGGCGCCGTCGGCGGCGCAGGCGGGCGTCGGCGACCGGCTCTGACGGCGCGGCGCGGGGCGCGGGAAATGTGGTCATCGACGGCTAGGTTAACGGCGGGCCAACCCGGCGGCTCGCACCGGTAGCCGGACATCGCAAACCACGCGTAGGATCCGGAAATGGACGAGCTGCCGAGCGTGCCCGCCGACAAGAACGCTGACGCCTCCCCCGCCGACGCGGTTCGGGCGGACGCCGGCAGCGCCACGAAATCCCGGGACGAGGTCCCGTTCGAGGTCGGCCTCAACGCCGAGGTGCGGCGCAGGATCACCGATGGCGACACCGCTCAGGCGATCGGCTCAGGCGACGTTCCGGTGCTCGGCACCCCACAACTGTTGGCGCTCGCCGAGGCGGCCACGGTCGCTGCCACCGCCCGCCGGCTGCCGTCGGGGATGACGACCGTCGGCGCGTGTGTGCACGTCGAGCACCTGGCGCCCACCGGCGTCGGCCGTACCGTGGCCGCGCAGGCCACGCTGGCGGCCGTGGAGGGCCGGCGGCTCATCTTCGAGGTGTCGGTGACCGACGGCCCGGTCGTCGTCGCGCGCGGGCACATCGACCGGGTGCTGGTGGACCGGCAGGCCTTCGTCGCCAGCGCCGCCGACCCGCGGTGACCGACACGGCGTTGGCCGTGCGGGAGATCGCCGACGGCGTGTTCGCGTTGCGTCACCCCGAGCTGAACGTGAACGCCGCCCTGGTGCTCGGCGACGGCGAGGCCCTGCTGGTGGATACGCTGTCACACGGGGCGCAGGCCCGGCGGTTGGCGGCGGCGGCGCGCCGGATCACCGGGGCGCCGCTGACGCTGGTCAACACCCATCACCACTTCGACCACTGTTGGGGCAACGGCGTGCTGGCCGACCCGGACGGACGCCCGGTCTGGGCGCACGAGAACTGCCGCCGTCGGCTGGTCGCCGACGGCGAACGACTCCGGGAGCGGTGGCGACGGCAGTGGGCGCCGACGCATCCGGCGTTGGCCGCCGGCCTGGCGGCGGCCCCGCTGCTCGTGCCGACCCGGACGTTCGTCGTCGATGCGCTGCTGGAGGTCGGCGGGCGGGCGGTCACGCTGTCGCATCCGGGGCCCGGCCACACCGACGGCGACGTCGTTGTTCATGTCCCTGACGTCGGCGTGCTCATCGCCGGGGATCTGGTCGAGCAGGGAGCGCCGCCGGACTTCGAGGACGGCGACGCGCTGGCCTGGCCGGCCGCGCTGGACGAGCTGTTGACGCGGTTCGGCACGGCCCGGGCCGTGCTGCCCGGCCACGGGGACCCGGTGGACCTGGAGTTCGTCGCCGGGCAGCGCGACGCGCTTGCCGCTCTGGCGGAGTTGCTTGTCGCCGGCCATGACCGGGGCGCCACCGCTGAGCAGATCGCCGAGAGGTCGTCGTGGCCCCCGGCGGCCGTCCTACCGGCGGCCCGCCGCGCCCTGGCCCGGCTCAAGGCCCGTGATCCGGGCCGATGACGCGTTGAGACGCGCTCCGGCGCGGCGCCGTGGCGGGGTAGCCACCGCGCCGCGCCGGAGACGCACCGCTTCGCTAGTGCCGTCGGGCGGGATAACCCGAGGTGGACGGCGTGCCGCCGGCTGGGGACGACGGTGGCACGCCGGGCGATGCGGTCTCCGTCGGCCCGCCGCTGGGGTGCTGCGGAGACGGGGTAGGCGCGTCGGTCGGCGACGCGGTGGGTGCGGGCGGCCCGCCGGGGCCGCTGGCGCACCCGGGCTCGTTGCCGCTGGCCGGGACGCTGACGGCGGTCCAGGCGGTCTTGACCGCCTGGCACTCCGGGCCGTTGGGGAACAGCTCGGCGGCGGCGGCGACGGACGCGGCGCGGGCCTTGGCGTGGGTCCAGCCGGACGTCTTGCGGTTCAACGCCCCCATGAAGATCTTCCCGGCCTTCTGGATGCCGATGCCGGTCTCGATCTTGCTGTTGTCGCAGGTGGGACTGGCTGGCCCGGACGCCGGGTTGCTGCCCTCGGCGAGCAGGTAGAACCAGTGGTTCTGGGGCCCCGCCGCCGCGTGGACCTCGGTGTTGGGGATCTCGTTCGAAAAGCAGTTGGGGTCGCCGACCTTGGATGGGTCGCTCATCACCCGGATCGGTCCCTGGCCTACCAGATCGGCCAGCTCGCCGACGTCGTAGTCGGGCTTGTCCTTGGGGTCGTTGGCGAAGGACTCGGTCAGGGCGCCGAAGATGTCGCCGGTGGACTCGTTGAGCCCGCCGGACTCGTTGCCGCCGCCGGAGCCGCCCGGGGTGTTCTGAAAGATCGCGTGTCCGAACTCGTGCCCCACGACGTCCATGACCGTCAGCTGTCGCTTGTTGTCCTGGGAGTGGCCGTAGCTGGTGAACCGGCCGTTCCAGAACGCGTTGACCTGTTGGAGGCCGACCTGGATCGGGAATCCACGGCCTTTGCCGTCGATGCCGTCGCGGCCCAGCCACTCCTTGAGCATGTCCCATTCCTTGGCAACCGCGTGCATCGCGTCCACACAGGCCGACTCCAGGTCGGTGCCGGCCCCGGTGCCGAACTCGCCGCCGGCTTTGGCGAACGGCGTGCCGTCCTGACCGCCACACTGCAATCCCGGCCGGGCGGTGTCGATCATCGACACCCGGCCGCCGGACTCCTGCAACGACAGCTCGACCTTGCCGTAGTAGGCGCCGGTGCCGGCGGCGTCGAGGACTTCGTCGTAGCTCTGCTTCATCACCGCGCCAGTGGCGGCGTTGACGAAGACGTGCTGACGGCTGGGGCGCTGCCCACCGTTCTCGGCGGCGACGGTCCCCTCGACGACGACCTCGTAGGCGAGCACGCCGGCGCCCTGGGCCACGACCGTCAGCTGGGGCGTCTGCGCGGCGACGACGGACTTCATCTTGCCGCGGGCGATCCTGGTCGCCTCCGCCACGCCGACGGTCGCCGTCGTCGATTCCAGCAGCAACGCCCGCTCCTGGGCGACGGTCGAGCTGAGGTAAGCCCCGGCGGAGTCGGTGACGACCACGAAGTCCCCGCCGAAGACAGGCAGGCCAGCGTACTGACGCGAGTAGCCGACGTACTGCAGGCCGTCCTGGCTGACCACGCCCAGGTCGACGTACGCCTCGTTGGCGGTGGCGTGGAAGCGCGCCGGGTCGGTGGCGACCAGCGACGCGACGGTTGACCTGGCCAGGTTCACCGACTGGGCGGCGGTCAGCGGCGACCCGTCGCTGGTGGTGGCCGCCAGGCCGACGGGCGATTTCAGGACCACCGATCCGGCAACGATGGCGACCGCGCCGAGTGTCACGGCGACTTTCTTCTTCACGTCAGCTCCTCAGGCGCCCGCCACCGCGGCGTACGGTCCTGGGGCCGACGCGGCGGTGGCGAAGGGGAGGCTCCCGCCCCGGGCGGAGTTGTCCACCCGCACCCCAGCACGGTCGGGGTTCAAGATCGGTTCACTGCGGCCACTGCCGCCACGGCGCCTGATCAGGCCGGTCCGGTCATGGGGGAACAACCTGTCGACCCAGATACCTCACAATCGGGCAGCGCCATCCGAAACGGAATGCATGAGCAATCGCCCCGCGCCGTTGGTGCTCGCTGCCCTGGGCACGGCGGCGGCCAGCCTGGCGTGGCTGGCGGCGATGCTGCTGGGCGCGGACCTGCCCGCCTGGGTCGGCTGGGCGCCGAGCGCCGCGAGCGCATTGCTGGCGTCGGCCGCCTGCTGGCAGACCGGCAGCCTGGTGGGATCGCGACGGGGCCGTCAGTTCTGGCGCCAGGCCGCGGTCGCGCTCGGGGTGGCCGGGGCTGCGTCCGTGCTGCTGCTGGTCCAGAACCTGGCGGAGGTGTCAACCCGCCCTGGCCCGCTCGTGCGGGGGATGTACGTGACGGCGGTTCTGGCCTCGCTGGTCGCCCTGGTCCGACTGCCCCGCCGACGAGGGGTGTCCCGCGCCGAGAGGATGCGGATCATCCCCGAGGCGATGTTGATCTTCGCGAGCGCCGTCGCCGTCGCCTGGCAGTTGTCGCTCGGGGACACCGGAGACTGGGCCGGTGGCGGCGGGTGGGTGGCGGTCGGAACGATCCTGGCCATGGGCGTGGTCGCGACCGCGGCGTTCATCACCATCGCCCTGGGCGACGGCGCAGTGGTCGATCAGCGGGCCCTGCGTGCGTTGGCGTTGGGAATCGCGGTCGGCGCCATCCTGGCGGCCAGCGCGCCAATCATGCTGACCCAGGGCCTGCGACCGATCGTCGCCATCCTGCCCTTCGTCACCGTCGGCTACGCCGCCGCCGCGCACCGGCAGCGGTTCGGTGGCGTGGGCGCCGGCCGACCCCGGGGTGTCACCGCCTACCTGCCCTTCCTGGCCACGAGCGTGCTGCTGCTGCTCATCGCCCACCGCTCCGGTCACGGCGGCCTTCCCCTGACCATCACGATCGTGCTGCTCATGGCCGTCGCCGGGCACCGGCAGTGGTCGTCGAGCCGGAGCGAGGCCGAGCTGCGACGGCGGGTGGAGAGCGGGGTCCGGGACCTGCGCAGCGCCCGCACCCAGCTCGCCCACCAGGAAGGTCACGACGACCTCACCGGGCTGGCCAACCGGCAACTGTTCGAGCGGCGCCTCGACGACATCATCGACAGCGGCGGCGATGTGGGCGTCGTGGCGCTCATCGACATCGATGACTTCAAAGCCGTCAACGACCGGCTGCACCACGCCGTCGGCGACGAGCTGCTCATGGTCCTGGCCCAGCGGATCGTTGCCGCGATCCGCCCCGGCGACGTGGTGGCCCGGTTGGGCAGCGACGCCTTCGCGGTGCTGCTGCGCGACCTTTCGCCCGATCGCGCGCTGAGCGCGGTCAGCCGGGTCGCCGAGCGGATCAGCCAACCGGCCCGGGTCACCGAGCATGAGGTGTTCGTCAGCGTGAGCGTGGGAGTCGCCCTGGGCCTGGGGGCCGGCGCTGACGCCGCGGAGCTGCTCCGGCGGTCCGACGTGGCCATGCACACCGCCAAGTCCTCCGGCAAGGCGCGGATCGTGGTGTACGAGGCCGAGATGGACCGCCGCGCCACGCATGACGCGAAGCTGGGCGCCGATCTCCGGCGCGCGCTGGACCGGGACGAGTTCTTCCTCGTCTACCAGCCGGTCGTTCGGCTGCCGGACGGCTGCCCGGCTGGCGCGGAGGCGCTGGTGCGATGGCGGCACCCCGAACGCGGCGTCGTCCCGCCGGTCGAGTTCATCCCACTGGCCGAACAGACCGGCCTCATCGTGCCGCTTGGCCTGTGGGTCCTCAACGAAGCGTGCCGCCAGGCCGCGCAGTGGCTCCGGGATCTGCGGACCACCGGCCCGTGGAAGGTCAGCGTGAACGTGTCCGCGCGGCAGCTCAGCGAGCCCGGGTTCGCCGTTCAGGTCGCCGAGGCGCTCGCCGGCTGGCTGCTGCCGGCGGACCGGCTGATGATCGAGGTGACCGAGACCGCGATCTTCGACAACGAGACCGCCACGGCCACTCTGCGGCAGATCTCGGCGCTCGGGGTGGCGTTGGCACTTGACGACTTCGGCACCGGACACTCGTCGCTGAGTCTGCTACGCACCGCCCCTGTCGACGTGCTCAAGGTGGACAAGTCGTTCGTCGACGACCTCGGCGGCGACAACGCCGAGAGCACCATCGTCACCGCCACCCTCTACATCGCCAACGGGCTGCGCCTGAGCGCCGTCGCCGAGGGCGTGGAGACGCCGACGCAGGCGCGCCGCCTGTACGAGCTGGGATACCAGCTCGCCCAGGGCTACCACTTCGCCAAACCGTTGCCGGCCGAGGAAATGGCGGCGCTGCTCGCCGGGGCGGCGCCGCTGCCACCGCCGCGCCGCGCCGCGCCGGCGCCCGATCCACTCACGACACGGTCGAGCCCACCGCCGGCTTGGTGATCAGCGCGGACTGGTTGCGGCTGACGCCCGGATCGAGGCTGCGCTCGACGAAAACGGCGTGCCAGACGCAGAACACCAGCAACGTCCACACCTTGCGCGAGTTGTCGGCCACGCCGCGCCGGTGCTCGTCGAGCAGCCGCTGGGCCACCGACAGGTCGATGAGGTCGCCGGCGCCGGAGCCGGCGAAGATGTCCCGCGCCCACCCGTACATGTCGCCGGCCAGCCAGACCCGGGTCGGGGTGGGGAAGCCGAGCTTGCGGCGGTTGACGATCGCCGGCGGCACGACCTGGCGGAGCGCCTGGCGCAGCGCCCACTTGGTGGCGTCCGAGCGCGGCGGCAGCCGCAGGTCGACCGGGATCTTCGCGGCGACCGCGAAAACCTCCTTGTCCAGGAACGGCACCCGCACCTCCAGCGAGTGCGCCATCGACATCCGGTCCGCCTTGACCAGGATGTCGCCGCGCAGCCAGGTGTAGAGGTCGACGTACTGCATCCGGGTCACCGGGTCCAGTTCGGCGCACTCGGCGTAGATCGGGGCGGTGACGTCGGTGTAGCGCACGTTCTGGTCGTAGTGGCGCAGCAAAACGCGCTTGTCGTCCTCGGTGAACATCCGGGCGTTGCCGTAGTAGCGCTCCTCCAGCCGGGTGGTGCCCCGCTCCAGGAAGCTCTTGCCTTTGACGCCCTCGGGGATGACCCGGCTGACCGCGCGCAGTCCCTTCTGGACGCCGTCGGGCAGCGCGTTCACCGCCGACAGCGACAACGGCTCGCGGTAGATGGTGTAGCCGCCGAAGAACTCGTCGGCGCCCTCCCCGGAGAGGACCACGGTGACATGCTCGGCGGCCTTCTTCGCGACGAAGTACAGGGGCACCAGGGCTGGGTCGGCCACCGGATCGTCCAGGTGCCAGACGATCTTCGGGAGGGCGTCCATCATCTCCTGTGGGCCGATCTTGGTGGGGATCAGCGTGACGCCGAGATGGTTGGCCGAATCCTGCGCGACGTCGATCTCGGAGTAGCCGGGGACGTCGTAGCCGACGGTGAAGGTGAGGATGCCCGGGTGGAAGTCACGGGCCAGGGCCACCACGGCGGTCGAGTCAATGCCGCTGGACAGGAACGCCCCCACCGGCACGTCGGCGCGCATGTGCATCCGGACGCTCTCGCGCAGCGTCTCCCGGATCTCGGCGAACAGCTTCTGCTCGTCGTCCACCGGGGCCGGGTGGAAGACCGGACGGTACCAGCGGCGGATGCGCATGTGCTCGGCCGGCGACCAGGTGAAGCATTCCCCCGACCCGATCCGCTGGATGCCCCGGTGCAGGGTGCCCGGCTCCGGCACGTACTGCAACGTCAGGTAGTGGGAGAGGTTCGCCGCGTCGATGCCGGCGTCGCCGGCCACGGCGGCGTCGGAGAACGGCAGCAGCGCCTTCTTCTCCGAGGCCAGGTAGACGCCGTCGGCGGTCTCCAACCAGTGCAGCGGCTTGATGCCGAAGTGGTCCCGGGCGCCGAAGGCGCGCCGCTGCTCACGGTCCCAGATGACGAACGCGAACATCCCCCGCAGCCGGTTGACCACCTCCTCGCCCCAGTAGTGGTAGCCGGCGACGATGGCCTCGGCGTCCCCGGCGGTGGCGAACGGCGCCCCGAACTCGGCGGCGAGCTGCTCGCGCAGCTCCTTGTAGTTGTAGATCTCGCCGTTGAAGGTGAGCAGGTAACGGCCCTCGGCGTACGGCAGCGGCTCGTGGCTGCTGGCCACGTCGATGATCGACAGCCGTTTGTGGCCGAAGACGCCGTCGGCGGTGCCGTCCGCGCCGCGCACGATGTCGACGCCGGTGTCGTCCGGGCCGCGGTGGTGCAGGCACTCGACCGCGTCGGTGATCGCCCCGACGTGTCGGTCGGCTTCGCCTCGGGCGCTGAAGAACGCAAGCAGTCCGCACATGGCGTTCAGTCTTTCACGCGGTACCGTCGAGTCCGGTAACGGCATAGTGGCGTGAGGGGCGGACTAATGGGCGCGGCGTCGGGCGAGCAGGCCATCACCAGCGAGACCACTGAGGGCGTCGAATCGCACGATCCGGCCTTCCCGCCGGCGTACCTGGAGTTCATGCGCGCCGGGTGGAACGATGTCGACGCTCCCACCTCCCCCCGCCCGGAGGCGCCGCGGCACGCCAAGCGTCGGGCGGCGCTCAGCGAGGCGCTGCCCGGCCAGACGATCGTCGTGCCGACCGGCGGCGAGAAGGTCCGGTCCAACGACACCGACTTCCCGTTCCGGTCCGGCAGCGACTTCGCGTACCTGACCGGCGAACGCTCGCCCGGCAGCGTCCTGGTCATGCGGCCCAACGGCGCCGGCCACGACGCCACGCTCTACCTGTGTCCGCACGCGGACCGCGACAACGACGAGTTCTTCCGCAACCGCAACGGCGAGCTGTGGGTGGGCCGCCGGCCGACGCTGGCCGAGAGCGCCGCCGAGCTGGACATCGAAACCGCCCCCCTGGACGAGCTGGCGGACGCTTTGGCCGACTGCGCCCCGGGGCGCACCCGGGTCCTGCGCGGCTTCGACGCCTGTGTCGACGCGGCGGTGCGCCGGAGCGACGACGGCGGGCGCGACGGCGAGCTGGCCACGATCCTGGCCGAGATGAAACTGGTCAAGGACGAGTGGGAGATCGCTGAGCTGCAGGCGGCGGTCGACGCGACGACCCGCGGCTTCGAGGATGTCGCCCGGGTGCTGCCGGCCGACCGGCCGGTCTCCGAGCGGCTGCTGGAGGGCGTCTTCGCGCTGCGGGCCCGGCACGACGGCAACGACGTCGGATACGGCTCGATCGTCGGCGCCGGCGAACACGCCACGATCCTGCACTGGACGCGCAACGACGGCCGGACGAAGCCCGGCGAGCTGCTGCTCATGGACATGGGCGTCGAGGGTGGGAACCTCTACACCGCCGACGTGACCCGGGTGCTGCCGGTCAACGGCGTTTTCAGCCCGTTGCAGCGGCAGGTCTACGACATCGTGCACGCCTCGCAGCTGGCCGGTATCGCGGCGGTGCGTCCGGGCGCCAGATTCAAGGACATCCACCAGACATGTATGCGGGTGCTGGCAGAGGGCCTGGCCGATCTGGGCGTGCTGCCGGTGAGCGTCGACGAGGCGATGGACCCGGCGTCCACGTTGTACCGACGGTGGAGCCTGCACGGCTTCGGCCACATGCTCGGCATCGACGTGCACGACTGCGCCCACGCCCGCGCCGAGACCTACCGGGACGGCGAGCTGGCCGAGGGCTTCGTGCTCACCGTCGAGCCGGGTCTGTATTTCCAGCCCGAGGACGAGCTGGTTCCGGCTGAGCTGCGCGGCATCGGGGTGCGGATCGAGGACGACGTTCTCGTCACCGCCGACGGCGCCGAGGTCATGTCGGCGGGCCTCCCCACGGCCGCCGCGGAGGTCGAGGCGTGGCTTGCGGCGCAGCGTGAGGCTGGCCCACGACTGCCCGAATAGGACCAGGCACGCAGCGCGTGACCTGGGCCGGAATCCGATCGCCCTCGACAGGGGGATCGAGGGACATGCCCCTTCAGCGGGTTCTCGGCGGTCCCGGCGGTCGGGTACAGTTGCCGCCGGTCGGCCCTCCGGCCGATACGTGCCGCCCGCAGCTACGGCACGAAGGCGACACCGAGAGGACAACTCGTGTCAACTGGGCACCGCTCCCGCTGGCTGGCCGCGCTGACCGCCGCGACGCTCGCCACGGCCATGCTCGCCGCGGCGCCGGCGTCGGCCGCCGACCCGGAGGGCGGCACCGCAAAGCTGCGCAAAGCGCTGGATTCCGCCAATAAAGGATATGTCTCGGCCAAATTGCGGATCGACAACTCCAAGAAACGGCAGACAGAGTTGGACGCACAGCTCAAGACCCTGGCTGTGGAGCATGCGGAGGTTGCCGGCGTCGCCAGTAAGATGGCTGCCCGCGCCTACCGCAACGGGCCGCTCACCGAGGTCTCGCTACTGCTGGACAGCTCCTCCCCCGACGCGTTCTGGACAAGGGCGAACGCGATGGAACGGCTCGCCCGCGCCGACGCCGGCCGGCTCGGCCGGCTCACCGAGTCGCAGAACCGGATGCGGGCCAACCAGGCCGCTCTCAAGCTGGAGATCGGCGAGCAGACCAAGCAGCTCGCGGCCATGGCCAAACGCAAGAAAGAGGCTGAAGAGGCCCTCATCGAGGCGGGCGGAGGCGCGATCACCAGCGGCTTCCTGTCGGCGAACTCCGCGCTGGCCAAACCAGCGCCACGCCGCTCGGACGGCTCATGGCCGGACGAGTCGTGCAACGTCAACGACCCGACGACCTCGGGCTGCATCACGCCGCGCACGCTGCACGCGATGAAGGAAGCCAAACGAGCTGGTTTCGGCCGGTTCGTCTCCTGTCACCGCGGCGGTGGCGGCGGTGAGCATCCCAAGGGGCGGGCCTGCGACTTCGCCGCCGCGACCGGCGGATTCGAGAACGTCGACGCCTCCGGCGGCGACAAGTCGTACGGCGACCGACTGGCCGCCTTCTACGTGCGCAACGCGGGCCGCCTCGGCGTTCTGTACGTCATCTGGTACCGCCAGATCTGGATGCCGAGCACCGGCTGGCGCTCCTACAGCGGCGGGCCCGGCCCCTCGGCCACCCACACGAACCACGTACACCTGTCAATGCAGTAACCGCCCTCATCAGGGCCTAGTGAGCCGGAGCCTGGGCCGCGTGTGTGACCGGGCAAATGCCCAGGGCAGCCGTCCGGGCGCTCTGAAGCGGCTGTCCCGTCCTGAGTAGACGCTGTCGCTTACCAGCAAGGCTTCAAGATCAGGACGACTTTGTCCATGGCGACACTGCGCAATTCGCGCGACTTCCGGCGTCCATCACGGACATCGAAGTCTGCCAATTTGGAGTTATGCTGCCCTGCGGCCCGGACCGATGGACCCCTCAGGAGACCGACATGGCGCACCCCCGCTTCACCCTTCTCGTCCACACCCTGTTTCGCGTGGTGATCGGCCTGCTGTTCGCGATGCACGGCGCGGCGACGCTGTTCGGCGTCTTCGGCGGCGCTGGCGGCAGGGGCGCTGCCGCGCAGATCGGCCAGTGGCCAGGCTGGTGGGCCGGCCTGATCGAGCTCAGCACCGGCCTGCTAGTCATGATTGGCCTCCTCACCCGGCCGGCGGCCATCCTGGCTTCCGGCGCGATGGCCTACGCGTACTTCGTCGTCCACCAGCCGGCGGCGCTGCTGCCGATGCAGAACCGCGGCGAGATGGCCGCGCTGTACTGCTGGGCTTTCCTGCTCATCGCCGCCATCGGTCCAGGCGAGTGGGCCCTCGACCGCTTCCTGCCCGGCCGCCGGGGCGCCCGCAGCGGCGGCCGGCCAGCCCGGGTGGCGGACTGACCGCCGTACGAAGCGGCCACGACGCCAGAACCCGGTCGCAGGCTTGTTGATCCGAAGCGTGCTTCGGCGCGTATCTCCACCTGTCACACCTTTGTCGTGTCGCCAGTAGTGGAGGTAGGCGTGTTAGCTGACGGTGGTATGTCGCGGTGGGGCCGCCTAGCAGGCTTGGCGGTCGCCTCTGCGATGGTGGTTCTGCTGAGCCCAGGTATTGGTCGCGCCGAGCCCGGTGTTCCGGTGCCTCCGAGCGACTCGTTGTCCGATCGTGGCAGGGGCGACATTTCTGAGGCCGACCGCGACTTCATGGTGAAGGTGCGCCTCGCTGGCCTATGGGAGATGCCCGCTGGCGAGATGGCTCAACAGAAGTCCGAGAACCGCCGGATCCGAACGATCGGGCGCGACATCGCCGACCAGCACCAAGTGCTCGACGAAATGGTTGTCGAGGCGGCGAAGAAGGTCGACGTTCCCCTGCCTGACCAACCCAACGAAGATCAGCAGGGTTGGCTCGACGAGATGGACAAGGCGGAGGGCGAGGAGTTCGACCAGATCTACATCGATCGGCTGCGGGCGGCACACGGCAAGATCTTCCCCGCCATCGGGACAATCCGAGCGAGCACCCGTAACGACTCGGTGCGTAAACTCGCACAACGCGCCAACCAGTTCGTCCTGACTCACTTGACCCTGCTGGAGAGCAGCGGCATCGTCAACTTCTCCACCCTGCCGACCGCGCCGCCGCCGGCAGCTGCCGCGCCGCCAGCGGCGGCGGCGGCGAACCAGGGTGGCGAGGGCGCACCGGCGGAACGGGCGGCGAGCTTCAGCAGTCTGGCGCCAGGTATCAACACGTCGGTGCTGGTCATCATCGCGGTGGCGGGCCTCGGTATAGCGCTCTTCATCACCACCCGACTGGTACGAAACCTCCGTATGCGCCACCGGCCGAAGCACACCACTGACCCAGTGTGAATGGGGAGCGGCGGCCTCCTTGGTTCAGAAGCACCGTCCGGAGGCCGCCCATGGGCGGCCTCCGGACGGTGACGGACGGGACTATCCGATTCTGGTGTGACTGGGTTGGCTCAGCGCGCAGGCTCCGGCGCCGGCAGCAGCCCAGCTGCCCGCAACGCCGCCCGTAACGGCGCCAGCGACTGGTCTGCCGTCGGCGAAGTCGCCGCGCCGTTGCCCTCCTTCTTCGACGGCTCGGCACGGTTGGAACTCGCCGGGTTCTCCTCCGGGGAAGCCGGCCACGCCGACATACTCGCCAGCTGCTGGTTGCCGGCGGCGCCGCTGACGCGGTCGACGGATGCCGGGACGCCCATCATGTGCGGCGTGAACCCCACCCCCGGCAATAGTCCGGCCTGGGCCATCGCCGACCAGAGTGTCGCCAGCGCCGGAACCGTGGGCATCATCGGCGGCGAACCGATCGCGATGAGCCCCAGCGCGGCGACGGCGTCGGGCAGGCCCGCCCCGCTACGCCCAGGGTCCGCCAGCCGCACCGGACGGCAGCTGCGGCGGATGAGATCGAACAGCCGGTCGACCCGAGCGGCGTCCCGGGCGGCGAACTGGGCGCGGAAGTCCGGGTGGTGGGCCAGCACCAGCGCGGCCAGGCCGGTCACGCACGGGGCGGCGAAGGAGGTGCCGTCCCAGGCTGCGTAGTTGGCCGGCGGCACCGACGACACGATCGCCACGCCAGGACCGACCACGTCGACCTCCGGCCCGAAGCAGGTGAACTTCGCGGTGAAGAAGCCCTCCGGCGTCGGGGCGCCCTGGACCTGGGTGGCGTGGTAGGTGCCGGGCGGGAACTCGCCGGCCTTGCCCAGCGCCGCGACAGCCAGCACGTTGGGCAGCGAGGCCGGGAAGCCGACAGCGCCCCCGGAGTTGCCGGCGGCGGCGACGCACGCCACGCCGGCCTGACGGGCCTGCTCGACCTTGCGGGCGATCAACTCGGATCCCTGTGCGCTGCCCAGACTGAGGTTGACGACATCGATCTGGTGGGTGATGCAGTAGTCCAGCGCCTCGATGAGGTCGCTGAACCGCCCGCCTGGGAAGACCTTGCAGGCATGCAGCTCAGCCTCGGGCGCGATGCCGACGATGCCGGCGCCCGTGCCGCCGATGATGCCGGAGCAGTGGGTGCCGTGCCCGAGGGTGTCCACGCGCCAGCCGTCGTCGGTGCCGGTGGTGATGTCACGTCCGCCGACGAACCGGTCGGCCAGCTCCGGGTGTCCGACGTCCGCCCCGGAGTCGATCACCGCGATCTTCACCCCGTGGCCGCGGAAGTTGGGCGGCAGCGCGTCGAACCGCATCGCTCGCCGGGCCCAGGTGTCCACCTGGCGGCCCTCGCCCAGGCCCGGGAACGTCTCGGTCAGGGTAGGACAGGTGATGAGGTTGGGGCTGGTCACCGACAGGTCCGGGCGGGCGTTCCAGGTGCTCCAGTAGTCGTAGCGGGGTTTGACGTACACCCCGGTGACGCTGCCGAGAGCGCCGGCGGGCACCGGCAGCTCGGCCCGACCCCTGGCGTCGGTGATGCCGCGCACCGGGAAGGTGTGGCTCATCACATAGATCTCGGCGTGCTCGAGCGGCTTGCCGTCAGCGCCATGGATATCGAACGTGACGGCCACATCCTCGCCCAGCGGCGTCAGGCTCGGGTCGGCGATGTTGAGTCCGGTCTCGGCGGCGGCGTACGACAACGGCAGGTCCGGCTCGACGTGCACCATCGGCGTGGCGGCCAGCTCCACGGCGCGGTCCGGCTCCATCTCCACGATCGCCACGTCGGGGAAGACGAGGGACGGACCGCCGGCGCCCAGCATGGAGACCCGCTCAGGGGCGGAGATCACCCGACGGACGGTGGTGCGCGGGTCGGCGTCCAACTGGGCCAGCACAGTCTTCGGATCGGTCATCGGGCCGCCGAGCGCGGCGCCGGCCGGGGCCAGCTCCGGCGGCAGCGGGGCCACCAGGTACCGCTCGCGTCTCGGCTCCACCGGCCGGGCTGATCCGCTGACCCGGCCGCTACGCCCGGACCGTGGGTAGGCGCCGTGTTCGTCGTCGTCACGCCGTCCGCGGGGGTCCGGCTTGGAGTCGGACATGGGTAGCTCCTCTCTGCGGGCTCACGCCCGGTGTTCACCGAGCGCCGTACGGCGCGGGTGGTTGTGGTCGGTGGTCCCGTCGTCGGCGACAGGCTCCAGCGGATCCAGCTCCAGATCCGGTTCGATGATCAGTTCGGCGCCGAAACGCGATCTGAGCGCGTCAAGCGTCTCGGTCGGCGCCTGCACCACGGCGAGGTCGGCGGTGGGCCGACGGATGACAGCCGCCCGCGGGTCCTGGCTGATCGCTTCGAGCGCGTCGACCAGGATCTGCGGGTCCTCGGCGCCGATGAGGTGGCGTCGGAGGTCGGGCCCGTCAACCACGGGCCCGACCTCCGGTTCCAGCGGATCCGCCATCGTCACAGCGGTGGCAGCGCCGGGGCCACTGAGCGCAGTGCCCGAGCCGTCTGCACGACGGTCATCGCCTGCGTGATCGACGCTTCGTACTGCTGCGCCTCGTACAGATGCACCGCGGTGACGACCACGGGCACCAGCACGGCGGTCTCCGGCGCCATCGGCACTGCGGCCTCCAGCCATCGGTAGACCCGTTGAAGGGTCGCGGCCGCCTGCTGCCGGGCCGGTTCGAGGACGGTCGCCATGGCCGAACCGGCGGCCACCCCGACAGTTCTCTGGCCGCTGGCCAGGCCGATGCCCGCCGCCCCGCCCATATTGGTGGTCGCGCCGAAGCCGGGCGCTGCGGCCATTGGTCCGAACGAAGTCACGGCCGTTCCCCTTTAGAACATGCCGGCGGTCTGCGGCATCCCGGTCGGCGCCGGGACCTGGAAGGGCAGGAACGCGCCCAGAGCCGATCCGGCGGTCCGTCCGACGGTCTGGCCGATGCCGCGGTTGCCGAGCAGGTTGCCGATCGCTCCGCCGGCCACGCCACCGAGGGCGTTGCCGAGAATGCCGCCGAACAGGCCCTGCGGGTCGAGCTGACCCTGCGGGCCCTGCTGCTGCTGGCCCTGCTGCTGCTGGGCGATCTGGGCCTGGTAGGCCAGGTACGCCGCGAGCTGCTGCAACACCTGCGGGTCGATCTGCTGACCGCCGCCCTGGCCCTGGTAACC
>NZ_BAAARY010000009.1:0-156640 GCF_039532605.1 Pilimelia columellifera subsp. columellifera
TGAAAGTTTGTCCACAACATACAGACGATCACGCGGTGGCCGCCCCACGTCCAGCCCCGAACCCGCAGGTCAGACCCTGAAGTACGGCTGTCGTACTAGACCGCTGCTATCCGCTGATAGCCGGTGTCCGTGCGGGTGCGGTCGTGCCGCGGGGTTCGTTCTTCCAACTCCGCAACATCCGAGCCGCCCGCACCGCAGGCGACCCGCAATGGCTGGTATCCGCCGAAGACCTGATCCTGTTCGGGAGGACCTAATGACCAACAATCACAGCGTGTGGACTATCGAACGGATGCGGGGCCTCGGTGTCACTACCGATGTGGTGACCGCCGGATCGATCCTCGGGATCGGCCGGACAACTGCGTACCAACTCGCCCGCACTGGCGCTTTTCCCGTTCCGGTGTTGCGGGCGGGGAACAAGTATCTGGTCGCCGTCGCCCATCTGCTGGACGCCATCGGCGCGGAAAAGTAGCGAGGCCAGCCCGCCGCCGATACGGCGTTCGGGTTGTTTCGAGGTGGACTTGATCGCGGTCGGGTTCCCGGCATGGATGCACAACTGACACCACCGGCCAGCGGATTCCACATTCCTGAAATCCGCTGGCCGGTCCCGTACCAGGAAAGGGACAATCCGTGAAAGGCAGCACCTACAAGCGATGCGGATGCCGCGACACCACCGGGAAAGCACTCGGGAAAGCCTGCCCCAAGCTGCGGCGCGGTCGTGGTGACTGGAGCCCCCACCACGGCGCCTGGCACTACCAGATCGAACTACCGGCCACCACCACCGGCAAGCGCCGCCCCTTGCGGGCCGGCAGCTTCGCCAACCAGACCGAGGCCGAAGTCGAGCTGAACCGGGTCCGCGACGCCCTCGCCCTGGCCGACGCCAGCGACCCGGCAGAACTGGCGGCAGTCGGAGACCTGATCGAAGCGTCAGTACGGACCGGCCAGAAAGCACCCACCACCGAGCAGGTCCGGCGGATGCTGTTCCTCGGCCGCGACAGCGCCTCCATGCCCACCACCGGGCAGTGGCTCGCCGAATGGCTAGCCGGACGCAAGGGCTTAGAGCCGGGCACGGCCCGCTCCTACGAAGGTCACCTGCGGCTCTACCTGGTCCCCCACCTCGGCACGGTGCGGCTGGACAAGCTGCGGGTCGGGCACCTCGACGCCATGTTCGACGCCATCACCGAACGCAACGACCAGATCACCACCTTCCGAGCAAGCAGGGACGAGGCCAAGCGGGCTCTGGTGCGCGGGATGCGGCCGGTGGGACCGGCGACGATGCAGCGGATCCGGGCCACGCTGCGGGTGGCGTTGAACACCGCGATCAAGCAGCGGCTCATCGACTTCAACGCGGCCAGCCACGTCGAACTGCCCTCCGCCCGCTCCCCCAAGGCGCTGGTGTGGACCGCCGAGCGGGTCAAACGGTGGAAGAACACCGGGACGGTCGCGTCGCCGGTCATGGTGTGGACACCCGCCCAGACCGGGGCGTTCCTCGACCACGCCGCCGCAGCCGACGACCCGCTTTATGCCCTCTACCACCTGGTTGCGCACATCGGTTTGCGGCGCGGGGAAGCTTGCGGGCTGCACTGGGCGGACCTCGACCTCGACGCCGGGCAAGTCACGGTGCGGTGGCAGATCACCCAACTCGGCTGGGCCACCCAACTTCGGACCCCCAAGACCGCGAGCAGTGAGCACAGCATCGCCATCGACGCCGGCACCATCGCCGTCCTGCGAGCGCATCGGCTTCGTCAGCGCAAGCACCGGCTCGCCGCCGGTCAAGCCTGGACCGACACCGGGCTGGTGTTCACTACGGCGATCGGGGCGGCGCTGCACCCGGCGGACGTGACCGGTCACTTTCAACACCTGGGCCGACAGGCGGGGCTGCCGCCGATCCGGCTGCACGACCTGCGCCACGGCGCCGCGACGTTGGCGCTGGCCGCCGGGGTGGACATGAAGACCGTGCAGGAGATGCTGCGGCACTCCTCATACAAAGTCACCGCTGACACCTACGCCAGCGTCCTACCCGAGATCGCCACCGCCGCCGCCGAGAAAACCGCCGCGATCATCCCCCGCCGAGTCCTACCCGTGGCAGAGGGCCGCATAGCCGGCTGACGGCCTCACACCCCCAACCCACAGCAGAACCCCGGGCCACGGCCCACAGGCCGCTGACGGGCAGATCACGCCGCCACCCACCCGCCGACACCGGTCATCCGGCCCGGACAGGGGTGTCCCCGACCGTCGATCACACGTCGATCACACAAAGATCCACATGCGACAAAAAACAGGCCCTGACCACGGGAGTTTTCCCAGGTCAGGGCCTGTTTACGTCTGTGCGCCGCCAGGGACTCGAACCCCGAACCCGCGGATTAAGAGTCCGCTGCTCTGCCAGTTGAGCTAGCGGCGCTCACTGACAACGGGGAGAACCTTAGCACGGAGGCCGGGCGCCCAAGAAAGCCCTCTGGTCACCGCTTGACATCGATCGGGCGCGCCGGTGGGGCGATCGTCCCGAACCTCTTCCCCGTGTGATCGAATCACGGCACTCACCGATGTGCCGTGACCTGCGGATACGTTGGATTGAGCGGGGACCGTGGAAAGGCTCGGGGGATGACGTACGAGGGCCGTTGGACGACGACTGGGCTGGCTTTGGCCGTAGTGCTAGCGGGCGCGGGATGCGATCGCGGGGGGACGTCGTCGGTCGCTGGACTGGCTGCGACGAGCGCAGCGCCGACCGTCCCGTTGACGTTGGCGGTGACACCGGTAACGAATGCCCACGGTGTTCCGATCAGCGCTGAGGTGACGACGAAGGTCGCCGGCGGGTCGGTCAGCTCCGTGACCGTTGTCGACGGGACGGGCCGGCCGTTGGCCGGGACGATGCGTGCGGACGGCACGTCATGGGTGCCGTCGCGTCCGCTCGAGTTCGGGCGGACCTACACGGCGACGGTCGTGGCGGCTGCGACGGACGGCCGCCGCGAGACGCGCCGGACGACGTTCACGACGGCCGCTCGCCGATCGGTCCCGGAGCTGGGCTCGGGGCTGTACCTGTTCACCGGTAACACCTACGGGGTGGCGATGCCGGTGGTGGCGGAGTTCGTGCCGGGGGTTCCGGCGCGGGACCGGGCTGCGGTGCAGCGGAGGCTGTTCGTGCAGAGCGCGCCGTCGCAGCCGGGGGTGTGGCACTGGACGGCAAGCGGCGCCCAGGCGTTCTACCGGCCACCGGCCTACTGGCGCCCGGGCACGAGGATCGCCGTCCGGTTGGGGTTGGCTGGTCTGCGGCTCAGCAACGGGCGGCAGGGGACGCGTGACCGGTCGGCCAGCATAACCATCGGTCGTCCGTTGTCGATGTTGGTCGACAACCGAACCAAGATGATGACGGTGACCCGCGACGGCAAGGTCGCGCGCCGCATTCCGGTGAGCCTGGGCAAGCGAAGCACGCCGTCGTCAAGCGGCACGTTGGTGGTGATGGAGAAAGCCACCTCGACGATCTTCGACACCCGCGCGGAGCTTGGTCCGGCTGAGGGGTACCGGACCCGCATCTCCTACGCGCAGAGGCTGACCTGGGGCGGCGAGTTCATCCACTCGGCCCCGTGGTCGGTGGGCGACCAGGGCCGACGCAACGTGTCGCACGGTTGCGTCAACATCGCCCCCGGCCATGCCGCCTGGCTATTCCGGCAGACCCTCATCGGCGACCCGGTGGTGGTGCGCGGCACCGAAACGAAGATCACTGACGGCAACGGTTGGACCGCTTGGGCGATGCCGTGGCAGGAGCACATCCGCTCGAGCGCGCTTCCGGTGCCGGAACCGCTCAGATCTGCTGGCCAAACGGCCGATGTACAGGTAGCACAAAGGGTCGTTACCTCGCGTCTGTGAGCCGGTTTCTACTGATCGGGCTCCATATGGCTCCAACCGTGGGTGGGCCGTTGTCGTCACGGTGAGGCACCATGGGTGTGGGACTGATCAGTGAGGGGACGATGCGCGCCAGGTTCAACAACACCGGGTCGGCTGCGGGCAACGACATCGCCGGGCACGCGCCGATTGGCGACGCGCGCCCGGCATCGTCCCATGCACGGTTGCGACGCGGCTTGCTGGCCGCAGGGCTCATCGGCATCCTGGCATTGTCGGCCGCGTGCAGCGGTGACGAGGGGCCCGCCCGCTGGACCAACGGCGGCGCCGGCGCCGGCGAGGACGCCGCCGGCCCGCGGCTGGGCGCGGCCGTCACCAGCCCTGCCGCGAACGCCACCGGCGTCGCTCCGTCGCCGGTGCTGACCTTCACCACGCAGGAAGCCGCCTCGACCGAGTTGGCCGTTGTCGACGCGGACGGTCGTCCGGTCGCGGGAACGCTTGAGGCCGACGAGGGCCGCTGGAAGCCGAGGGACCCGCTGCGGTGGGGCGTCACGTACACCGCCACCGTCACGGTGACCGGCGCCGACGGCAAGACCGCGACGACCGCGAGTTCCTTCACGACGATGGAACGCCCCGACAAGCTGGTCAATGTGAGCAGCTTCCTCGGCGACGGGCAGACTGTCGGCGTCGGCATGCCCGTCATGGTCAATTTTGGTCGGGAGGTTCCGCCGAAGCTCCGTGACGACGTGCAGCGCCGAATGGCGGTCGTGAGCACCCCGCGCCAGGTCGGGGCGTGGCACTGGGTCGACGGCGACACCGTCCACTACCGTCCGAAGACCTTCTGGCGTGCGGGCAGCAAGGTTTCCGTCCGGATCGCCGCGCGTGGCATCCCGATGGGTGACGGCTGGTTCGGCGGCGCGGACCTCAGCGTGAACTTCAACATCGGCCCGTCCCTGATCATGACTGTTGACAACAAGGCCAAGTCGATGGTCGTGCGGCGCGACGGCGCCGTCGTCCGGACCATCCCGGTCAGCCTCGGCAAGCCGAAGACCCCGTCTTCCAGCGGCACCATGCTGGTGATGGAGCGGCTACGGAAGACCGTTTTCGACACGGTCGAGGAGTTGGGTCCGGAGGAGGGCTACCGAACCAAGATCGAGTACGCGCAGCGGCTGACGTGGGGTGGCGAGTTCATCCACTCCGCGCCGTGGTCGGTGGCGTCGCAGGGGCGGGCCAACGTCTCGCACGGCTGCGTCAACATGTCCCCGGAGAACGCCGAGTGGCTGTTCAAGCAGACGAAGCTCGGTGACGTGGTCACGGTCAAGGGCACCGAGGTGAGCCTCCGCCAAGGCAATGGCTGGACCGACTGGAACCTGAGCTGGGACCAGTACGTCAAGGGCAGCGCGCTCCCGGTCAGCGGGTAGTCGGGGCCCCTCGGCCCAGCCGCACGCGTCGAACGAACAAGCCGGTCCCGAATCCGGGGACCGGCTTGTTCGTTCTCTTGGGGTGATCGACGGGACTTGAACCCGCGACCCCCGGGACCACAACCCGGTGCTCTGCCAACTGAGCTACGACCACCATGACCATTCAGGCGCCCGCCCGAAGGATCTGCGGACTTGGAATCCGCGTGAGCATCCAGGCGCTGAGCCCGGACGCTGATCCATGATAACTGTCCTACGCCACAATCCGACGAGCGGGTTGGCGCCGCGCGTCCACCCATGTCAGAGCTCCGCTGCGATCGCCTTCGCCGTGGTCACGTCAGGACCGGGCTGCGGGACGAACAGGGTGCGCCGGTAGTACTCCAACTCGCGGATGCTCTCCCGGATGTCGGCCAGCGCCCGGTGCTCCAACCCTTTGGCTGGCTGCCCGAAATAGACCCTGGGGTACCAGCGTCGGCACAGTTCCTTGATCGACGAGACATCGATCATCCGGTAGTGCAGGTGGGCGTCGAGCCGGGGCATGTCACGGGCGATGAACCCTCGGTCGGTGGCGATGGAGTTCCCGCACAGCGGCGCGGTCCTCGGATCGGGGACGTGGGCGGTGATGTACCCCAGCACCCGGTCCTCGGCCTCGGCGACCGAGATCGTGGAACGGCGTACCTCCTCGGTGAGCCCCGACTTGGCATGCATGTCGCGCACCACGTCTGGCATGCCGACGAGCGCCGCCTCACCCGCCGAGATGACGATGTCAACGCCGTCGCCCAGCACGTTGAGGTCGGCATCGGTCACCAGGACGGCGACCTCGATCAGGGCGTCCTTACCGAGGTCGAGCCCGGTCATCTCACAATCGATCCAGACAAGAAGATCAGCCACGTTCACCAGCCTACTCAGGCGGCGACACAACGCCGGACGGTCATCAGCCAGATTGGCACGTCGTGCCGGCCCATTCGCCCCCTTCTACTCCGACGCCTGGTCGGACGTCCTCGATTTGCGACCGGCCACCGCGGTTCGGCGCGACCGCGGCTCGGGCTTCGGCGTGCCCATCACCTCGGCTACCGCGGCGAGCGCGGCCGCCGTGTCGGCCTGCAGGCCAGCACCAGAACGCCGCTTTGGCGCGGTCTTCGACACGGTCTTGGCAGGCTTTGGCGTCGAGGTGACCGCTGCGGATTCGTCCGGCCGCCGGGGCGCGGCCGACGGCTTGGCGCCGGCGCGCTCGGTGGCGCCGCCACCGCCGCGGCGGGGCGCCGCTACCGTGGGCGCCGGTTCCCTGGCGGCGTCGGTCTTCGGTGAGACGCTCGGCGTCGCGTCCGTCCTCGCCGGACCGATGGGCGTTGACGCTTCGGCCGCGGCGCCGCTCCCTGTCGCCGGCGCCGGCTTCGCGTTCGACGCGGTGGACGGCGCCGGCGACGCGGCAGGTGAGTCGGCGGTCGGCCCGGTGGACGGGGTCACGGTTCGCGCTACCGCGGGATCAGGTCCGGTCGCCGCGCTGGCGGCCTTGATCGAGTTGGAGGATGTCGCCCCAGCCAATGGGCTGGTGGCCGTGGGCTTGGGCTTGGGCGTGGAGGCGTTACTGGCTGTATCGGGCACCGGGACCGCTGCTGCAGCAGCGCCCACCGCGCCCGGCTTCGCAATCGCAGACGCGGCAGGCTTCGCAGTAGTGGGCGCGGCAGGCTTCGCAATCGCAGACGCGGCAGGCTTCGCAGTAGTGGACGGCGCCGGGGCAGTGGCGGGCGCTGGTACGGCTGTGGGCTTGCCGGCGGACGCCGTGGCGACCAGAGCAGCGGTGGCTGTGGCGCCAGGGATCGGGCTGGTGGCAGCGGCGGAACCCGACGTGGCTCCCGATGACGCCGGCCGCGGCCCCTCGGCCGTGCCACTTTCCGCCGCCGGACGTCCGGACCCGACAGCGTTGAGCGCGGCGGTCGCCAACGGCGGGTCGTCAGCGCTCACCGGCACGGCGTAGGGCCGGTCCTGGGTCAGCCCCGGACGGCGTCCCACCTGCCCTGGCGACGCCGCAGGCGGCGTCGACGGTTTCGTCGCGCGAGGCTGCGGGGAGGCCACGCGGTCGGCCGAGGGTGTCGGGAGTTGACGAGGGCCAGTGTCACCACCGCGCGTCGAGGGCGTCGGGGACTGACGAGGGCCTGTGTCGCCGCCGAGCCCCGACTTCGTGGGCCAGTTGGCTCGCGATGTGGATGCGGTCCGGGCCACCGGCGCCGGCTGGGGGGATCCAACGGGCGATGCGGGCGCCGTTGCGGGCGGCACATCGGCTCCGGCTCCGGACGCAGCGTCGCCGGCCTGCGACGCTGCGATCGTCGGACCAACCCTGGGCGACGCCGGCCGGGCGTCGTCGCGGGTCTGCCGGCTGGTTGGGATCTGCGGGGCGGAGACCGCCTGGCGTAGCGCCTCAGCCGGCGGCAGGGCAACGCCGAGGCGTTCGGCGATGTCGGGCACCTGGGATGGCTCGACCACGTAGACGATCTCGCGCGGTCGCGATGGCCAGAAGATCAGGACGAGGCCGAGTGCGAAGAGCACGGCGCCGAGGACGGTCAGGCCCCAGGCGGTCGGGTCCAGCCAGGCCGCCCGGACCTGAACAGACATCCGGACGGCGCCCGGGGCGGTGGCGTCGGGTGACATGACGACCATGGCCAGTCGCTGGCCGCGGACCGCGGCGGGGTTGATGTCGATGCCGCCGACACCGCTGCGCAGCCAGAGCTTGTCCAACGCTGGAGATGCCGGGGCGGCCGGCACGGCGGCGCCGCCCCGGTCGGTGGCGCGGGCCGGGAGAAGTCCGCGCGACAGCCGGATCTCGGCGACACGGGCGTGCCGCACGTTGCGCAGATACGCCTCAGACTGGGCGGTGGTGGTGAGGCCCACGAAAGCGGGGCCGGACCGGGTCGAGGCGCTGACCCGCACGCTGGTGCGGTCGACCCTCAGTAGCGATGCCTGGGCGCCGAGCAGCGCGTCGAGATCTGGAACGACGACGGCGTATCCGCTGGTCGCGACCGGTTGGACCTGGGCGGCATAGGCGCCGCTGTCGTCCCGGTAGCCACCGGCCGTGATGAGCAGCGCGCCGCCTAGCAGCGTGGGCAGCCCGACGACCACCGCCAGCGTCCCGAGAATGGTGCGTAGTAACCGCATCTGCCGTTCCCCCTGTCATGACCTACCAGGTGGGAACATACCGGGTCAAAAAGCATCCAATTGCCATTCCGCCAGACATCATGCCCCGAAACAGCACAACGACAACGCCCATGGACCGCCGAGGAGCGAAACCGGCCAGCTTTCGGCGCAGGCCACCCTCCGAGTTGGCGTGCTGCGTCTTCCCGGCGCGCTGGTGGACCCGTGACGCCGGATCAGGCGGCCGTCTTGGTGGACCGACCGGAGCGCACGAACGCCGCCGCGCCCAGCCCCAGGCCCGCAAGGCCGGCGACTAAGCCGGCGACAGCCAGCCCGGACGAAGGCCCGGCGTTGTCGGCCTCAGCGGCCGCAGGCTTGGCTGTGCCGGCGCCCGTCTCCGCGTCCTTCGGAGTGAGTTCGAGCACCGGCGCCGGACGCTCCAGCTCCTGCCCGTCCCCTTGGTCGACCTCGATCCACCGAACGATATTGCCGTCGGAGTAGGTCTGTAGGGCCTTGAACACGAGCCGCTCCACCTCCGGGAGCTGTCCCATCGACACCGGGAACTCCTGGAACTGGCCAGGCCGGACCACGGCCGCTGGCGTCGCTGTCCAGGTGATCTTGGAAACGATCTCCTTGATCTCCCGACCGTGTGAGGTCAGCGGCGTCGCCGGGGCCTGGCGCACCACCGCCACCGTCCAGCCCGGAACCGGCTGGGTGGACACGCTCGGCAGCGGGGCGTCCGCCGGCATCGTCACCTCCAGCCTGGTGGTGCTCGCCGTCGGGCTCTCATTGGGCACCCGGAACGCCACCCGGGCGTAACCGCCCTGGACGGCCTCGTCAGCGTTGGCCGTGACATGCGCGGCGGCCGGCGCCGCTACAGCGAGGGCGCCGCCGATGCCTGCGCCGACGGTGACCAGCGCCGCGGTGAGCGCGGAACGGAGACGAAGCATGAGGAACCTTTCCAGAACTTACGAGATTGGCACCGTGACCGTCACGGACGCCTCGTCGACATCGGAGGTACGGACCCCGAAGCGCAACTGCCACTGCCCCGCCGTCGGCGCCACGAACTGGCCTGTCGCGTGGTTGTCGGCCAACTTCACCAGCGGAATCGTCACAGCCTCAACGCCGGCCGCGGCCAACGTCGCCGAGGCGCGCCACTCCACCACCGGCTGCGGGCGGCCGGCGGGGGTGTAGGCGTACGCGTGCATCTCGTTCATCCCGATGCCCCCGGGCGACAGCTCCACCTGCAACGTATACAACGACGTCGTCACCGTCGTGCTGAACGGTCCGGACGCCTGCTGCGCCGCGGCGGTGGCGCTCCGCGCCGGCGGCGTCTGACCCAGCACCGCGGAGACCGCCAGGATGACCGTGGTCACCGCCAACTCGACGGCCACGACCTGGCGAAGCCGGCCGGGCCTGGTCGTCGTCTCGGGCCGCTCAGTGAGCTTGCGGGCGTAGGTGGCGGCGGCCACCACCACCGCCAGCAGACCGATCTTGACGAGCACGAGGGCGCCGTACCGGGTGGTGAGCAGCCCGTCGACGGTGCCAACCTCGACGAGCACCTGCACCGTGCCCGACAGCAGGATCGCCGCCACCGCCAGCACCGCCCACCGGGACCACACCGGCAGGATCGCGCCCAACTCCTCGTCGTTGGCCCGCGGCAGCAGGAACACCAGCAGCATGAACAGGCCGCCCAGCCACACCGCCATACCGACGACGTGGAACGCGTCGACGACCACCGACAGCGCCGGCACCGGCGAGGCGACCGGATGACCGGCCAGCGGCCAGGTCGCCACCCCGACGGTCGCTAACAACGCCAACGGGATCACGTCCAACTTGCCGGCCCGCCCCGCCAACACCGGCGGCAGCAGGAAGGCGCACGCCGCCAGCACCCCCAGCCGGATGAGGTGGCCAGTGCCCATGTCGCTGGCGAGGACCTGTCGCAGGTCGGTGGCGGTGATGTTCAACATCCCACGGCCGGCGCTGTACGGTGCCTGCGCGAGCAGTGCCAGGACGGCGCTCAACGCAATGACGCCCAGTCCGACCCACGCGAGCCGGACGACCGGGCGCCGATCGAGGCGCCGCGGCCACAACATCCCCAGCACCATCACCGCGCCGACGACCACCAACAGGCCGGCGTAACCGAGAAACTTGATTGCCGACATGACGCCCTGCGCCACCGGATCGACCGGGTCCTCAACATCAGCCAGGGTCGGCGGGTTCGCCGACGGCGCCCCCACGCTGTACACGAAGCCGCCCGGCACCGGATGGCCGTCCGCGGAGATGATCCGGAAGCTGACCAGGTAGGTGCCCTGCGGCCCGTTGGGATTGAGCGGGATCGCCACCCGGGCCCCGTCGCTGCGGGAGTTCCCGGCGTCGGCCCGCTTGCCGTCCGGTCCGAGCACCCGGACTTTGTCAGCAACCAGCGACACCGGCTCGCTGAACTCCAGCAGCACCTGTGACGGGGCAGTCGGCAGCACCGCGCCCACGCGCGGGGTGGACGACACGAGCACCGCGTGGGCGCTCGCCGGGGCAGCCGGCAGGAGAACGGTCGCGAACAAGGCGAGCAGCGCGACGGCGACGGCCGTTAGCCGCGCGGCCAAGCCCGCCGGCGCCCGCCGGTCGAGGGATTCGGTCATGCCGCCATGATCTCCGATCCTGGCGCGAGCTGGTACCGGCGCCTGATCAGGCGATCTCGCGGGGCCGTGTGCTGGCTCACGCGGGGGCGGCCCGTGTCGCCGGGACGGCGGCGTCACCGCGCACGGTGCGGCTCAACGCCCACAGCAGGCCGGCCTGGATGACGGTCGCCAGGTGACCCATCTCGTTCCACGGCAGTGCCCGGGCCTGCACGATGTCCATCGCGCTGGTCGCCGCCAGCAGCCCGGCGAGCACCAGCGCCACCGGCAGCACCGCCCGGACCCGCTGTGGCCGCCAGGCTGCCAGCGCGAAGCCCACCGCCAGGGCGACGTCGAACGAGGCCATCTCCCGGTTCAGATGCGGGTCGCCGGTCACGTTCACGCCGGCCAGCAACGCCGGCAGGGCCACGACGATCTGGCCCAACGCCGCCGCGGCCAGCGCCAGCCGCAGGACCGTCTGCCAGCCGAGCAGCAGGTGCGCCCGACTGGCGGCCGACCGCGGGGCCTCAGCGGCCACCGCCGCCAGAACCGGCTCGGTGAGGTCAGGCACCGCCACCGACTGCACCCGGATCAGCCTAGTCACCCGTTGCGCCGCCGACTGCCATTCACGGCAGCCGGCGCATCCGGCCAGGTGTCCGTCCAGCCGGTGGGCGTCGCCGGTGGTTTCGCCGTCGAGCCGCGCCGACAGCGCGATCTGGATCCGCTCGCAGGTCATACCGGGTAGTCGCCATTCGGGCTGGGAAAGTTCCCACTGTGCAGGGACTCGGTCACGCCTCGCGACCCCATACGCCCGAGTCGGCCCGGCGCGGCGCGCCCGTACGCTGGAGGCATGTTCCCGCGCCGACGCGAAGCCGGGGCGTCGGCGCAGTCCAGCCCGATGCCGGTCGATGACGACGTCACCCGATGGGCCCTTGCCGCCGCGAACGGCGACCCGGTAGCCCAGGCCGCGTTCGTGCGCGCCACCCAGACCGAGGTGTGGCGCTTCACCGCCGCTCTGGTCGACCGGAGCGCCGCCGACGACCTCACCCAGGACACCTACCTTCGGGCGTTCCGCTCACTGCCCGCCTTCGAGGCCCGGTCGTCGGCCCGCACCTGGCTCCTGAGCATCGCCCGCCACGCCTGCGCCGACCACGTCCGCGCCCTGGCCCGCAGCCGACGGCTGGCCGACAGGCTGACGGCCGAGGCTGCCGTCGGCGCCGACGGGCCCGACCCGTCCGGTCATCTCAGCGCCGCCGATCTGCTCGGGCGGCTCACCGAGGAACGGCGGTCCGCCTTCGCGTTGACCCAGGTGCTCGGGCTGTCCTACGCCGAGGCCGCCGAGATCGAGGAGGTGGCCGTCGGGACCATCCGCTCCCGGGTCGCCCGGGCCCGCAGCGACCTCATCACAGCCCACGCACAGGCAATGACAGGGTGACATACAGCGGGCTTTCAGCTGATGCCGCTAGAAAGAGGTCAGAACACCTTCCCCCGACAGGACGTGACATGAACTCCCTCTTATCGCGCTGGAGCGTGATCCAGCCGTGGTTGACCGTCGCCGTACGGCTCGGCCTCGCCGCCGTCTGGATCATCGCCGGCGGCAACAAGGTCGGTGACCTGGACGCCTCGGCACGGGCCGTCCACGCCTACGATCTTATGCCGTTCGCGGCGGCGCAGATCCTCGGCGCCGTGCTGCCGTTCCTGGAGATCGCGCTCGGGTTGCTGCTCATCGTCGGGCTGGCGACGCGGCTGGTCGGTGGGGTCTCCGCCGTGGTGCTCGTGCTGTTCGTCGGCGGCATCATCTCCGCCTGGGCGCGGGGGCTGGCCATCGACTGCGGCTGCTTCGGCGGCGGCGGGGCACTCGCCACCGGCCAAGAGCCGGAGTACCTGGGCCGGCTGCTCGAAGACACCGGATTCCTGGCGATGGCGGCCTTCCTGATCGTGTTCCCCCGGGGCTGGCTTGCCCTGGACAACTGGTTAAGTGACGACCCGCAACTGCCACGCCGACGCGTGGCGTCCACCGAGACCGAGACCGAGGAGTCAGCACGATGAGCAAGCGACCGGCCCCCAAGGCCCCACCGTCGTACCTGGTGGCGGAGAAACGCCGGCAGCGCACCGTCTGGACGTCGATCGTCACGTTGGCTGTGCTGCTCATCGCCGGCATCGTCGGCTACGCGACGTACGCCACCCAGCGGGCCGACGACATCACCTACCCGAAGGCGACAGCCCCGGGCGACAACACCGGCTTCGCCCTGGGCGCCGGCCCGGTGAAGGTCGATGTCTACACCGACTTCATGTGCCCGGGCTGCAAGAACTTCAAGGACGCGTCGTGGCCCGCCCTGGAGACGATGATCCGCGAGAACAAGATCACGGTCGTCTACCACCCGGTGGCGATCCTCGACCACAGCAGCCAGGGCAGCAAGTTCTCCACCCGGGCGGCCGCCATCAGCGCCTGCGCGGCCGATTCAGGCAAGTTCAACGAGTTCAACGCCGCCATGTACGCCCAGCAGCCCGCCCAGGGCACCGCCGGCCTCACGAACGAACAAATGATCGACATGGGCCGCGGCGTCGGCCTCGGCGACGACTTCGTCAAGTGCGCCGAAGACAAGAAGTACGGCAACTGGGTGCGGGAGATCACCAACACCATGTCCGAACGCGGCTTCCGTTTGACCCCGACCGTCACCGTCAACGGCAAGCAGCTCGAAACGCCGAGCCCGGAGAAGATCACCGAAGCTGTGACGGCCGCGACCAAGTGACCCGACCCGCCCGCTGGTGGGCGCGCTCGCTGAGCGCGCTCGCCGGCGCCGCGCTCGCCCTGGCGCCCGCCCCGGCGCTCGCGCACGGCGACGAAGCCCCCGGCGGGTCCGACTACACGGTCACCGTCACCACGCCACAGCCGCTGCCGGGGGTGCGGGTCCAGGTCATCGACGCCGGGACCCGGCTCATGCTCACCAACGACAGCGCCCAGACCGTCACCGTCCTCGGTGACTCCGGCGAGCCCTACCTACGGATCCGGCCCGACGGCGCGTACGAGAACACCCGCTCGCCGGCCACTCATCGCAACGTCACCCTCCTCAGCGCCGCCGCCCCGGCCAGCGCCGACCCCACCGCAGCGCCACAGTGGCGGCGGGTCAACCGCGACCCCGTCGCCCGCTGGCACGACCCGCGCGCCCAGTGGGCAGCCGACCAACCGCCAGCCGTCGTCGCCGCCGATCCCGCCCGGGTCCACCGGGTGCGGGAGTGGGCCATCCCGGTCACCGTCGAGGCGGTCCCGGGCGGGCCCGCCGCCGCCGCGATCACCGGCGTGCTCGACTGGTCGCCGCCGCCGGCAGCAAGCGAAGGTTGGCTGGGCATCCTCGTCGGCATCGCGCTGGTCAGCCTGCTCGGCGTCCTCGCCGCCCCAGGCACCACGGCCGCCACCGGGCCCGTCGGGCGGGTCGTCCTGCTGACCATGTCGGCCCTGGCAGTGGTCGGAGGCGGGCTCGCCATCGCCTACGCCGTCGCCCGGGTCCTCGACACCGGCGCCACCGGCGTCGGGCAGGTCCTGATCGGAATCGGAATCGGGCAGGTGTGGCCGGTGCTCACCGGCCTCGGGGCCATCGCCGCCGGGGCCTACGCGGCGCTCGGTAGGCCCACCGGCGACTTCGCGCTCGCGCTGGCCGGCGCCTGCCTCGGGCTCTTTCCCGGCCTCACCAACGCTGCGGTGCTCGGCCGGGCCGTCCCGCCGGTCGTCTGGGACGGCCCGGCCGCCCGACTCGTCGTGTCGGCGGTCGCGGCGATCGGCCTCGGGCTCGCCGTCGCCGGGGTGCTCCGACTGCGCGCCGCCATCGCCCTGACCCGCTGACTGCGCTCCGTTCGCGCCGCCCGCCCCGTCCGCCGGGGATCAAGCCGGCACGGTGAAGCCGAACGGCAGCTCAAGCCGATGCCGGGCCAACAGGTCGGCGTCGGCGAGCAGCCGCGGCGTCGGGGCGTCCACCACCACCCGTCCACCGTCGAGGATGAGCGAACGCCCGCACAGCTCCCACGCGTACGGAAGGTCGTGGGTGACCATGAGGATCGTCACCGGCAGATCCCGCAGGATCGCCGCCAGCTCCCTCCTGGCGGCAGGGTCCAGATTCGACGACGGCTCGTCCAGCACCAGGATCTGGGGGCGCATCGCCAACACCGTCGCCACCGCGACGCGGCGGCGCTGGCCGAAGGACAGGTGGTGCGGCGCCCGGTCCCGGTGTTGGCGCATCCCCACCGCGTCCAACGCCTCATCGACCCGGACGGCCAGCTCGTCGCCGCGCAGGCCCAGGTTCGCGGGCCCGAACGCCACGTCCTGGGCAACGGTCGGCAGGAACAGCTGGTCATCGGGGTCCTGGAAGACGATGCCGACCCGACGCCGGATCTCCATGAGCACGGCGCGGTCCTGCCTGACGGCCAGGCCGCCGACGCGCACCTCGCCGGCGGCGGCGGCGAGAACGCCGTTGAGGTGCAGCACCAGGGTCGTCTTGCCGGCCCCGTTGGGGCCCAGCAACGCCACCCGCTCGCCGTCGGCGATGCTCAGGTCGACTCCGTGCAGCGCCTGATGGCCGTCCGGGTAGGCGAAGGCGAGGCCGCTGACCTGCAAGGCCGGGATGTCAGTCACAGCAGAAACCTAGCCTCACCCGATCGCGGCGGTCACGGCTGTGACCGCGGCAAGGGCTGGCAGCGGGGCGACCCGCAGCCACTGGGCGGTGGTGGCCGCCGGGCCGCCGGTGCCCAGATCGGGCAGCCGGCCCGAGTAACCTCGGGACACCATCGCCAGGTAGACGCGTTCGCCCCGCTCGTAGGCGCGCAGGAACAGTCCGCCGATGCCGGCGGCGAAACCCCGCAGCTGCCACAGGAACCGAGGGTCGTCGCCGCGGCTGATCCGGGCGACCCGCATCCGCCGGGCCTCGTCCACGAGCACCTGTAGGTAACGGATCATGAACGTGGCGATCTGGGTGAGCGCCGAAGGGCAACGCAGCCGGTCGAGCCCCACCAGCAACTGCTCGGCCGGGGTCGTCGCCGCCAGCAGCAACGACGCCAGCACCCCCAAGGTGCCCTTGGCCAGAATGTTCCACGCCCCGTAGAGCCCCTCCACCGACAGGCTCAGCGGGCCCCACTCGACGGTGGGCCCGGTGGCCAGGAACGGCAACGCGAACGCGAACAGCACGAACGGCAACTCGATCAACGCCCGGCTCGCGAGCCAACCTGGCGGGGTGCGTGCGGCGACCGCGGCGACCGCCACCAACCCCGCGTAGACGGCGAACGCCCACAGCTCCTCGCGCGGGGTGGCCACCACCGCGAGGGTGAACGCCACCGTCGCGGCGATCTTCACCTCGGGCGCGAGGCGGTGCGCAGGGCTCGACTGATCCCGGTACAGCCCGTGCCCGGCGCCCATCAGCTCTCGGGCTGACCCGCCGGCCCGGCCGGCGTCCGCCGCGACGGCCGGCGCACCAGCCAGAACAGGCCACCGCCGACCGCGAACGTGAGCAGCACGCCGACGCCGCCAGCGACCGCGGTGCCCAGGAACGGACTCTCGACACCCGTCACCGAGTAGTCGGCGAACGGCCCGGCCAGCTCGTGCTCCCCGGCCCGCCGGGCGACACAGTCACCGCCGACGATCGTGCCGTCCTCGGCCAGGACGCAACCCTCGTGCAGAGCCGACTCCAACCCGTCCGGCGACGCCGAAGCGAAGTTGCTCAGCACCCCCGCGAGCAGCAACGACACCAGCAGCCCGCCGGCGATGAACCAGCTCGTGCGTTTCATGCCACCCCTCCCGCCATCGCCGGCGCCGCCGCCGGCGGCCGACGCAGACCACGCAGCGCGAAGACCAGATCCGGGCGCGCCTTCGCCACCGCGCCGACGGTCAGCGCCGCGATGACGCCCTCGCCGACCCCGATGAGCAGATGGATCCCGGCCATGCTCAGCGCCATCGCGCCGAACGTCGTCCCGGAGAGGGCCACGTCGCCGCCGAGGAAGAACTGGAACATGAACGCCTGAGAGGCGGCCACGGTGGCGATCACCGAGCCGAGGAAAGCGGCCACCGCCAGCCCCCCGGGGGTGCGGGGCAGAACCCGCAGCAGCCCCGCGACGACGAAGTAGGCCGCCGCCGTCCCCACCAGCGCCATGTTCGTCACGTTGAGCCCCAGCGCCGACAGGCCGCCGTCGCTGAAGATCAGAGCCTGGACGACCAGGACGACAGTGACGCACAGCGCGCCCACCCAGGGGCCGACCAGAATCGCCGCCAGCGCCCCGCCGAGAAGGTGGCCGCTGACTCCGGGCCCGACGGGGAAGTTGAGCATCTGGGCGGCAAAGACGAACGCGGCGACCAGGCCGGCCATCGGAATCAACCGGTCGTCCAGATCCCGCCGGGCGCGGGTCAGACACAAGGCCACAGCCAGCCCGGCCAGCACCGCGAATGCCAGCGAGACCTGCGCGTTGATGATGCCGTTGGCGATGTGTAACGCCTCGTTGCGCATGGCGCCCCTTCCGACGGTCGACCAACGCCAAGACTAGGGCCGACCTGCCGTTGTTGCCAATTTCTGGCAACAACGGCTCGGTAGGGTGCCGGTATGACGGACAACGTGCGCCTCACGCCAGGCGATGCCGCCCCCGACTTCACCCTGCCCACCGAAAGCGGCCAGAAGCTCGCCCTCAAGGACCTGCGCGGACGGCAGGTCATCCTCTACGCCTACCCCGCGGCCATGACGCCCGGCTGCACCACCCAGGCCTGCGATTTCCGCGACTCGCTCGCCTCGCTCCAGGCCGCCGGCTACGAGGTTGTCGGAATCTCGCCGGACAAACCCGATGCGCTCGCGAAGTTCCGCGACCGGGACGCCCTGACGTTCCCGCTCGTCGCCGACGTCGACAAGGCGGTCCTCACCGCGTACGGGGCGTACGGGGAGAAGAAGCTCTACGGCAAGACTGTCACCGGGGTGATCCGCTCCACCTTCGTCATCGACGCCGAGGGTCGGATCGCTCGGGCGCACTACAACGTCAAGGCCACCGGGCACGTCGCCAAGCTGCGCCGGGAACTCGGGCTCGACTGACTGTCGTACGAATGTCCTAACGTGGCCGGGTGGCTAAGTACACAAAGGACGTTCTTGCCGCCGCGGCGGCCGAGTCGGCCAGCATCGCCGAGGTGCTGCGCCGGCTCGGCGTGCGGTGGAGTGGCGGATCACACGCGCACATCAGCCGGCGGCTCAAGCATTTCGGCATCGACACCTCCCACTTCACCGGCCAGGGGCACAACCGGGGCAAGGTCAACGTTCCGCGGAAGTCGGCGGCGGAGCTGCTCGTACAGCTACCCGCCGACGCGCGACGCGTTCCCGGACAGCGACTCCGGCGCGCGTTGGTGGACAGCGGCGTACCCGAGCGATGCGCGCTGTGTGGAATCGGCGCCGAGTGGCAGCGCCGGCCGCTCACCCTCCAGGTCGACCACATCGACGGCAACCACCTCGATAATCGGCCCACCAACCTGCGGATCCTGTGCCCCAACTGTCACAGCCAGACCGAGACCTACGCCGGGGGCAACCGCTGGCGGGCCGGCCTTCCGGAGCCCCTGGATTCGCTGATCGCGCTGATCGCACGGGTCGAAACTGCTGCGATCAGCGCTCGCGACGCGTCACAACAGCTTGGATGGTCGACAACCCGCTTCGACAGGATCCGGCGACGGTTGGCCGAGGCGGGCGTGGTCGTCGACCCTGCGGTGGCTCGCGCCGCCAGGATCGACCAGCGGCATCAGGCGATTACCGCGGCGGCAGCCGCCAGCCCCGGCCGAGGGCCGAAGCCGCTGGCTGTCGAATTGCGCCAGCGCGGAATCCGGGTCTCCCACGACACCGTGGCGAAGGTGTTGGCCGCCCGAAGGCGGTCGCCCGACGGAGGCCCCACCAGATTCGGCCAGGGCGATGAGGACAACGTGGGCGGGGGCGACGATGCCGCGCGGCGCCACTAGAATGGGTCGGCCGCGCGGGAGTGGTGGAATGGTAGACACGCAGGTCTTAGGAACCTGTGCCGAGAGGCGTGGGGGTTCGAGTCCCCCCTTCCGCACCAGAGTCGCCGTGCCACCAACATCGCCCTGCCATCGGCAGTGTCGCTCAGCGGACGACGGCGAGCGCGTCGCCGACGGCGACGACGCCGGTGGCGTCGGGGATCAGGTGGACGGCGAACAGCAGGTTGTCCCCGCGGCGGCGGTGCTGGCCGAGCGCTTTGAGCACCTGCCCGCGCCGTTCCCCCGTCTCCTGGTCGATGTTGACGACCTGACAGCGGCCGGCTGGCTTGGCGACGCGGAAGACGACGTCCCCGACGCGGGTCCTGGCGCCTGTCCAGCTGTCCTCGGCCCATGCCGGGGCGCCGTCGATGACGATGTTGGGTCGGAAACGGCTCATCGGCACGGACGGGGCGCCGTCGGCTGCCAGCCAGGTGTTGAGCGCGTCCAGTGACGCGGTGTTGGCGATGGTGACCGGGTAGCCGTCGGCGAAGCTGACCCGGTCCTCGGGCCGGGAGTGTTCGGGGTTGATCCTCCGCCGGGTGGGGTCGTCGAGCCAGACGAGTTGGACGGGGCGTCGGAGCAGCGCGGTCAGCCAGGCGTCGGCGGCAGGGCTGACGGGCGTCGTCGCGATGGTGGATCGCCAGACCGTCACCTGCCGGAGCGGGCCGGCGTCGGGGTCGGGGGTGGCCAGGACGAGCGCCGGCTGGCCGGGGGCGTTCAGCCGCAGGCCGCCGTCGACCGGGGCGGGTCGTAGCAGGGCCAGCTCGGGGGTGGTCCGTTGGGAGACGAAGGCGCCGTCGGGGGCGACGATGAGCCACCGGCGGTCGCCGGCCAGGCCCCAGGGCTCGACCTCGACCCGTTCGTGGTCGAGCCGGTGGCAGCCTTTGACCGGGTAGCTGTGCAGGGAGACCACGCGCATCCGGTTGATTGTGCCAGCAGGTTGCGTCCTGAAATTTTTCATGCATACAGTGCTTCTGTGAATGACGAAGCGATCACCGCGTTGTGGCACGGCGTCCGGCTGACGCCCACCCAACGCCGGATCGCCCACTATCTGAGCGTCAACGCCGCCACCGCCGGCTACCTGTCGGCCGCCGAGCTTGCTGACCGCGCCGGAGTGAGCCAGCCGTCAGTCACCCGGTTCGCCACCGCGCTGGGACACGACGGCTACCTGGGCCTACGCCGCCAACTCCGCGACATCGCCGCGGCCGAGAACCTTGGCCAAGGACAACACGACCAGCGCGAGGGCGCGAACCGCGCGCAGGCTGCCCTGCGCGCCGAAGCAGCTGGCCTCATCCGGCTCGCCGACAGCCTCGCCGACCTCACCGCCGTCGACCGGGCCGCGCGGTTGCTGGCCGCGTCCCGTCCGCTGGTGGTGCTCGGGCTACGCGCCGCCGCGCCGCTGGCCGCGCACTTCAGCTACTTCGCTCGCAAGATCCTGCCGGACGTGCGCACCATCACCGACGGCGGCAGCTCGCTGGGCGATCAGCTGGAACAGGCCCACGCGGCCGGCGCGAGCGCCATGCTGGCGATCGTGCTCCCCCGTTACCCGCGCGAGTCGGTGGAGGCTGTCGCCGCGGCCACCGCCATCGGCCTCGGCGTGGTCGGGCTCACCGACTCGCCGGTGAGTCCGGTGGACGGGCGCTGCGCGGTGAGCTTGGTCGCCCCGGTCGGCGCCGACCTCGTCTTCGATCTGCACGCCGGACCGCTCAGCCTGGCCACGGTGCTGTTGCAGGCCATCTGCGACGCCGACCCCGGCCAGACCCAGGACCGGTTGGAGGCGTTCGACGCCTCCGCCGCCCGCCGCCAGCTCTTCACCCTCTGAAGGAGACCCGATGTCGATCACCGCACCCCGTGGCAGCACCCTCACCGCGCGCGCGTGGCCGCAGGAGGCGGCGATGCGGATGCTCATGAACAACCTGGACCCGGCGGTCGCCGAGCGCCCGCAGGACCTGGTCGTCTACGGGGGCACCGGCAAAGCCGCCCGGGACTGGCCGTCGTACCACGCGATCGTCCGGGAGCTGACCAGGCTGGCCGACGACGAGACGCTGCTGGTGCAGTCGGGGCGTCCGGTGGGGGTGTTCCGCACCCACGAGTGGGCGCCGCGGGTGCTCATCGCCAACAGCAACCTGGTCGGCGACTGGGCCACCTGGCCGGAGTTCCGTCGGCTGGAGCACCTGGGCCTGACCATGTACGGACAGATGACCGCCGGTTCGTGGATCTACATCGGCACCCAGGGCATCCTTCAGGGCACGTATGAGACGTTCGCGGCGGTCGCCGCCAAGCTCGCCGCCGCCCGCGGCGTCGGCCAGGAGAACGCCGCCGGGGCGTCGCTAGCGGGGACGTTGACGCTGACCGCCGGCTGCGGCGGGATGGGCGGCGCGCAACCCCTGGCGGTGACGATGAACGGCGGCGCGTGTCTCATCGTCGACGTGGACGCCTCCCGGCTACGCCGCCGGCTGGAGAACCGCTACCTGGACGAGATCGCCGACTCGCTCGACGAGGCGGTGGCGAAGGCGACGGCCGCCCGGCGCGAGCGCCGCGCCTGGTCGGTCGGAGTGGTCGGCAACGCGGCGACCGCCTTCCCGGAGCTGCTGCGCCGCGGCGTCGAGATCGACATCGTGACCGACCAGACCAGCGCCCACGACCCGCTGTCGTACCTGCCCGAGGGCGTCGACCTGGCCGACGCCGCCGAGTATGCGGAGGCCAAGCCGGAGGAGTTCACCGACCGGGCGCGAAACGCGATGGCCCGGCACGTCGGGGCGATGGTCGGGTTCATGGACGCCGGCGCGGAGGTGTTCGACTACGGCAACTCCATCCGGGACGAGGCCCGGCTGGGCGGGTTCGACCGGGCGTTCGCGTTCCCGGGGTTCGTGCCGGCGTACATCCGTCCGCTGTTCTGTGAGGGTCGCGGCCCGTTCCGGTGGGCGGCCCTGTCCGGGGACCCGGCGGACATCGCCGCCACCGACCGGGCGGTGCTGGAGCTGTTCCCGGACAATGAGCCGCTGGCCCGGTGGATTCGGCTGGCCGGCGAGCGGGTGGCGTTCCAGGGCCTGCCGGCCCGGATCTGCTGGCTGGGCTACGGCGAGCGGGACCTGGCCGGGGTCCGTTTCAACGACATGGTGGCGTCCGGGGAGTTGTCGGCGCCGGTGGTGATCGGCCGGGACCACCTGGACTGCGGCAGCGTCGCCTCCCCGTACCGGGAGACCGAGTCGATGCTGGACGGATCGGACGCGATCGCCGACTGGCCGCTGCTCAACGCCCTGCTCAACACCGCCTCGGGCGCGTCGTGGGTGTCGCTGCACCACGGCGGCGGCGTCGGCATCGGACGGTCGCTGCATGCCGGTCAGGTGTGTGTGGCGGACGGGACGGCGCTGGCCGGGGAGAAGATCTCCCGGGTGTTGACCAACGACCCGGGCATGGGCGTCATCCGGCATGTGGACGCCGGCTACGACCGGGCGGTCGAGGTGGCTTCGGTCACCGGCGTGCGTATTCCGATGGCGGAAGCGGCGGCCGCGGGCGAAGCGGGCGCGGCGTGAGCGACGTGAGGGCCCGGTGCGCGCCGGAACAGTTCCGGCTGCTGTGGGACCAACTGGCCCCCATCGGCCGGGACGCCGACGGCGGCTATCTGCGCTACGCGTGGTCGGACGCCGAGCGGGCCTGCCGGGGCTGGTTCGAAGCGCAGGCCGCCACCCGCGGGATGGTCGTCACCGAGGACGGCAACGGCAACCTGTTCGCCTGGTGGGACCCGCCGGGCGGCGCCGCGACGGCCAGCGCGGTGGTGACGGGGAGCCACTTCGACTCCGTACCGCACGGCGGCGCGTACGACGGGCCGCTGGGCATCGTCTGCGCGTTCCTGGCCGTCGACCTGCTGCGCGAGCGTGGGGTGGCGCCGGCCCGGCCGGTCGTGGTGGCGGCGTTCGTCGAGGAGGAAGGTGGCCGGTTCGGGCTGCCCTGCCTGGGGTCCCGGCTGCTCACCGGGGCGCTGGACCCGGCCCAGGCGGCCCGGTTGACCGACGCCGACGGGCGCACCCTCGCCCAGGTGACCGGCGGCCTGCCGGCCGGCGCCCGGCCGGACCTGCTGGCCAGGTTCGGGGCGTTTGTGGAGCTGCACATCGAGCAGGGCAAAGCGTTGGTCGACCTCGACGCCCCGGTGGGGGTGGCGAGCGCGATCTGGCCGCACGGCCGGTGGCGGATGGACTTCGCCGGGGAGGGCAACCACGCCGGCACGACCGCGATGGCTGACCGCCGCGACCCGATGCTGACGTTCGCGTACACGGTCCTGGCCGCCAACAAGGAGGCCCGGCTGCACGGCTGCCACGCCACCGTGGGCCGGGTCGAGGCGTCGCCGAACGCCACGAACGCCGTCCCGGCCCGGGTCTCGGGCTGGCTGGACGCTCGCGCCGGCGACGAGGCGACGTTGTCGTCGTTGGTGGAGGCGGTCCACAAGCGGGCGGTGGAGCGGGCCGGACGGGACGGCACGAGCGTCGCGCTGACCGCCGAGTCGATCACCGGGGAGGTGCGTTTCGACACCGACCTGGCGCGGCGGATCTCCGAGACGCTCGGCGGGGCCCCGGTGCTGCCCACCGGCGCCGGCCACGACGCCGGGGTGCTCAGCGGGTTCCTGCCGACGGCGATGCTGTTCGTGCGGAACCCGACCGGGGTGTCGCACTCACCGGCCGAGACGGCCAGCGACGCCGACTGCGCCGCCGGCGCCGACGCGCTCGCCGACGTGCTGACGGAGCTGACCCGGTGACCCGACTCTTCCACGCCGAGCTGGCCTGGCTCCCCGACGGCCCGACCCGGGACGTGCTGTTCGCGGTGGCCGATGGCCGGTTCGTCGCGGTGACGCCCGGCCTGCCGGCCCCGACGGGGGCGACGCGGCTCACGGGGCTGGTCCTGCCGGGGTTGGCCAACGCGCACTCGCACGCCTTCCACCGGGCCCTGCGCGGACGCACCCAGCGGGGCGCCGGCGACTTCTGGACCTGGCGGGAACAGATGTACGCCGTCGCGGCAACCCTGGACCCGGATTCCTACCTGGAGCTGGCCACCGCCGTGTACGCGGAGATGGCGTTGGCCGGGATCACGACCGTGGCGGAGTTCCACTACCTGCATCACGCCCCCGGCGGCGTCCGCTACGACGACCCGAACGCCATGGGCCACGCGCTCGTGGAGGCGGCCAGGCGGGCCGGCATCCGCATCACCTTGCTGGACACCCTGTACCTGACCGCGTCGGTCGACGGCGCCCCGCTGGCCGGCACACAGCTGCGGTTCGGCGACGGCGACCTCGACGGGTGGGCGCGGCGGGTCAGCGCGTTCACGCTGCGGGGGCAGCCGCACGCCCGGCTCGGGGCGGCGGCGCACTCGGTGCGGGCCGTGCCCAAGGCGGCCCTGGCCGGGTTCCGCGCCGCCGCCCCGGCCGGCCCGATCCATGTGCACCTGTCCGAACAGCCGGCCGAGAACGAGGCGTGCCAGGCCCGGCACGGCTGCTCCCCCACTGAGCTGCTCGAACGGCACGACCTGCTGGGCCCGGACGTGGTCGCCGTCCACGCCACCAATCTGAGCGGGCGAGACATCGTCCTGCTCGGCGGCAGCGGGACCGGCGTCTGCCTGTGCCCGACGACCGAACGGGAGCTGGCCGACGGCATCGGGCCAGGCCGGGCGCTCGCCGAGGCGGGGTCGCCGCTGAGCGTCGGCTCGGACAGCCACGCCGTCATCGACCTGTTCGCCGAGGCGCGCGGCGTCGAGGAGCACGAGCGGCTGGCGTCCCGCCGCCGTGGCGTGTTCACGCCGGCCGAGCTGCTGTGGGCGGCCACCGCCGCCGGTCACGCCGCCGCCGGCTGGCCCGGGGCGGGACGGTTGGTCGTGGGCGCCCCGGCCGATCTGGTGGCGGTCCGGTTGGACAGCCCCCGCACCGCCGGCGTGGACCCGTCGGCGATCGTCTTCGCCGCCACCGCCGCCGACGTCACCGACGTGATCAGCGCCGGCCAGCACATCGTCGAGGCCGGCTGGCACCAGACCGCCAGCCCGTTGCGCCCGCCGCTGCCGGTCCCGCCATTCGGCGTCGACCATGACCACAGGGTCGACCATGACCACAGGGTGGCGGGAGCGCTCCCGGGCCCCGCCAGCGTCATGATCAACAATGCCGGGGCCGGGAGGGCGGAGCGGTGAGCCTGCTGGTGGACAACATCGGGGAGCTGGTGACCAACGACCCGACACACGGGCGCGGGTTGCTGGGGACCAGACGGGACGCGGCGGTGATCATCGAGGACGACACCGTGGTGTGGGTGGGGTCGGCCGGCGGCTCCCCGGCGGCGGACACCTTCATCGACGCCGAGGGCGGCGCGGTCCTGCCCGGATTCGTCGACAGCCACGCCCACCTGGTGTTCGCCGGCGACCGAGCCGCCGAGTTCGCCGCCCGGATGGCCGGCGAGCCATACACCGGCGGCGGCATCCGCACCACCGTCGCCGCCACCCGGGCCGCCACCGACGAGCAACTGCGCGCCAACGCCCGGCGCCTCGTCGACGAGGCGCTGCGCCAGGGCACCACCACCGTCGAGATCAAGAGCGGGTACGGCCTCACCGTCGCCGACGAGGTCCGAAGCCTGCGCATCGCCGCCGAACTGACCGACGAGACGACGTTCCTGGGCGCGCACACCGTCCCGGCCGAACACGCCCGACGAACCGACGACTACGTGGCCCTAGTCGCTGGCCAGATGCTCGCCGCGGCAGCCCCGCACGCCCAGTGGGTTGACGTGTTCTGCGAGCGCGGCGCCTTCGACGCCGACCAGGCCAGAACGGTCCTCACTGCCGGCAGGCAGGCTGGCCTGGGCCTGCGGGTGCACGCCAACCAGCTCGGGCCCGGTCCGGGCGTCCGACTCGCGGTGGAGCTGGGCGCGGCGAGCGCCGACCACTGCACCCACCTCACCGACGACGACGTGACCGCCCTGGCCGGCTCCGACACCGTCGCCACCCTGCTGCCGGGGGCCGAGTTCTCCACCCGGTCGCCGTACCCGGACGCCCGTCGGCTGCTCGACGCCGGCGTCACCGTGGCGTTGGCCACCGACTGCAACCCGGGCTCGTCGTACACGTCGTCGATGCCGTTCTGCGTCGCGTTGGCCGTCCGCGAGATGCGGATGACCCCGGCAGAGGCGGTGTGGGCGGCGACCGCCGGTGGGGCGCGGGCGCTGCGCCGCGACGACATCGGCGTCGTCCGGGTCGGGGCCCGCGCCGATCTGGTCGTCCTCGATGCCCCGTCCCACCTGCACCTGGCCTACCGGCCGGGAGTCCCATTGGTCAGGCACGTTCTGCGTCTCGGAGAGCCACAATGAGCACCGTCACCATCACCGCCGCCGGCGTCACCCCAGCCGACGTCCTCGCCGTCGCCCGACGCGACGCCAAGGTCCAGATCTCCGCGGACGCTCTAGCGGCGATGACCGCCAGCCGGGCCATCGTGGACAACATCGAACGCGAGGGCCGCCCTGTCTACGGGGTGTCCACCGGGTTCGGGGCGCTCGCCAACACGTTCGTCAGCCCCGACCGGCGGGCTGAGCTACAGCACTCGCTGATCCGCTCCCACGCCGCGGGCGTCGGCGCGCCGATGCCACGCGAGGTGGTGCGGGCGATGATGCTGCTGCGGGCGCGCTCGCTGGCGCTGGGCCGCTCCGGGGTGCGGCCGCTGATCGCGCAGTCGTTGGTGGACCTGCTCAACGCCGGGATCACCCCGTGGACACCGGAGCACGGGTCGTTGGGGGCGTCCGGGGATCTGGCGCCGTTGGCGCACTGCGCGCTGGTGCTCATGGGCGAAGGCTGGGTGCTGGGCGCCGACGGAACCCGCGTCGACGGGGCGAAGGCGCTGGCCGACGCGGGGCTGCGGCCGGTGGAGCTGGCCGCCAAGGAGGGTCTGGCGCTCATCAACGGCACCGACGGCATGCTCGGCATGCTGCTGCTGGCCCTCGACGACGCCGCGCACCTGTTCACCATGGCCGACGTGACCGCGGCGCTGGCCATCGAGGCGATGCTCGGCAGCGACCGGCCGTTCCAGCCGGAGATCCATGCTATCCGCCCGCACCCTGGCCAGGGCGTGTCGGCGGCGAACATCCACCGACTGTTGCAGGGCTCGGCGGTGATGGACTCGCACCGCGACGACATCGACCACGCCGTCCAGGACGCCTACTCGATGCGGTGCGCCCCGCAGGTCGCCGGCGCCGCCCGCGACACCCTGGACTTCGCGGCGACGACCGCGGCCCGGGAGTTGGTCAGCGTCGTCGACAACCCCGTCGTCCTGCCCGACGGGCGGGTGGAGTCCACCGGCAACTTCCACGGCGCCCCGCTGGGCTTCGCCGCCGACTTCCTGGCCATCGCCGCCGCCGAGGTCGGGGCCATCGCCGAACGACGGGTGGACCGGCTGCTGGACGTCACCCGCTCCCGCGACCTGCCGCCGTTCCTGGCCCCGGACGCCGGCGTCAACTCCGGACTCATGATCGCCCAGTACACGGCCGCCGGAGTCGTCGCCGAGAACCGGCGACTGGCCTCGCCGGCGTCCGTCGACTCGGTCCCGACCTCCGGCATGCAGGAGGACCACGTGTCGATGGGCTGGGCGGCGGCGGTGAAGCTACGCAGGGTGCTCGACAACCTCACCAGCGTGCTCGCCGTCGAGCTGCTCGCCGGGGCGCGCGGGCTGCGACTGCGGGCGCCGCTGACGCCGTCGCCGGCCGGCCGGGCCGCCGTCGAAGCCGTCGCGGCGGTCGGCGGGGAGCCTGGGCCGGACGTCTTCATGGCGCCGGTGATGGAGGCGTGCCGGGGGCTGGTCGCGGGACGCGAGCTGCGCGAGCGGATCGAGACGCGGGTCGGACCGCTGCAGTAGCGGCCGGAAACGGGTCAGGTGATGTCGCGCCGGTTCATGCGGACGCTGCCGAGCGCCGCGGTGAGGACGCCCCAGCCGGCCAACACCGCCGCGCCCACCCAGGCCGGCGGCTCGCCAGGGGCGGAACCGCTGATCATCACGAGCGTAGCCACCGTGGGGAAACCAATCACCGCGTCCTCGACCCAGGCGCCGAGGTACTGGCTCAGGGCGAAGACCACGAGCATCGCGATGGTCCCGCCGAACGTCACCGCCAACGCGATGATCACCGCGACGACCTGGCTCCGCACCAGCACGCCGAAACCGATGCCGATGGCCGCCCACAGCGGGTAGCCGAGCATGCTGACGAGCACCGATCCCACGGTGTCCGGGTCGGCGAGCCACAGGCCACCGAGGCGCTCACGCAGCGGCAGGACCCCGACAAGCAGGTTCAGGACGAGGAGGAGCAGCGACCAGCAGATGCCGAGCAACGCGACGGTTGCCGTCTTCGCCAGCACCACCGACACCCGGTGCGGGTGTGCCAGGAAGGTCAACGTCGCTGTGCGGTGCTGGAACTCGCCGGTCATCACCAGCACACCCAGGAGCATGACCAGAATCAGCGACGGAACGGTCCCGGCGGTGTAGAGGTCCTGCGCGGCGGACTCAGCGCTGAGGTTCGTCTCCGTCGACGGATCGGCCAGGCCGATCGCGCTGACGTTGTGACGGGCGACCAGTAGGGCCGGGATCCACATCAGCACGCCGAGCGCGAGCATGATCCAGGCCATGCTGGTGGTGCGGATCTTCAGTAGCTCGGTGTGCAGCAGCCTCATCGGATCTCCGCCTTCCCTGCCGTCAGGTCCAGGAAGGCGCGTTCAAGGTCGGCCGCTTCGGGACGTAGCTCGTGCAGCTCGACGCCGGCGCGAAGCGCGACCCCGCCGGTCTCGGCGGCGCTCATCCCGGTCACGGTGAGACGGTCGCCCCCGGGTCGGGCGACGGCCGCCCCGGCGTCGGCGAGCGCCCGGTGCAGACGGTCGGCGTCCGGCGTGCGGACGTGGACGACGGTGCTGGTGGTCACCGAGGCGAGCACGTCGGCGACCGACCCCTGGCGGACCGTGCGACCGCCCGCGACGATCACCACGTCGTCGGCCATGAGCTGCATCTCGGCGAGCAGGTGGCTGGAGACCAACACGGTGCGACCGGCGGCGGCCAGCGACCTGACGAACTGCCGCAACCAGTGGATGCCTTCCGGGTCCAGCCCGTTGGCGGGCTCGTCGAAGACCAGGACGGGCGGTTCGCCCAGGAACGCCGCGGCGACGCCGAGCCGCTGCCGCATGCCCAGCGAGTAGCCCTTGATCGGGCGGTCAGCGGCAGCGACCAGGCCCACCAGCTCCAGCGTCTCGTCAGCCCGGCGTCGCGGCAGCCCGGCCGCGGCGCACAGCACGCGCAGGTGGTTACGCCCCGTCCGACCGCCGTGCGCGGCGCTGGCGTCGAGCAGGGCGCCAACCCGACGGAGCGGGTCGTGAAGGTCGAGGTAGCGCTGCCCGCCGATCGTGGCCGTGCCCGCGGTGGGACGCACCAGACCGAGGATCATCCGCAGGGTGGTCGTCTTGCCCGCGCCGTTGGGGCCGAGGAACCCGGTGACCCGGCCCGGCTCGACAGTGAACGAAAGATCCTGCACCGCCCGCACCGAGCCGAAATTCTTGCTCAGCCCGGAAACCACGATTCTGTTGTCCGACACAGCTCTCCCAGCCACCCCACGTCCGCGCTGATCGCGCCGCCGACATGGCCGGTGTACGCCATTGCCTGCTGCCACCCCAGGATCGACGACCCGAGGATCGACGACCCAAGCATCGCACCGGGCCGTGCCGGCGCCACGTCACTGTCCAGAATACGACAGTTCGGCGGTCCCGGCACGGCCACAGGGCGACGCGCGGTCGACGACCGTCATCAAGCCGGCGGGCCGGACGGCGTCGGGCCCGGACCACCGTCGGCGCTGACAGCCAGCGCGTACACCGCGGTGATCTGAGCGTTCACGGCGTGCCCGAGGATCGTGTCGTTGATGTTCCTGATGGTGTCGCAGGCGGCGTGGTAGCAGGAGTCGTACGGCTGGTTGGCGGACCCGCCCCACTTGCCGGCCTGGGCGGCGGTCATCCGGGCGCTGGCGCCGGCGGCGACGCCGGAGGCGGGGATGCCGCCCCGGGTGAACGACGCGTCGTCGGAACGGTTGCGGCCTTCGGTGTTCTCCTCGGTGGCGATGCCGACCTTGTCGTAGTAGGACTTCAAGGTGGCCGCCAGCGGCGTGGTGATGTTGTTGACGAAGTATCCGCCGTTGGGCGAGCCGACCATGTCGAAGTTGAGGTAGCCCTTGATCTTCGCCTTGTCGGCCGCGGCGAGCTGTTGGACGTGGAATGCGGAGCCGTTGAGGCCCTGCTCCTCGTCGGCCCACCACGCGAACCGGACCTGCTTGGCCATGGTGGGGTTCTGCTGGGCGAGGGTGAGCGCGGTCTCCAGGATGGTCGCCGAGCCGGAGCCGTTGTCATTGATTCCGGGGCCGGCGGTGACGCCGTCGAGGTGAGCGCCGAGGACGAAGACCTCGCTGTCCGAGCCGCCCTTCCAGTCCGCGATGATGTTCGAGCCGCCGGTGCACGAACTGGTCGGGCAGGCCTCGATCGCGACGGTGAAGCCGGCCGCTTCGAGCTTGTCGACGACGTAGTTCTGGGACGCGGAGTAGCCGGCCCGGCCGGAGCGCCGGTTGCCGCCGTTCTCGTCGGCGAACTGCTGGAACTTGGCCAGGTGTTCCTTGACTTTCGCGACGTCGATGGTGGGTACCACCGCCGGGGCGGCCGTCGCGGAGGGGTCTGGCGTCGGGTCCGCGGCCGATTCCTTGCCGGCGGCGAAGACAGTCGGCGCGGAAATGGCGAGGGCGGCGGTGACGACGAGCGCGGCGCCAGCCGACCAGATGGCCTTTCGTCTCAACGGATGCTCCTCAGGGTCGTGGGATGCGGACGCCTGGCCGGGCCCCGCGCCCGAATGCACGCCGGCCGTCGACGGAAAGTTCACTACTTCGCGGGTTCTCAGCTGGCCGGCTGACCCAGATAACGGGACTTTCGGCACTTACCGACCGGGATCGGTCCGGCGATGCTGCGGGCAGGAAGCGGCACTTCAGGAGGCCCCGCAGTGGCGAAGACAGCCAACCGGACGAACCCGGCGATCATTCAGGGCGGCATGGGCGTCGGCGTCTCCGGCTGGCGCCTGGCGCGGGCGGTCGCGAGCGCCGGCCAGCTCGGCGTCGTCTCCGGGGTGGCCCTGGACACCCTGCTGGCCCGCCGCCTGAGCCTTGGCGACCCCGGCGGGGAGCTGCGGCGCGCGCTCGCCGCCTTCCCCGAGCCGCAGGTGGCGCAGCGGGTTATAGGCCGCCACTACCGACCGGCGGGGCCCGCCACCGGCGTCACCTACCGGCCCACGTCACGGCTGGCGCTGCGCCCACGCCGGGACGCCGAGGAGCTGGCCGTGGTCGCCAACTTCGTCGAGGTGTGGCTGGCCAAGGAAGGCCACGACGGCCAGGTGGGCGTCAACTATCTGGAGAAGGTGCAGATGGCGACCCCGTCGTCCCTCTACGGGGCGATGCTCGCCGGCGTCGACGTGGTGCTCATGGGCGCCGGACTGCCCAGCGAGATCCCCCGCCTGCGGGCCGACCTGGCCGCGCATCGGCCCACCACCCTCCCGGTGGCCGTTGACGGGGCAGCCGCCCACGAGCGGCACGTCATCGCCTTCGACCCGGCCGGCCTGGCCGGACCCGACCCGGCGCCGCTGACCCCGCCGCGGCTGTTCGCGATCGTCGCCTCGGCGTCGCTGGTGACGTTCCTGGCCCGCAACAAGGCCACCCGCCCGGACGGTTTCGTGCTGGAGACCCCGGTCGCCGGCGGTCACAGCGCCCGCCCGCGCGGCCCGCTGCGCCTCACCGACGACGGCGAGCCGGTGTACGGCCCGCGCGACGAGCTGGACCTGGCGAAGGTGCGCGCGGTAGGCCTGCCGTTCTGGCTGGCCGGCGGCTACGCCACCGCCGAGGCGCTCGCCCAGGCCCGGGCGGCGGGCGCCGCCGGTATCCAGGTCGGCACCGCGTTCGCGCTATCCGCCGAGTCGGGGATGCGCCCGGAGCTGCGCCGCCAGCTCATCGACCAGGCGTTGGCCGGGACGCTGCCGGTGCGCAACAGCGCCGCCGCCTCGCCGACCGGCTTCCCGTTCAAGGTCGTCGACCTGCCGGGGACGGCCGCCGACGAGGCCACGTTCGCGGCCCGCCCCCGACTGTGCGACCTGGGCTACCTGCGCACCGTGTACGCCCGCGAGGGTGGCGGGGTGGGTTACCGCTGCCCGGCAGAGCCGGTCGACGAGCACGTCCGCAAGGGCGGACGGGAGTCCGAGGCCGCCGACCGGCGCTGCCTGTGCAACGGCCTGGTGGCCACGATCGGGCTGCCGCAGACCCGCGCCGACGGCTACGTCGAGCCGCCGCTGCTCACCCTCGGCCAGGACCTGGGCTTTCTGGCCACGTTGACCGGACGGGCCGGCCGGGAGTACTCGGCGGCCGATGTCATCGCGCACCTGCTGGACCGGGCGGACGTCACCACCGGCTGACTCAGCTGGTCGGCGTCACGGTCCGCAGCAGCTCGGCGAGCCCCCGGAACGCCTGCCCCCGGTGGCTGATGGCGTCCTTGGCGGCCGGGCTCAGCTCGGCGTTTGTCAGGTGCTGGCCGTCGCCGAGGAAGATCGGGTCGTAGCCGAACCCGCCCTCGCCGCGCGGGGCGCGCAGCAGCCGCCCGCGCTGCTCGCCGGTGACGACGTGCTCGACGCCCGAGGGCAGGACCAGCGCGGCCGCGCAGGCGAACGCCGCGCCCCGGTGCTCGTCGGGGATGTCGCCGGTCTGGCCGAGCACGAGTTGGAGGTTGGCCAGGTCGTCGCCGTGCCGGCCAGCCCAGCGGGCGGAGAACACCCCGGGCATTCCGTTGAGGGCGTCGACGGTGAGGCCGGAGTCGTCGGCGACGGTGGCCAGGCCAGTGTGGCGGACGGCCTCGCGGGCCTTGAGCAGCGCGTTCTCGGCGAAGGTGAGCCCGGTTTCCGGCGCCTCCGGGTACGCGGGCACGTCGGCGAGCCCGACCAGCTCGACGGCGCCGGCGCCGAGGGCGGCGTCGAGGATGCGCCGCAGCTCGGTGAGCTTCTTGGCGTTGCGGGTGGCCAGCAGCAGCGTCACGCGGTGGCCTCCAGGACGGCGCGCTGGGCGGCGGTGAGCGAGGCGCAGCCGGCCAGACCCAGGTCGAGGAGGGCGTTGAGCTGGTCGCGGTTGAAGACGCCGTCCTCACCGGTGCCCTGCACCTCGACGAAATCCCCGGCGTCGGTGCAGATGATGTTCATGTCGACCTCGGCCCGGACGTCCTCCAGATAGCACAGGTCCAGGCGGGCCTGCCCGTCGATGACGCCGACGCTGACCGCCGACACCGAGCGCGGCAGGGCCTTGTCGACGCCGCCCTTGAGCAGCTTCCGGTCCGCCAGGTGCGTCACCGCGTCGTGCAGCGCCACGTACGCGCCGGTGATGGCGGCGGTGCGGGTGCCGCCGTCGGCCTGGAGCACGTCGCAGTCCAGGACGATAGAGTTCTCGCCGAGGGCCTTGAGATCCACACAGGCCCGCAGCGCCCGTCCGATGAGGCGGGAGATCTCATGGGTACGGCCGCCGACCTTCCCGCGGACGCTCTCGCGGTCCGAACGGGTCGTGGTGGCCCGGGGCAGCATCGCGTACTCGGCGGTCACCCAGCCCAGGCCGGAGCCCTTACGCCACCGCGGCACGCCCTCGGTGACGCTGGCCGTGCACAGCACCCGGGTGTCGCCGAACTCGACCAGCACCGACCCTTCCGGGTGAATGCTCCACCGACGCGTCAGCGTCACAGGGCGCAACTGGTCACAGGCTCGTCCGTCGGGGCGCGTCATGCCGGTCAGCCTATTCCGGTCACAGGTCGTAACGGGCGCCCGGTCGGGCGACCTCGACCGGGCCGTCATACACCCCCTCGGCCGCCAGCACGGTGGCCCCCTCGCGACCCCACGCGGCGACCAGATGGGTGAGGACCAGCCGGCCGACGCCCGCCTCCCGGGCGACCGCGCCAGCCTCGCCGCCGGTCAGGTGCAGACCGGCGGGGTTGTCCCGATCGTCCAGGTAGCTGGCCTCGCAGAGGAACAGGTCGGCGTCCCGGGCCAACGCGGTGAGACTGTCGCACGGCGCGGTGTCCGACGAGTAGGCCAGGACTTTGCCCTCGTGCTCGATCCGCACCCCGAACGTGGGCACCGGGTGCTCCACCTGGTCGACGGTGACCGCGAACGGCCCGATCTCGAACGTGCCCGGCTTCAGATCGTGGAAGGTGTAGACGTCGTCGACGGGGCCCTCGGCGGCGCCGTAGGCGTTGACGATCCGCTCGGCGGCGCCGACCGGCCCGTACAGGGGCAGCGGCGGGTACTTGCCCTCCGGGGCGTACCGGCGCACCACCACGTACGAGCAGGCATCGAGCATGTGGTCGCAGTGCAGGTGGGTGAGCAGGATCGCGTCGACCGAGTGCAGGCCGGCGTACCGCTGCAACGCCGACATGGCGCCCGTGCCGAAGTCCACCAGGAGCCGGAATCCGCCAGCGCTGACCAGGTACGCCGAACAGGCCGAGTCGGGGCCGGGGAAGCTGCCCGCGCAGCCCAGGACGGTCAGTCTCATGCCGCGGCCCTCAGGCTCGCCACCGGGACTCCGTCGAGGAAGTCGGCGCCGAGGAACCGGCGGGCCAGGCGCCCGAACGGGGCAGCGTCGCCGGTGGTGATGAGACGGTGCCCCGGGGCCGGCGCACCGTCCGGACGGAGCAGGTTGCTGTCGGTGAGCACCCGGTAGAGGTCCTTGGCGGTCTCGTCGGCGCTGGACACCAACGTCACCTGATCGCCCATCACCAGACTGATCACACCAGCGAGCAGCGGGTAGTGGGTGCAGCCGAGGATCAGGGTGTCCACGTCGGCGCGTTGCAGCGGCTCCAGGTAACCACTGACCAGGCCAAGCAGGGCGCGTCCCGAGGTGACGCCGCGTTCGACGAAGTCCACCAACTGCGGGCAGGCGACGCCACTCACCCGCACCTGCGGGGCGGCGGCGAAAGCGTCCACGTACGCCCGACTGCTGATGGTGGCGGCGGTGCCGATCACACCGACCCGTCCGTTGCGGGTCGCTGCGGCGGCGCGGCGCACCGCGGGGCGCACCACCTCGATCACCGGGACGCAGTAGCGTTCCCGGGCATCGTGCAGGCACGCCGCGGAGGCGCTGTTGCAGGCGATGACGAGCGCCTTGACGCCCTGCTCGACGAGGTGGTCGAGGCAGGTCAACGCATGTCGGCGCACGTCCGCCAGCGGCTTGGGGCCGTACGGAACGTGCGCGGTGTCACCAAGGTAGATGACCTGCTCGTGCGGCAGCTGGTCGAGCACCGCGCGAGCGACGGTGAGACCCCCGACTCCCGAGTCGAAGATCCCGATGGGCGCATCCGTCACGGAGCGCAGCCTACGCGGCGTCGCTGACGGGACCTAGGGACGGGACCGTGTTGTCCGCAACAGGTGATCTTCGCCGGTCACAGCGCCGGCGTGTTCACCGGACCGGCGCCCCCATGACCGCTTCCAACAGGCTCTCCTGCAGGAAGCCCAGGTATGCGTAGACCGAGAGCTGGAACACCCGCGACGATCCGGGGTCGTCGTCCACCGCGAGATCAAGCTCGACCCGTAGGTCGGTGTCGGCGTCGAGGCCGAGCCGCACGCCCATGGCGAGCCGGGCGTCGGTGAGCGCCCGGAGCCAGGCGTCGGCGGCCTCCGGATCGAGGCTGACCTCGCCCTCCCGCTCAGGCAGCCCGGCCAGCACCGCCCCGGCCTGGTCGACCTTGCCGGTCTTCAGCTCACCCTCGGTGAACCGGCGGAACTCGGCGGAGTCGTCCGGGGCGTCCGGGTAGACGTCGGGGAACAGCCGCCGCACCACCGGATCGTCGTGGCCGAAGCCGTCGGTCAGCAGACCCACCATCTCCGCGGAGACCTTCCGCAGCACCCGCACCTCGTCCTCGGCGAGCCAGGCCACGTAGCGCTCACCCCGGCGGACGAACAGGGTGGCGGCGCCGTCGGCGCTCACACCCGGTCCACCGTCGCCCACAGCCCATGGCCGTGCAGCTGGCTGGCGTCCAGCTCCATCCGCTCCCGCGGACCGCTGGCCACCACCGCCCGGCCCTGCTCGTGGACGTCGAGCATGAGTTTCTCCGCCTCCTCACGGCTGTAGCCGAAGAGTTTCTGGAAGACCCACGTCACGTAGGTCATTAGGTTGATCGGGTCGTCCCAGACCACCACCTGCCAGGGGCCGGCGAGCGCGGCCTCCTCGCTGGGCCGCACCTGCTCGGCCACTCCGCCCTGGCGTATGTCCGCTGCCATGCCCTCCATCGTGCCACGACCGCCCGGCCGCCACCCCCGGCCGGTCGAACCGGACCCGGAGCGTCAAATAGGCTGAACGGGTGACGGCCTTGCTGACCGACCATTACGAATTGACCATGGTGAACGCGGCCCTGGCCGACGGCACCGCCGGTCGACGCTGCGTGTTCGAGGTGTTCGCCCGGCGGCTGCCCACCGGACGCCGCTACGGCGTCGTCGCCGGGGTCGGGCGGCTCGTCGACCGCATCGCCGGCTTCCGCTTCCGCCCGGACGAGATCGCGTACCTGAGCGGACGCCGCATCGTCGACGCCGACACCGCCCGCTGGCTGGCCGACTACCGATTCACCGGCGACATCGACGGCTACGCCGAAGGGGAGCTGTTCTTCCCCGGCTCCCCGATCCTCACGGTCACCGGCACGTTCGCCGAGTGCGTGGTGCTGGAGACGCTCATCCTGTCGGTGCTCAACCACGACAGCGCCGTCGCCGCAGCGGCCGCCCGCATGGTCACCGCCGCCCGGGGCCGGGGGCTCATCGAGATGGGCGCCCGCCGCACCCACGAGGAGGCGGCGGTGGCCGCCGCCCGGGCCGCCTACCTTGCCGGATTCGCGTACACCTCGAACCTGGCCGCCGGGGCCCGGCACGGCATCCCGACCGCCGGAACCGCCGCGCACGCCTACACCCTGCTCCACGACGACGAGCCGGCGGCCTTCGCCGCCCAGGTCGCCACCCTGGGGTCGGAGACGACGCTGCTGGTCGACACCTACGACATCACCCAGGGCATCCGCAACGCGATCTCCGTGGCCGGTCCCGGCCTGCGGGCGATCCGGATCGACTCCGGCGACCTGTCGGTGCTGGCCCATCAGTCCCGCGAGCTGCTCGACTCGCTGGGCGCGCCGGACACGAAGATCATCGTCTCGGGCGATCTGGACGAGTACGCGATCGCGGCCCTCGCCGCCGAGCCCGTCGACATGTATGGGGCTGGCACCTCGGTGGTCACCGGCTCCGGCGCCCCCACCGCCGGGCTGGTCTACAAACTCGTCGAGGTGGACGGCCGGCCGGTGGTCAAGCGTTCCGAGAACAAGGCGACGGTCGGCGGGCGCAAGGCCGCCGTCCGTCGGCACAAGCCGACCGGCACCGCCACCGAGGAGATCGTGGTCTCCCGTGGGGTGCCCGACCACCAGCCGAACGACCGGCTGCTGCAACGGGCCCACCTCGTCGGCGGCGAGCCCGTCGGACGGCCCACGCTGGCGGAGTCCCGCGAGCATCTGCGCCAATGCCTTATCTCGATCCCGTGGGAGGGGCTCAAACTGTCCGCAGGCGACCCGGCCGTTCCGGTCACCGCCATCACCGCGCAGTGAGGGAGTCGGCCATGACCAACGCATTGATCATCGTGGACGTGCAGCGGGACTTCTGCGAAGGCGGGTCGCTCGCCGTAGCCGGCGGCGCGCAGGTGGCGCGGCGACTCTCCGCCGCGCTGGCCGCCGGCCCGGACCGCTGGGATCACATCGTGGCCACCCAGGACCACCACATCGACCCCGGCGACCACTTCAGCCAGACCCCGGACTTCGCGACGACCTGGCCGGCGCACTGCGTCGCCGGCTCCCCCGGCGCCGACTTCCACCCGGACCTGGACACCGACCGGATCGAGGCGGTGTTCCACAAGGGCGCGCACGCGGCCGCCTACTCAGGCTTCGAGGGCGACGCCGCCGGCATCGGCCTGGCCGCCTGGCTACGGATGCGCGGCGTTACCGCCGTCGACATCGTCGGCATCGCCACCGACCACTGCGTGCGGGCCACCGCCCTGGACGCCGCGCGCGAGGGCTTCGCCGCCACCGTCCTTCTCGACCTCACCGCCGGCGTCGCCCATGCCACGACCGAAGCCGCCCTCGACGCGCTGCGCGCCGCCGGGGTCACCCTCGCCGGCGCCCCGACGACGCCCGGCTGAGCGCCCGGCCACGGCCGTTCCGCCCCGCGGTGGCCCGCGGGGACCCACAATGACCCCGTGGACGGAGCGCGGGGGCGGGTCGGTCGACGCGCAGGCGCGGCGGCCGTCGTCGCGGCGCTCGCCCTGGTCGCGGCGGACGCCCCGCTGGCCCGTTCCGGGGCGCCCAGCCGGATCGTCGGGGTGGGCGCTTTGCCAGCCGACGTCGGCGGCGAGTCGTGGGCGGCCCGGCCGGTCGAAAGCAACGGGCTACGGATGGTGGCGTCCTCCGGGCCGGACGGTTTCTCCCTGCACACCGCGTCGGGTCCACAGCGTTTCCTGCCCGGGGTCAACCTGGGCAGCACCACCCCGGGAACCGAACCGGGTCAGCTGGCGATGACCGCGGACGACTACCGCGCGTGGTTCGACGCGATGCGTCGCCTCGGCGTGCGGGTGGTCCGCGTCTACACCATCCACCCGCCCGCCTTCTACACCGAGCTGGCCGCGCACAACGACCGGCGCCCGCACGCGCCCCTCTACCTCGCCCAGGGCGTCTACCTGCCCGACGAGCACGGGTACGTCACGACCGGGAACCTATTCGAGCCGGCGCACACCACCGCGTTCGTCAACGAGCTGCGGGACGCCTCGGCGGCGGTCAGCGGGGCGCTCGCGCGGGCGCCGACGCCGGGCCGGGCGAGCGGACGGTGGACCACGGACGTCAGCCGATGGCTGGCGCTGTGGATCGTGGGCGTGGAGTGGGACCCGGTGGCCACGGCGGCGTCCGACCGTCGAAACGCCCGTGCGGCCGCGCACCGGGGCCGCTACTTCGTCAGCGGGAACGGCGCCACCCCCACCGAACGGTGGCTGGCCGCCCGGATGGACGACCTGGCCACCGCCGAGGTGGGCCGGGGGCGGTCGGCGCCGATGGCGTTCGTGAACTGGCCAACGACCGACCCGCTACGCCATCCCGAGGAGCCGAACCCACGCGAGGACGTGGTGGGAATCGACGCCAACCGGGTGTTGCCGACGCAGGCGTGGCCCGGCGGGACGTTCGCCAGCTACCACGCCTATCCGTACTACCCGGACTTCCAGCGCCACCTGCCGGCAGCGAGCCTGCTGCGCTACCGGGGCCAGCTTGACCCGTACGTGACGTACCTGGCCGCGCTCCGGTCGCACCACGGCGCCATCCCCGTCATGATCACCGAGTTCGGGGTTCCGTCGAGCGTCGGCAGCGCCCACCTGGGACCGCTCGGCCGGCACCAGGGCGGGCATGCGGAGGACGCCGCCATGGCGATCGACGCCGAACTGCTCCACGCCATCAAGGATCAGGGCCTGGCCGGTGGCATGGTGTTCGCCTGGGCGGACGAGTGGTTCAAGTTCACCTGGAACACCATCAACCGCCAGGCGCCGGCGCACCGGCGGGCGCTGTGGCACGACGCCCTCACCAACGAGCAGCACTTCGGCGTGATCGCCACCGACCCGCTCGGCCCGGCGGACGTCGGCTGGCACACCCTGTGGGAGGGCCCCGCCGGCCAGGTGGCACGCCGGGTGGAAGCGACGTTCGACGAGGCCCAGGTGCAGCTGCGGATCACCCTGGACACGCCGCGCCCGCCGACGCTGACGATCGGACTGGACACCCTGCCCACAGTCTCCGGGCCGCCGCCGCCCGGCGGCGCGTCGCGCGGCGCCGACATCGCCGTGGCGGTGGACTTGACCGGGCGGGACGCGCAGGTGTGGACCCGGCAGGAGCTGGACCCGGTCCAGCTGGACTACCGCGGCGACGCCTCGGGTCGGTTGCCGGCCGTCGGCGGCTGGCGCCCCTACGAGCTGGTGCTCAACCGGGCCGTGGTCGTGCCGACCACCGGCGAGTCGCTGCCCGCCGAGTACCTCAACGTCGGACGCCTGCGCCACGGGTCGTGGGGCCCCGGCGCCGGCGCCGACAGCCGGGCGTTGTGGCGCCTCGACGGCGGCACGTTGACAATGCGTCTGCCGTGGGCGTTGGCGGGCTTTGCCGACCCGTCGTCGTTGCAGGTGCTCACGCCGTCGTGGGGCGTGGGGGCAACGGCGCCCACCGAGGGCATCCGGTTCAGCGTCGACAGCGTCGGGGGCGGTGTCGCTGACGCCGGCGTCCTGCGGTGGGAGCCGTGGCAGCGGGTGCGACACCGGGAGCGGCTCAAGCCGTCGGCCGGACTGCTCCGGGACGCGATGGTGGCGGTGGCCGCCGACTGACCGCCCGGTGCGGCGACGGCCGGCGCCGAGATCTGTCGGGCCTCCGACACAACGGCTCGTTTGAGCGCCCCGGGCGCCTATGTTGAGGGCACTTCGGTCGCTCGACAGTGGAGGCTTGCGATGAACGGACGACGCGCGGCGTCGAGCCTGCTGGGCCTGGTGCTGTTCACGGCGGCCAGCGGCTGCGCCATCTCCTACGGTGACGCGCCGGGCTCGACCGACAGCGGGTTCGAGAAGGTGGACACCGCGGACGCCGGCTACGACGACAGCGGTGGGGTCGACGACGACGGCGGCGGCGCCAACGGGGGCGACGGTGCGGACGACACGGCCGGATCCGACGAGGATCCGGCCGCCGACCTCACCGACGACTGCGGCGCCGACGTCGAGGACGACTGCGATGATCTCGGATCAGCTCCCAGGGCGGGCGCCGGTAAGGGTGGAGCGTCCACCAAGGGCGGCCCCCGCGCCGGCGGCGGCTCTACAACGCGCGGCGGCTCGGCCAGCGGCAGCAGCCGGCCATCGGGCGGGCGCCGCTGACAGCGGGAGGGCGCGGGACCAGAAACGGTCCCACGCCCTCCCGCTGTCGAGTTCGCGGCTGTGCGGTTCGGGTCTACTTGCCCGTGATCCGGAACTCGCCCGGCTCGGTCTCGTGCTCGCCCGGCTCGACCTCCGGGGCGATGTCCGCGGAACGCTCTATGGACCCGGGGGCCAGGTGCGGGAACTTGAGGTCGAACGCCGGCCGCTCCGAGCGGATGCGCGGCATCCGGTCGAAGTTTCGCAACGGCGGCGGGCAGCTGGTCGCCCACTCCAGGGAGTTGCCGTAGCCCCACGGGTCATCGACGTTGACGGTCTGCCCGGCCTTGTAAGACTTCCACACGTTATAGAGGAACGGCAGCGTTGACAGGCCCAGCACGAACGACCCGATCGTCGAGATGGTATTGAGCGTCGTGAAGCCATCCGACTGCAGGTAGTCGTAGTACCGACGCGGCATTCCCTGGGTGCCCAGCCAGTGCTGCACCAGGAACGTCGTGTGGAAGCCGATCATCGTCAGCCAGAAGTGAACCTTGCCCAGTCGCTCGTCGAGCATCCGGCCGGTCATCTTCGGGAACCAGAAGTAGATGCCGGCGTACACGGCGAACACGATCGTTCCGAACAGCACGTAGTGGAAGTGCGCCACCACGAAGTACGAGTCGGAGACGTGGAAGTCGATCGGCGGGCTGGCCAGCAGGACGCCGGAGAGGCCACCGAACAGGAAGGTCACCAGGAAGCCGAGCGAGAACAGCATCGGCGACTCGAAGGTGATCTGCCCGCGCCACATCGTGCCGATCCAGTTGAAGAACTTCACGCCGGTCGGCACCGCGATCATGAAGCTGAGGAAGCTGAAGAAGGGCAGCAGGACCTGGCCGGTGGCGAACATGTGGTGCGCCCACACGCTCATCGACAGGGCGGCGATGGCGATGGTGGCGCCGACCAGCCCGGTGTAGCCGAACATCGGCTTGCGGCTGAACACCGGGAAGATCTCGCTGACGATGCCGAAGAAGGGCAGCGCGATGACGTAGACCTCGGGGTGGCCGAAGAACCAGAACAGGTGCTGCCAGAGCATCGGCCCACCGTGCTCCACGTCGTAGACGTGCGCGCCGAGGTTACGGTCGGCCAGCAAAGCGAAGAGCGCGGCCGCCAGCAACGGGAAGATGAGGATGACGAGCAGGCTGGTGATGAGGATGTTCCAGGTGAAGATCGGCATCCGGAACATCGTCATGCCGGGGGCGCGCAGCGTCAGGATCGTCGTGATCATGTTGACCGCGCCGAGGATGGTGCCCAGACCAGACAGGGCCAGACCGGCGATCCACAGACTCGCGCCCATGCCCGGCGAGTGCTCGACGCTGCTCAGCGGCGTGTAGGCGAACCAGCCGAAATCGGCCATGCCGCCCGGGGTGAGCGCCCCGCCCATGGTGATGAGCCCGCCGAACAGGTACAGCCAGTAGGCGAAGGAGTTCAACCGCGGGAACGCGACGTCCGGGGCGCCGATCTGGATCGGCGTGATGAAGTTCGCGAACGCGAACACGATCGGCGTCGCGAAGAACAGCAGCATGATCGTGCCGTGCATGGTGAACAGCTGGTTGAACTGCTCAGGCGACAGGAACTGCCCGCCCGGCCGCGCCAACTCAGCCCGCATGAACAGGGCCATCACGCCGCCGATTAGGAAGAACCCGAAGGCCGTGACCATGTACATGATCCCGATCTGCTTCGCGTCCGTGGTCCGCAGCAGGCGCGCGAACGCCGAGCCGTTGGCCGGTTTGCGAACCGGGTAAGCCCGCGTGACGATGGGCTTCGGTGCGACGGTGGTCACGAGGCCTCCGGTCTGGTCGTTATCCCGCTCCGGCACGGCCCGACGCTTTCGACCGGAGGTCCGCTGTAGCGGGCTCTCGATGGTCAAAGTCGACCAAGGGCGTACCTGAGGACGCAGAATAGCTCCCGGGACGGGGTCCCCCGCCCACGGGGTGGCCCGGCCAGGCCACACAAGGCGGGCCGACGCCAGGACCAGTTATCGATCATGCCGTACCCGGCGCGGTCACGCCGGGCGCACCGGCAAAGCCACAACCTGGGCGCTCGAGGTGGCCTACCGGCCCAAGGCGACCCACCTACCCGTGCGCAGAAATAGTCAAGGGCGCAGACATCGTCTACGCCCTTGCTGTTCCGGTGGAGCCGAGGGGACTCGAACCCCTGACCCCCACACTGCCAGTGTGGTGCGCTACCAGCTGCGCCACGGCCCCAGAACACTCCCGCTTTCGCGGGACTCCCGCCCCACTTGTGTGGTTTGAGACACGCCTGCTCCCGCAGGCACGGTGGAAATAGTACACACCTCCGACGGACCCACGCCGCCGGGGGCTCAGTTGTCGGCGGGATCGGCCGGGAAGTGGGCCACCGCAGCCATCATCCCGCCCTGTCGCCGCAGCACCGTTGGCCACAGGTCATCGGGACGCGGCGCCAGCGGGTCGCCGGGCAGGGCGTCGAGGACCAGCCACGAGCCGGACTCGATCTCCTCCTCCAACTGACCGGCCGACCAGCCCGAGTACCCGGTGAAGACCCGGATCCCGGTGACCGCGTCACGCAGCGCGTCCGGTCCCGCCGACAGATCGACGGTGCCGATCTGACCGGCCACCGGCTGGAACCCACGCGAACGCCGCGCGCCCGGACGGGCCCGGCCCAGGCAGATCGCCGACTCCGGCTTCATCGGACCGCCCTCGAACAGGACACCGGGAGCGGCGGCCAACTCCTGCCACCCTTCCAAAACCTCGCCGACGGGCACCTCAGTCGCCCGGTTCAACACCACCCCGAGGGCGCCACCGGGCTCGTGAGCCACCAGCATCACCACGGTCCGGTCGAAGTTGGGGTCCTTGAGCACCGGCGCAGCGACCAGTAGCTGTCCGGTGAGCGAAGCCATCAGCGGGCCTCCGGCGCGTGGCGAGCCCATCAACCAAGCCTCCTAATGGTCGGCGGCTGCTTCCAAGAGCCTGGCCAGCACGGGCGGGCCGACACAGTCGACAGTCGCCGGCTGGGGCGCGAGGGCCATGAGACGCACCATAGCCTGCCCTCGTGGCTGATGACGGCATGCCATGGACGGTGCGCGCTACGGCGTTGTCGTGAGCACGAGCAGCCTGCCGCCGCCACCATCGAGAAGCGTCCGGCCGGTCGCCGGGCCGTCCAGCTCCGCCGACACCTTGTGCAGGACGAGTTGCTTGGTGCACACCCCGCTGTCACGGTCGGCGAGAGCGCCGAGGACGACGACATCGCCGCTCTCGTGCCAGACCGGCCGCACGTTCTTGTCGCATGCGCTGCCCGCGACCTCGTAGGCGACGGCCCGGCCGTTGACGGAGGCCAGCCGATCGACCGGCAGCACGACGCTCTGCTGACCGCCGCTCGGGGTCGCCACCGGCGACGCCGCCGTCGGGGTTGCCGCCGGCGGGGACGTCCCGGGCGTTGCCGCGGGCGGGGCGACAGCCGGGTCGGCGGCGTCGGGCTCATCCGTCGGCAGCGGCGGAACCGCGGTGATCGCTGTGGGCGCGACGGCCACCCGGGCGACGTCGCCGCCAAGCTCCTTAATCGTGAACAACCAGGCCGGGACGTCGGCCAGGCCGCGGCTGGTGGCCAAGGGAACCGTGCCGAGCCGGACGGCGGCAACGGTCAGCGCCGCCGCGCATGGCTTGGTCGGGTTGGCCGCGGACGGCTGTGGTGAGGCCACGCCGGCGCCGGGCAGCCCCAGCTGGGGAACGAGGCAACCCGCTGGCTCGCCGGCGTCGAGCTGGCCGAACGCGGCCGCGGCGGGGACCAGCGCAACCTGCTGTTGCGCGCCGTCCAGATAATTGATCTTGCCGCTGCCGGGCGTGGGCGCCGGCAACACGGCTCCCAGGCGGTACCAGCCGGCCTCGAACGCCTGCCGGGTCTCCGGATCAAACCGCAGGCCCTGGCTCGGCACGGTCAGCCCCTGTAGCGGGATGAAAGCAGTGGTCCAGGTGGCGGCGCCACCGGCCTGCCGCCATGCCTGCGCGAGCGCCTCGGCGCGGACGCCGAACCGGGTCTCGGCTGGATCGCTGGGGCGGCTGCCGCTGTCCGTCGGCTGGGCGCACGCCCCGACAGCAGTGACGGCGAGGCCCACGCCGAGCGCGGCGAGGCGTCGGGCGGGACGGGGCGGGACGGACGTCTGGGTCGACGACGCGCCGGGGGTCATCTCAGGTCGTTTCACGCGTCCGGTCATACCCGCTGGGACGTGCGCCGACGCGCGCCGGTTCCCGGCCCGGAACCGGCGCGGACGAAGAAACGCGGCGGGGGCGGACGTCACATGACGTCCGCCCCCGCCGCGTCTTGGGGGTGGAGGTGCCGGGAATTGAACCCGGGTCCTTCGCCGCTTTGCCAGGGCTTCTCCGAGCGCAGCTCGCTGTGTCTCTACTTGACCCCACCAATCACGCGAGCGAGTTGGTGTGACGGGCCCAGCCGCTGTTTAATCTCACCGTGCCGCCCCCGCGACCGGGGCGAACTGGCCAGCCTTCTCAATGATGCCGGCAACTAGGTCGAAGGCGCTCCTAGACCGACAGCGGATCTCAGTCTCGTCAGGCGACGAGAGCGAGATCGTTGCGCGAAAGAGTATTCTTCTCGGCGCTTATTGTTTTCCGACGACGATTATCGAGACGACGTCGGCTTCCTCGGCTCGCTTCTCCTGCCTCACCGTACGAAGTCGAAACCAGTCACCCCCCTGGGTGCTCGGGTGCGTAGCCCCCCAATCGTAACGCGTGCTGTCCAGCGGTAAATCCCGCCCGGCGCATGACGATCCGCCGACGGCGCATCCGGTGATCGCGTCGACGCCCCGGAGGGTGAACCGGAACCGCACCGACCCGCCCGCCGGCACCGCCTCACGCGGGTCGAGCGCGGTGAAAACAGCCTGACCGGACCGCCACTGGCCGACCGCTCCTCGGACCTGGCCCAGCTCGGCGCCCCTCGGCGCGGTGACCACGACCCGCCAGCCTGAGCCGGCGACCCGGCCCGGATTTCCGACAACGACCTCGGTGACGACCCGGCTCTCATCCGACCGGACCGTCCGGTAGCCGGCGATCCACTCGATCGTTGGCTGGCCACCGGGGTTCGGCGGCGGCACCCGCGTGGCGGTCGGGGCGCTCCCGGGACCGGGCGGGCCGCCGGGCTGGCCCGGACGCGCCGGAGCGTCGCCACGTGACGGCGAGGGATCAGGGGTCGTCGCCGCGGCTGGCGCCGGCGTCGCCCCCGCCACCGTCGGCGGGCCGGCGGCCTGGCCCAGGCCGCCCTCGGCCGGCGCCCCGGGGCCAACCTGGCCGTCCTGGCCGCCGCCGGGCCCCATGCCGAGCGCCGGCAACACGCGCGGGGCCACCAGCCAGCCGCCGATCACCACGGCCACCAGCACGACCAGCGCCCCCGCGGCAGCCCCCAGGAGCATCGCCCGGCGCTGGCGCGCGCTGGAGGTGTGCGGGTCAGCTGCCAGGTTTCGTGACGCCGTCGACTCCAGCGTCGACGGCAGGAGTCGCCGGTGGTCGGCCCCGGACGGCAACGGCAGCTCCACGGACGACCACTCCTCGGAGATGTCAGCGGCAGGTTGCGGAGCGGCGGGCCTGAGTCCGATCGGCTGAGCCGACTCAGCAAGCTCAGCCCCGGCCCCGGCCCCGGCGGATGGAGGCGTGCGCTGCCGACCCGGTGGCCGGTACGGAGGAGTGGTCCCGGTGGCCAGGCGGTTGAGGGCCGCCGGAAGCCGGGTGTTCAGCATGAGTTGGTAGGCGCGCAGCAGCCGATGGCGGCGTAACGTCCCCTGGACGCCGAAGAAGCCGGTCTGGGTCATCGTCAGCCGGCAGCCGACCTCGGTCGCCGTCAGCTCCCAGCTCACCCGGGAGCGGCCCTGCTCCTCGTGCCAGAGCATGACGACGCGTCGCGGGGCGGCCACCTCGACCAACTCGCCGTCGATGGGGCCGTCAAAGCCCGCGAGGCCATCCGGACAGAGAACGAACGACCGTCCCTCGTAGGGCTCGAGGTCGGTGGGCATGAGCCAGTCCCCGAGGACGGCCCGGTCGGTCAGCGCCCGCCAGACCCGCTCCACCGGATGCCGGAGATCAACATCGATGAGAATCTCGGCCATCGGAGAAGCATAGGCGCTCAGCGCATACCTTTGGCGCGTCGGCCGAGCGCCCTGGCGATTTCACGGTCTGCGTCCCGCTTGGCGAGATCCTGCCGCTTATCATAGGATTTTTTACCTTTGGCAAGTCCGATCTCGACCTTGGCCCAGCCATCGGAGAAGTACAGCTGAAGCGGCACCAGGGTGAGGCCGCTCTGATCCAGCTTGCCGAGGATCTTGTTCAGCTCCGCCCGGTGGAGCAGGAGCTTGCGGGTACGTCGGGGCTCATGGTTGGTCCAGGTGCCCTGGGCGTACTCGGCGATGTGCAGGCCGTACAGGTAAAGCTCGTCGCCGCGCGGCTGCGCGAAGGCGTCCGCCAGCGAGGCTCGGCCTGCCCGCAATGACTTGACCTCGGTGCCGCTGAGGACCAGGCCGGCTTCGTACGTGTCGAGAATGGTGTAGTCGTGCCGGGCCCGCTTGTTGGACGCGACGACCTTGCGTCCCTGCTCGCGCGGCATCAGCCCTCACCCTCTCTCCGCTGGACGGTCGCGCCATGCTACCGCCCGGCCGCGAGGGCGGCGTCGCCAATACGAGCGCGGCCAGCAGCGCGGCGCAGGCTCAGCAGAAGCAGGAAGGCAACCAGCGCAAGGGCTGCACGGGGTAGCCGTCGACACGCACCTCGAAGTGCAGGTGGTAGCCGGTGGAGGCGCCGGTGGTCCCGACGCGTCCGATCACCTGGCCGGCGCGGACCCACTGGCCGTCCCGGACCGCGATCCGGGACTGGTGGGCGTAACAGGTGGTGAGGCCGCGTCCATTCATCCGACCGTGGGACAGGCAGGTGAAGTTGCCGTAGCCGCCGTTCCACCCGGCGCGGATCACCTGGCCGTCGGCTGCCGCGTAGACCGGCGATCCGGCATCGGCGGCGATGTCGACACCGGCGTGCAGCTGCCACACCCCGTAGAAAGGGTCGAACCGAGAGCCGAAGTCGCTGCTCTTCCAGCCGTCAGCCGGCATCAGGAACAGCGCTCCGGCCCGCCAGGAGCGGCCGGACGAGCCGCGCCGGCCTTCCCAGGCCCGAAGCTGGGCGGCGATCCTGGCTTGCTCGACCCGGGCCTGGCGGTATCGGGCCAGGCTGGCGACGCGCTGGCTGCGGGCCAGCGCCAGAGCGGAGGCGCGCTGCGCGACGAGGGCGGTGACTCGCGCCGCGGCCTGGCGGGCGTCGGCCTCGGCGGCCCGGGCCCGCCGAAGGGCCGCGACCGCTTTGGCCTCCGCCGCCGCGGCGACCCGACGCGTGGACTCAGCGGCGTTCGCGTCGTCCTTGGTGGCCCGGCGCAGCGCCACCAGGTCGTCGACGGCCTGCTGACGGTGGGTGACCAGGATGTTGGCGTAGCCCGAGCGTAGCGTCAGCTCGCCGGGGTTCCTGGCTGCCAGCACAGCGTTGACGGTGACCAGGCCCGCCCCGCGGTAGGTGGCAGCGATGAAGTCGCTGACCCGCTGGCGGGCGATCTCGACCCGCGTGACGCTCGCGGCGTAGCGGCGGTCGGCGGCGTCGGCGGCGTCCCGGGCCAGGTCGGCCTTCCGACGGGCGGTGCCGGCCTCGACCGTCGCCCCCGCGACGACTCCCCGCGCGACGGCGACGCGCTCCTGAGCCAGCGGCAGCGAGGCGTTCACAGCGGCCAGGCTCTGGGCGGCTGCCTGCGCCTGGGTGGTCGCGCCTTCCAGAAGCGCCGATGCCCTGGCCACCGCGGCGCGGGCGGCCTGGTCGTCGGTTCTGGGATCGGCCCACGAGCGGCCAGGCGTGGCAACGCTGCCGACGAGCAGACACCCCAGGGCGGCCACAACCATCGCGCGCGGCCGGAACCGGCGACTGGCGAACACGGTGAACCTCCCGCCTCAGCGTGAGAATCACCGTATCCGAGACACACCTGCCATTTCAGGAACTTCAGTCATTCCTGCCCCAGCAGTGTCGGCAGCTAGACCCGCAGGTAGAAGCGCAGGGTGACCCAGGCTGTCACGGAGCTGACGAACGTCCCGACGCCCAGCATGATCGGCAGCGTCCAGAAGATCGTGCTCCACTTGACGACCGTCAGGTACTCAGTCAGCGACGACAGGTCGCCGTCGATGAGGAACGCCTTGCTGGCCGCCATGAGCCCGAACGCGATGAGCGCGCCGGCGATCCCGGCGAAGACCGCCTCCAGCACGAACGGCGCCTGGATGAACCAGTTCGACGCGCCCACCAGCTTCATCACCGCGACCTCACGCCGCTTGTTGAACGCCGCGACCTGGATCATGTTGCCCACCAGGAGCAGGGCGGCGAAGGCCATGATGCCGGCCACCACCAGGATGATCAGCTGAAAGGTGTCGAAGATCTTGAAGATCCGGTCCAGCAGGTTCCGCTGGTCGACGATCTGGTCGATGCCCGGTGTGCCGTTGTAGCGGGTGAAGACCTCGCCGAACTGCGTCGGATCCTTCAGCTTGAGCCGGAAGGACTCCGGCAGATCGCCCGGCTTGACGCTGTTCACCAGGTCAGGAGCATCGCTGAAGATGCGCTTGAAGTTCGCGTACGCCAGGTCTTTGCTCTCGTAGAGGACCTCGCGGATCAGCGGGTCGGCGCGGAGCTGGGAGTCGAGGCCGCTGCGCTGATCCTCGGTGATCGTGTCGACGAGGAAGACCGAGACCTCAAGCTTGGCGTAGTAGAAGTCCTCCATCTGGCCGACCTGCTTGAAGCCCACGTAGCTGGCGCCCACCATGGTCAGCGACACCGCCATGGTCACGATCATGGCGATGGTCATCGTCAGGTTGCGCCAGAGCCCCACCAGCACTTCGGACAGGACGTACTTCGCGCGCATCGGGTTTCCTTCCGTTGCGATCCGCGTCCGGAGCGGCTGGCGCCCGGCGCGGCAGGTCGTTGGTGGTCGGCATCACTACGGCGACGCGGCGCGGCGCCCGGCGGAGGTGACTCAGCCGTAGACCCCGCGCGCCTGGTCTCGCACGATCCGACCACTGTCGATCTCGATCACCCGACGTCGCATCTGGTTCACGATGTTGGAGTCGTGCGTCACCATCACCACGGTGGTGCCGGTCCGGTTGATCCGGTCCAGCAACCGCATGATCTCGATGGAGGTGTCCGGGTCGAGGTTTCCGGTGGGCTCGTCGGCCAGCAGGATCAGCGGCCGGTTCACGAACGCGCGGGCCACGGCCACACGCTGCTGCTCGCCGCCGGACAGCTCGTGCGGGTACCGGTGCTCCTTGCCCCCGAGGCCGACCAGCTCCAGCACCTCGGGAACCACCCGCCGGGCCACCGCCTTGGTCTTCCCGATCACCTCAAGAGCGAACGCGACGTTCTCGTACGCGGTGCGGTTCGGCAGCAGCCGGAAGTCCTGGAACACGCAGCCGATGGTGCGTCGGAAGGCGGGAATGCGCCACGAGCGCATCGAGGTCAGGTCCTTGTTGTTGACAATGACCTTGCCCTTGTTCGGGGTGACCTCGTGCAGGAGCAGCTTGATGATCGTCGACTTTCCGGAACCGGACGGTCCGATGAAGAAGACGAACTCGCCCTTCTCGATGCCGACGCTCACCTCGTCCAGTGACGGGCGGGACGCCTTGGGGTACGTCTTCGTCACATGCTCAAGCTGAATCACGGGTGCAGAGTCTACGCGCTGAGCCCAGAACGCCAAGTCCGGCGGGTCGCTCCGAAGAAGTTACGCGTCCTGTGCGCTGATCTGCTGCTGTTTGCGCCAGCGGATGCCGGCCTCGACAAAACCGTCAAGCTCGCCGTCGAAGACCGATGACGGATTGCCCGTCTCGTGCTCGGTCCGTAGGTCCTTGACCATCTGGTAGGGATGGAGCACGTATGAACGCATCTGGTCGCCCCAGGAACCGGCCGCGTCAGCCTTGAGGCCCTCCATCTTGGCCTGCTCCTCCTGCCGCTTGCGCTCCAGCAGCCGGGCCTGGAGCACCCGCATCGCCGAGGCCTTGTTCTGTAGCTGGGACTTCTCGTTCTGGCAGGTCACGACGATCCCGGTGGGGATGTGCGTGAGCCGGACGGCGGAGTCGGTGGTGTTGACGCTCTGTCCGCCGGGACCCGAGGAGCGGTAGACATCGACCCGGATCTCGTTCTCGGGAATCTCGATCGAGTCGGTCTGCTCCACCACCGGCAGGACCTCCACGCCGGCGAAGCTGGTCTGCCTGCGGCCCTGGTTGTCGAACGGGCTGATCCGGACCAGCCGGTGGGTGCCGGCCTCGACTGAGAGGGTGCCGTACGCGTACGGGGCCTTGACGGCGAAGGTGGCGGACTTGAGGCCGGCCTCCTCGGCGTACGAGGTCTCGAAGACCTCTGTCGGGTATCCGTGCCGCTCGGCCCAGCGCAGGTACATCCGCATGAGCATCTCGGCGAAGTCCGCGGCGTCCACGCCGCCGGCGCCGGCGCGGATCGCGACCAGCGCCTCCCGCGAGTCGTACTCGCCGGACAACAGGGTCCGAACCTCCAGCTCCTCGATCGCCTTGCCGAGGCTGGTCAGCTCGGCGCCGACCTCGGCAAGCGAGTCGGCGTCGCCCTCGGCCTCGGCCATCTCCAGCATGATGTAGGCGTCGTCGAGCCGGCCACGCAGCGAGGACAGCTTGCTGATCTCGCCGTTGACGTAGGAGAGGCGCGAGGTGACCGACTGGGCCCGGGCCTGGTCGTCCCACAGATCGGGCGCGGAAGCCTGCTCCTCGAGGGCGGCCTTGTCCCGGTGGAGGCGGTCGACATCGAGCACGGCCTCGATGGAGCGCATGGTGGCGTCGAGGCCCTTGAGCTGGTCGGCGAACTCGGGAGCGGTCACAGCCGACAAGCCTACCGTGACGGTCCGCGGGCGTTTCGCGCACGCGCACCGTCACAGTAGGCGGCACCGACGGTCAGAGATTCTTGAGCCAGGCCAGCGCGGCCTTGTGGTAGGCCGCGGCGAAATCAAGCGCGGCCGCGCCGTGCTCGTCGCCCTCTTTGCGGGCCTCCTTGGCCTGCTCCTTGACCTGGCTGAGGGACTCGGTGTGGTAGCTGTGCGCGCCTTCCTTGAGCGCCTTGAGCTGACTGGCGCTGTGTTGCGGGGCGAAGGCGATCCGCAGGGCGATCGGGTTGCGGAGCGCGTCGCGGCCGGGGACCTCGCCGAGCCACTTGCTGAATGCCCGCTTGCCGGACGCGGTGATCGCGTACGGCTGGGACGAGCGCGGGCCGGGCTTGCCCAGCCGGACGTACCCGAGGTCAGCCAGGACCGGGAGCTCCCGGTAGACCTGGCTGCGGGTCATCGACCAGTACGGGCCGAGGCGCCGCTCGGCTTCGGCCATGAGCTGGCCGCCGGTCATCGGACCGGAGTGCAGCAGCCCCAGGAGGGCGGCCGCGGTCGGGTTGATCGCAGAGTCTGCCATGACTCCACATTGCCACGCTTTATCCGGTAGGTCCAGCATATCCGATTTTTGCAGTTTGTGTCTTCTGTAGTGGACTGTCTTCCGGCGACAGTCCACACCAGGGCGCCTAGCGGCGCCCGTCACCGATGATCCGATCTGGGCTTTTAGTCCGCTTTATTCCCGTTACATACGTGAACGCAGCTCCCACAACTCGGGATAGAACCGCACCGGGGTCCGCGAGCGCAGATACCCGCTGCCGGACGAGCCACCCGTCCCCGTCTTCGTGCCGATCTGGCGCTCCGCCATGAGCACATGCCGCGATCGCCACAGGGCCCACGACTGATCGTGCTCGACCAGCGCCTCGGCCAGGTCCCACAGCGGGCCGTGCCGCTCCCGGTCCCGGGCGATCGTCAGATAGGAGGCGAAGCGCTGCTCGCTGGAGTCCACCTCGAACCCGGCCTTGGCCAGCACGGCCAGGAACCCGTCCCAGAGGCTGGGCTCGGCCAGTCGGCGACTCAGCCGGGCCTGCTCGACCTCTGACAGGCCCTTGAACCGGCTCAGATAGCCCGGGTCCTTGAGACCGGACAGGAACTCCAACTCCCGGAACTGGGCCGACTGGAACCCCGAAGCCGGCGCCAGCTTGCTCCGGAAGGCCACGAAGTCCTGTGGCGTCATCGTGTCGATGACATCGACCTGGTGAACCAGCACCCGCCCGATGACCTGACAGCGCTTCAGCCGCACCCGCGGCAGGTACGCCTCGCCGGCCATCATCCGGTCCCGGGCGTCCGAAAGCTCGTGCAGCAGCTGCTTGAACCACAGCTCGTACACCTGGTGAATCGTGATGAACAGCAGCTCGTCGTGGGCCGGCGGGTTCGACTCGAGCACCTGCTGGTCCAGCAACTCCCCCACCCGCAGGTAGCTGCCGTAGGTGAGCAGGCCGCCCTGCTCGCCGAAATGTGGATCGAAATCCACGAATCCTTCGTTGTTGGTCATGCCCCGACGCTACCGCCATGATCAGCTCGGTCGGCAAGGACCGACGCCCCGCCAGGCGAGAGCGCTGGCGGGGCGTCGGGAGGCGCTGTGACCGGCCTCTCGGGCCGGCCGGGAGAAGGTCAGGCCATGTGCGGGTAGGTGTGGTCGGTCGGCGGCTCGAAGGTCTCCTTGATGGTCCGCGGGGAGACCCACCGGGCCAGGTTGTGCCAGGAGCCAGCCTTGTCGTTGGTGCCCGAGGCGCGCCCGCCGCCGAAAGGCTGCTGCCCGACGACAGCGCCGGTCGGCTTGTCGTTGATGTAGAAGTTGCCGGCCGCGAAGCGCAGCGACTCGCTCGCCTCGGCCACGATCCGGCGGTCGTTGGCGAAGATCGAGCCGGTCAGCGCGTACGGGGCGGCCGACTCGGCCTGGGCCAGCGTCTCCCGCCAGGCGGCGTCCTCGTAGACGTGCACGCCGAGGATCGGACCGAAGTACTCGGTCGTGAAGATCTCGTGCGTCGCGTCCGCGCCGGCGACCACGGTCGGCCGGACGAACCAGCCCTCGGAGTCGTCCGCGGTCCCGCCGGCCAGCACCGTGCACGACGACGAGTTCTTGATCCGGTCCAGCGCCTCGCTGTGCCGGGCCCACGCCCGACCGTCGATCACCGCTCCGCCGAAGTTGCCGAAGTCGGCCACGTCGCCGTACGTCAGCGAGTCGGCGGTGGCGGCCAGCCGGTCGCCCAGGCCGGCATCCCACAGCGAACGCGGCACATAGGCACGCGACGCCGCCGAGCACTTCTGCCCCTGGTACTCGAACGCGCCGCGGATCAGCGCGGTGTGCAGGGCGTCGGCGTCGGCGCTGGCGTGCGCGAAGACGAAATCCTTGCCGCCGGTCTCGCCGACCAGCCGCGGGTAGCTACGGTAGGAGTCGATCCGCTCCCCGACGGTCCGCCACAGATGCTGGAACACGCGGGTCGAGCCGGTGAAGTGGATACCGGCCAGGTCGGCGTCCGCCAGGGCCACGTCCGAGACGGCGATGCCGTCGCCGGTCACCATGTTGATGACGCCCGGGGGCAGCCCGGCCGCCTCGAACAGGCGCATAGTGAAGTGCGCCGAGAACTGCTGGGTCACCGACGGCTTCCAGACCACCGTGTTGCCCATCAGCGCCGGCGCGGCCGGCAGGTTCGCCGCGATCGCGGTGAAGTTGAACGGGGTGACCGCGTAGACGAAACCCTCCAGCGGGCGGTGGTCGAACCGGTTCCAGATCCCGGCCGAGGACGCCGGCTGCTCGGCCAGCAGCTTGCGACCGAAGGTGACGTTGAACCGCAGGAAGTCGATCAGCTCGCAGGCGGCGTCGATCTCGGCCTGGATCGCGGTCTTCGACTGGCCCAGCATCGTCGCGGCGTTGAGGGTGTCCCGCCAGCCGCCGGCGAGCAGCTCAGCGGCGCGCAGGAAGATCGCCGCCCGGTCCTCGTAGGCCAACGCCCGCCACATCGGGGCCGCGGCCTTCGCCGCGGCGACCGCGGCCGCGGCGTCGGCGGTGGTGGCATTGCCCGTGACGCCCAGCACGTGGTGACGCCGGTGCGGGGCCACGACATCGAGGGCCTCGCCGCCGGCCATCCGCTGCCGGCCGTCGATCGTCATGGGCAGCTCCAGCCGCTCTCCGGCCAGCTCACCGAGCCTCCGTCGCAGGCTCGCCCGCTCGGCGGTGTCTGGGGCGTAGCTGCGAACCGGCTCGTTCCGGGGCTCCGGAACCGCGATCACGGCGTCCATCGAATGCTCCTCCAAGGGCAAGGGGATGAGGTCAGCGCAGGTCAGCGCCGCTACCCATCGGCCGGGCGGGCGGCTTTCCGCGACCTCGCCATCCTGCCATGGTCGCGGCGCCGCCCGGCCAGGGTCGCGGCCAGCCCGCGTAGCCTGGGCCGGTCAAAGCGTCAGGACCGGCCCGGACGGGCCGCCGGCGCCGCCGCCGAGCCAAGGAGCCGAGGGTGTCAACGCAGCCCCCCGCCCGTCCGCGCCCCCAGCGGGGGGTGGCCGTCCTCGCCGCGCTGGCGTTCCTGTGGCTGGCGGGGACGCTGTGGTCAGCGCACCGGTCGATCGAGGCGACGACCGGGGTGGTGGCGCTCGCGGTGTCCGCGTACGCCCTCCCCGGGCTGGTCGGCGCCGCCCTGGTCGCCGGGCTCGGCGCCGGGCTGCTGACGCTGCGCCGGGTCGACCCGGCGCTGACCCGTCCGGTCGGGTTCCGGTTCGTGGCGGCGCTCGGGGCGGGGCTGGCGGTCGCCCTGGCTGCCGGCGGGGCGTTCGCTGCGGTCGCCGGGGGCGACCCGCAGCGGCTCATCCTGGCCGCCACGCTCGCCGGGGCGGCGATCCTCGGCGGGGCGCTCGCCGCGAACCGGGCGCCACACACCCAGGCCGGGGTCGTGGCCGCCGCGCTGGCGATGTTCGTCACCGGACTCGCCCTGGCGTTGGCGCGCGGCCCGGTCTTCGACTGGCTGTACGAGCCGTCGGCAGCCGACCGGGTCGACGCCGAGACCTGGTACGCGATCCTCACCGCGCTCATCGGCGGTGTCGCCGCCGGCGTCGTGGCGTACAGGGCGCTTCGGCGCCGCCGGAGCCGCTGGCTCGCCTACCTCGTCGCCGGCGCCGGACCTGGCGCGCTGCTGCTGATCGGCGAGGTGATCATCCGGATCGGCGGATCGTCGTTGCTGTACCTGACCCGCCAGATCAGCGACGCTGACCGGACCATGCAGCAATGGACCGACGGCTCCCGGATCAACCACGCCATGGTGGTCATGTTCCTGGGCGGGATCGTCGCGCTCGTCGGGTACGGGCGCTCGCTCGGACCGGGTCAGCGCAGCTGATCCAGCTCGGTGCGGTCATACCATTCCAGCTCGTGATCCTCGACCGAGTCCACGACGAACTGGGCGTCCTCGTCACCGGCAGCGGCCTCCGCGATCCGGGCGAGCGCCGCGACGACGTCCGGCTCCGCGCCAGCGCCGTCCACATGGACCGCGGCCACCGCGGACGCCGGAACCGGCCCGGCCAGCGTCACCGTACTGTCCCCCAACTGCTGGCTGGCCGGGCGCACCGCCGCCGACGGCAGGTCGACGCTGATCACCACGCGCCGCGGCGGCGCCTGCGGCATCCCGACCAGGATCCGCAGGGCGCCCTGGGCCGCGCGGGTGAACGCCACGTACTCCAGCTCCTCCTCGTCGCCCTCGGCGTACCACTCACGCAGGTGCGGGGTGACCGCGTGCGCCTCGACGACCGACAGCTGCCCACCGTCGCCCAGCTCGCTCAGCGACCGAGTGGTCGCGCTCAGGTACACCCGGACTGACGTGTCGCCCACCGTGTGACGCCTCTCCTCGCGCGGTCGCCGGCGCGGCGGCGTCGACGGACCTGCTGGCAGACTAGGAGACGCGGCGCGAACCGGCCCGCTGTCACACGATTCATGGGGAGAACCGGATGTCAGTCGAGGGCCGCCCGAGCGCGCGGTTCCTGCTGCTGTCCGAGGTGGCCACGGAGCTGAACGTTTCGGACTCGCAGGTCTACCACATGGTACGCAGCGGCGAGCTGCCGGCGATCAAGGTCGGTGGGCGGGGTCAGTGGCGGGTCGAGCGGTCCCGTCTGGAGGAGTACATCGTCCGCAAGTACGACGAAACCGCCAGCTGGATCGAGCAGAACCCGCTGGTCGAACGCGACGACTGACCGTTCCCACAGCGAAGCCCCGGGCCTGACGGGCGCCCGGGGCTTCGCTGTGTCCCGGCCGCGCCGCGTCGAGGCCCTGGGCCTCCAGCGCCGGCCATTGACCGTCCATCCCGGACGTTGCTAGGTTATCGGAGGCAAACGAAAGCAAACGAAGACTTAAAGGGCTGAATTCATGACGATCGAGACGCCGTCACGCCCCGGGTCGCCGAGGCGGGTGGGGCGGCACTACCCGCCGGTCCGCATCCGCCCAGCGCCCGCCACCGAGCCACCGTACGAACCGCCGTCACGGGCCCCGACCTGCCTGTCGCGCAGCTCCGGGCGGGCGGACCCTTCGGCGCCGCCGGACAGCGAACTGCCCGGTCAGCTCGCTCTGACGTTCCCGGCCACGACGAACCAGCCAGCGGCCACCGCCGCCACCGACGCCGTAGCGGCCGATCCCGCGCTACGGCTGGCCGCGCGGCAGCTCGTCGCGCGGTACGTCGAGATCCTCAACGGACATCGGCCCGGCGGACACCTCCGACTCGTCGCCTGTCCAGCCGACGCCGACCGCCTTCTCGCCCAGCTTCCCGACGCCCGGGCACGGCTGGCGGCGCCGCGGCGCCGCGAACCCGACGCCGCCAGCCGTCGACCCCAGGGCAAGGGGTCGGCGGCCACGTTGACTGTCCGATCGGTGCGGCTCGCGGCGGCCGGGCCGGACACCGCGGATGTCGTCGCCCTCGTTGAGCTGGCCGGGCGGGTCCGGGCGGTGGCGGGACAGCTCCGGCTGACCGACCGCGGCGTGTGGCGCTTCGCGGACCTGCTCCTGGTCGCCTGAGGTGGCCAGGTTGCGCGGTGGAGGGGTTGCGCGGTGGAAAACGAGGACCGCGGGACGAGTAATCGTCCCGCGGTCCTCGGCGGTTCAGTGTCAGGCGCCGGTCAGGACGGCGCCCCGTGGCAGCGCTTGTACTTCTTGCCCGAACCGCAGTAGCACGGAGCGTTACGGGACGGACCACCGCTGACTTTGTCCGCGCCGACATCCGGCCCGCTCGCCACGACCGGCGCGCCGCTGCCAGCCTCACCGTCGATGCTCGGCGCGGTGTACTGGAGGTTCCGCGGCTGCTTGGCGCCGCCCAGGCCGGGCACATGCACCTCGACCGACGGCTCCAGCGCCACCGCCTCGTCCGGGTTCAGGGTGATCGTCGGCTGCTCCTCAACCTGGACGTCCAGGTTGAACAGGAAGCCAACCGCCTCCTCCTTGATGCCGTCCATCATCTGGGTGAACAGTTCGTAGCCCTCACGCGAGTACTCGACGACCGGGTCCCGCTGGGCATGGGCGCGCAGGCCGATGCCTTCCTGGAGGTAGTCCATCTCGTACAGGTGCTCGCGCCAGCGGCGGTCGATCACCGAGAGCATGACCTGACGCTCCAGCTCCCGCAGCGCTTCCGCGCCCAGCTCCTGCTCCCGGGCGGCGTAGGCCGCCTGGGCGTCCTTCTGGAGGCGGTCGACGAGGAAGTCGGTGTCCATGGCCGCGCGGTCGCCGGCCTCCTCCTCCAACTCCTCGATCGTGACCCCGACGGGGTAGACCTCCTTGAGGCTGGCCCACAGCTTCTCAAGGTCCCAGTCCTCGGGGTACTTGTCGGCGGTGGCGCCCGTGACGTAGGCCGTGACCAGGTCGCCGATCATCGGCGCGACCTGGTTGTGCATGTCAGCGCCGTCGAGGACCCGCTTACGTTCGGCATAGATCACCTTGCGCTGCTTGTCCATGACCTCGTCGTACTTGAGCACGTTCTTGCGGATCTCGGCGTTCTGCGCCTCAATCTGCGTCTGGGCGCTCTTGATCTGCTTGCTCACCATCTTGGACTCGATCGGCACGTCGTCCGGGATGTTGAAACGGTCCATGACCGCCTCGACGGCCGAGGCCCTGAACCGGCGCATCAACTCGTCCTGGAGCGACAGGTAGAACCGGGACTCGCCCGGGTCGCCCTGGCGCCCGGAACGGCCGCGCAGCTGGTTGTCGATACGGCGAGAGTCGTGGCGCTCGGTGCCCAGGACGTAGAGGCCGCCGGCGGCGGTGACCTCGTCGGCCTCCGCCCGGCACTCGACCTTGACCCGGGGGAGGATCTCCTCCATCGCCTTGGCGTGCTCCTCCGGGCTCTCCGCCTCGTCGATCCCACGCGCCCGCAGCTCAGCGGCGGCAGCGTGCTCGGGGTTGCCGCCCAGCAGGATGTCGGTGCCCCGGCCGGCCATGTTCGTCGCCACGGTGACCGCGCCCTTACGCCCCGCCTGGGCGATGATCTCGGCCTCCCGGGCGTGGTACTTGGCGTTGAGGACGTTGTGGGTGATCCCCCGACGGCGAAGCAGCTGGGACAGGATCTCGGACTTCTCCACCGAGACCGTGCCGACCAGGACCGGCTGTCCCTTGGCGTGCCGCTCGGCGATGTCCTCCACGAGGGCGTCGAACTTCGCCTTCTCCGACTTGTAGATGACGTCCGGCTTGTCCATCCGCACCATGTCACGGTGCGTCGGGATCGACACCACGCCGACCTTGTAGACCTGGTTGAACTCGCCCGCCTCGGTCTGGGCGGTGCCCGTCATGCCCGAGAGCTTGGCGTACAGGCGGAAGTAGTTCTGCAGGGTGACCGTGGCGAGGGTCTGGTTCTCCTGCTTGATCTCGACGCCCTCTTTGGCCTCGATCGCCTGGTGCATGCCCTCGTTGTAACGGCGGCCGTGCAGGATGCGCCCGGTGAACTCATCGACGATGAGGACCTCGCCGTCGGCGACGATGTAGTCCTTGTCTTTCTTGTACAGCTCCTTGGCCTTGATCGCGTTGTTGAGGTAGCCGACCAGCGGGGTGTTCACCGGGTCGTACAGGTTCTCGATGCCGAGCCGGTCCTCGGCCCGGGAGACGCCGCGCTCGCTGATCGCCACGGTGCGCTTGGCGTGGTCGACCTCGTAGTCGCCCTCGCCGTCCTTGCCCGCCTCGAAGCGCTTGACCAGCGACGCGAACTCGCTGTACCAACGCGGCGAATGCTCCGCCGGACCGGAGATGATCAGCGGGGTGCGGGCCTCGTCGATGAGGATCGAGTCGACCTCGTCCACGATGGCGAAATTGTGGCCACGCTGGACCATGTCGTCGGCGGACCAGGCCATGTTGTCGCGCAGGTAGTCGAAGCCGAACTCGTTGTTCGTGCCATAGGTGATGTCGCAGTCGTACGCGGCCTTGTGCTCGGCCGGCGGGCGGTTCGGCAGGATCACCCCGACGGTGAGGCCGAGGAACGTGTGCACCCGGCCCATCCACTCAGCGTCACGCTGGGCGAGATAGTCGTTGACGGTGATGATGTGGACGCCGCCACCGGAGAGCGCGTTGAGGTACGCCGGGAGCAGTCCCGTCTGGGTCTTGCCCTCGCCGGTCTTCATCTCGGCGATGTTGCCGAAGTGCAGCGCGGCGCCACCCATGATCTGCACGTCGTAGTGACGCTGGCCGAGCACCCGCTTCGTCGCCTCGCGGACCACCGCGAACGCCTCGGGAAGCAGCGAGTCGAGCGACTCGCCGTCGGCGTACCGTTCCTTGAACAAGTCAGTCTGCTCTCGCAGCTCCTCGTCCGACAGGCCGGTGTAGTCGTCCTCGATCGAGCTGACCGCCGCCGCGATCGCCTTCAGGCGCCGCAGCATGCGACCTTCTCCGGCGCGGAGAAGCTTTTCCAAAATCGTCACGGCTCAGAACTCCCCTACACAGTCAACCGCCCCATCGTAGGCGCAGATCACACCGTGGCGTCCACCACGCCCGGATCGAATGCCCCGCGCCTACCCACACAGAGGCGAGCGCAGCGGGCGATAAGCGCTGGAAGGACGTCCGCGCCTCGACAATGATCGGGCGATGCGGCCACCGGAAATTCGCCTGGATGATCTGCTCCTACGACCTTGGCGACCGGGTGACGCGCCCGCTGTCGCCCGCGCCTGCGCCGACCCGCTGATCCGGCGCTGGACGTCGGTTCCCGATCCCTACCTGCACGAACACGCCGTCGCGTTCGTCGCCGAGTGGGCGCCGAGGCAGCTCGCCGGGCGGACCGGTGTGCCGATGGGCGTCTTCGACGCTGACTCCGGGGAGCTGCTCGGCTCGTGCGGCCTGGCCCGGCTCGACCGCGAGAACGGCGAGGCGGAAGTCGGATACTGGACAGCGCCGTGGGCACGGGGTCGCGGTGTCGCCGAACGGGCGACGCGGGCGCTGCTGCGGTGGGCTTTCGACAGTCTCGACCTCCAGCGGATCGGGTGGCGGGCGGGCGCCGGCAACCACGTGTCGCGCCTCGTCGCGCTGCGGCTCGGCTTCACCGTCGGCGGCGTGGCCCGCGCCGAACTCGACCGCCGCGGACGCCACGACCAGTGGCACGGCGAGTTGTTGGCCGGCGAGTTGACTACGCCCTCGCCCGACCGTCCGGCCGCCCCCGGCAGCCGGCTGGCCCGGCAGGCGGCCACCTTCGCCGGCGACCGCCCCGTCCTCGACCTCCAAGCCAACGGCGGGCCGGTTCGGCTGCGGCCGTTGGCGGAGCGGGACTTCGACGGCCTCGTCCGTTCCGCCGCCGACCCGCAGACCCTGCGCTGGACGAACATTCCCGCCGACTACGACCGCCAGGAGGCCAGCCAGTTCCTGGCGTTCGGGCGGCTGCGGTGGGAACGCGGCGAGGCGGTGGAGCTGGTCCTGGCCGACGGCGACGACGCCTTCGCCGGAACGATCTCGCTGCGGCTGGGCCCCGACCCGGCCGTCGGCGACATCGGCTACGCGGTGGCGCCGTGGGCGCGCGGCCGGGGCTATTGTGCGGTGGCCGTGCGCGAGCTGAGCCGGTGGGGCTTCGACGCGCTGGCGCTCGCGCGGGTCAGCTGGGCCGCGAACGTCGGCAATGAGGCGTCCCGGCGGGTCGCGCAGCGGGCCGGTTTCCGGATGGAGGGCCCGCGTCGGTCGGCCATCACGCACCGGGGCAGGCGCGTCGACATCTGGACCGGGGCGCTGCTGCCCGACGACCTGACCGACCCGCCGACAGACGCCACGCCCCAGCGGCGATGATCGGACCTATGCGCCCGCCACTTCTGCGCCACGACGGCCTGTTGCTGCGGCCCTGGGAGCCCCGCGACGCGGCCGCGCTCACCCGCGCCTGCGGCGACCCGGGGATCCAACGCTGGACGAGTCTGCCGACTCCGTTCGGGGCGCCGGAGGCCGACACGTTCATCGCCGAGAGCGCCCACCAGCTCGCCGACGGCAGCGCGGCTCAGCTGGGCGTCTTCGCCGATGGCGGCGGGCTGCTGGGCGGGGTTTCGCTGACCGAGCGGGCCGAGCTGAGCTACTGGACGGCCCCGTGGGCGCGCGGGCGCGGCGTCGCCGAGCGGGCGTCCCGGGCGCTGCTGCGATGGGGGTTCGACGAAGGTGGTCTGGCCCGCGTCGGGTGGCGGGCCGAAGTCGGCAACCACGCGTCCCGCCTCGTGGCGCTCCGGCTGGGCTTCCAGATCGAGGGCGTCGCCCGGGGCGTGCCGTGCGGCCAACGGCGGCCCGACCGGACCTGGCTGGCGTCGCTGCTGGCCGGCGAGTTGAGCGCGGGCGGGGCGGACCGGCCGGCCGGTCCCGGCACGGTGGCGGCCCGGCAGGCGGCCACGTTCTCCGCGCCGGCGCCCACCGTGTCGTTCCGTGCCGACGCCGGCACGAGGCTGACGCTGCGACCGCCGACCCCCGACGACGTGCCGGCGATGGTCGCCGCACTGGCTGATCCCGAGACGGTGCGCTGGTTGGTGCAGCCGCCCGGCGACCGGGCGGCCGCCGCCCGGGCCGCGGTGGCCATGGCGTCGGCGGCCTGGGCGGCCGGCGAGGAGGTGTCGCTGACCATCGGCGACGAGAATGGCAACTACCTGGGCGAGATCCACCTGCGGCTGTTGGCCGGCCAGCCCGACGTCGGCCGGGTGCGGTTCCATGTCGGCCCGGCGGCCCGCGGGCGCGGGGTCGCCACCGGCGCGCTACGGGCGGTCGTCGGATGGGCGTTCCCGGCGCTGGCGCTCACCCGCGTCGAGTGGCACGCCTGGGCTGGCAACGAGCCGTCCCGGAAGGTGGCTGAGCGGGTGGGATTCGTCTGGGAGGGCGTCACCAGGGTCGTCCGGCAGGGGCGCCAGCGGGACGTGTGGCGTTCCGCGCTGCTCGCCAGCGACCTGCGACCGACGGCGCCCGCGGAAGCGCGTTTGACCGGAGGTCAACGGTGACCGACAGTATTGACAGCGGACCGGTACGGCTGCGGCGGTACGCCGACCGGGACATCGACGACGTCGCCAGTGCCTGCTCCGACCCGATGGTCCAACGGTTCATTCCGAGCATGCCGCGGCCGTACACCCGGGACACCGCCGCCTGGTGGGTGCGCAGCGGGGCGCAGGCGGTCTGGGACGACGGCAACGCGGCGTTCGCCGTGGTGGACCCGCGGACGGACCGGCTGCTCGGCGGCGTCGGTCTCGGGGCCACGCAACAGGAACGGGGCATCACGGAGGTCGGGTACTGGGCCGCGCCGTGGGCGCGGCGCCGGGGAGTGGCGACCGCGGCCGCCGACATGATCACGCGCTGGGCGTTCACCCGCGGGCTGGCCCGGGTCGAGCTGATGACCCTGTGGGAGAACACGGCTAGTCAGCGGGTCGCGCTGAGCGCCGGGTTCCAACGGGAAGGGGTCCGTCGCTCGGCGATAATCGGCGCCATCGGCGAACGGCACGACGCCATCGCCTGGTGCCGGCTGGCCACCGATCCGGCCGGGCCGGTGGCGCGCCTGCTGCCCGATCTGCCCGGTGGGCAGCTCACCGACGGAGCGGTCACGCTGCGGCCGCTGGGTGAGGGCGATGTGGACTTTCTGCACGAGCTGCGCTGTCTGCCGGAGGTGGTGAACACCAGCGTCCCGCCGCGGGAGCCCGAGCGTGCGGACACCGCCGAACGCTGTTCCCGCGCCGAGGCGCGCTGGCTCGCCGGGGACCGGGCGGACCTGGTGATCCTCGACGCGGCCACCGGCGCGGCGGCCGGCGACATCGGCCTGCGCTACGGGGAGCCGCAGACCGGGCAGGCGATGCTCGGCTGCTCCGTGCTGCCTCGGTGGCGGGGCCGTGGCTACGTCGGCCGGGCGCTGCGACTGCTGGCGCCATGGGCGTTCAGCGTCGGGATCGCCCGCCTGGTAGCCGGCGCGCGACCGGACAACCTGGCGTCGCAGCGGGCTCTGGAACGGGCCGGTTTTCAACGCGAGGGTTACGCCCGCGCTCGTCTTCCCGGGCCTTCGGGCGTACGGATCGATGACGTGTCGTACGCGCTGCTGCCCGGCGACCCGATGCGGGCGCCAACGGGTTCCGCCGGCGGGTAGAACGGCGGCGGGCCAGCCATCCGGCCGGCCCGCGAACCAATCAACCGGGGGCTGGTCGCTACTGGTCGGTAGCCAGCGACATGACGCCGTAATCGTAGCCGTGCCGGCGGTAGACGACACTCGGCCGGCGGGTCTCCTTGTCCATGAACAAGTAGAAGTCGTGCCCGACCAGCTCCATCTGGAACAGGGCGTCATCGACGTTCATCGGCTCGGCCGGGTGCTCCTTCTCCCGCACCAGGTGCCACGGCTGGTCGTCGTACGGCTCCGGCTCGGATACCTCGGGCTCCTGCTGGGGCGGCGCGCCGACTGTCGCGGCCACCAGACCGGTGGGCATCCGGTGCCGGCGTTCGAGCCGGCGCCGCTCGGCCGAGCGGCGCAGCCGGGCGTCGATCTTCCCGATCGCCATATCCAACGCGGTGTAGAAATCCTTCGCGGTGGCCTCGGATCGAATAACCGGACCGCGTGCGAAACAGGTGATCTCGATGCGCTGACAGTGGCCCGACTGCCGGGGATTCCGTTCGTGATATAACTCGACATCGATACGGATCAGCTTTTGGTCGTACCGTTCGACTTTGTGCAGCTTCTCGGCGACATGCGCGCGATAGTGCTCAGGGACCTCAACATTGCGGCCCTTGACGACGATATCCACGTGACCTCCCGATCAGTCGTACCGACTCGGTACCTTCGACGCTAGCCCGGACAACTGCGATCGTCACCCCAACGTCGCCGTACGTTCCCCGAGAATTGCCGGAACGTCCCGCCGAGTAGTCCCGCGGATGGGCCAGGCGAGGACCTCCGACCCTGGTCACACGACGGGAAACGGCGTCGCCGCGGTCATTTCCGCCGCGGGGCGGGAGTCACGGTCAACACCACCGCGCCGGCGACCGACACGCCGCAGCGCTCCAGCTCGGCGGCGCATGCCGCCAGCGTCGCCCCCGTGGTGAGAACATCGTCGATGAGCAACACCCGACGGCCAGCCCCGAGCCGACGGAGCCGGGCCAACGGCCACGGGGCGCCGTGGATGCTCGCCTCAGCCGCCGCCAGGCGGCCCCGGGCGTTCAGGCCGGCGGAGTCCGGCCGCGGCCGGGCCCGCAGCGCCCGAACGGCGTCCGCGCGGATGCCTGCCTGACGAAGCCGTCCGGTAGCCGCCCGCACCAGGACGGATAGATGGTCACCGTAGCGGCGGCGGGAGGCGGCCGCTGTGCTCGGCGCCCCGACCAACGTCACGGGATCACTCCCGTGGACCGCCACCGCCCGGGCCAGCAGCACCCCCAGCGGCTCGGCCAGCTGGCGGCGCCCCCGCTCCTTGTAGGCCAGCAACAGCTCCCGCAACACCCCGTCGTAGATGCCGGCGGCCACCACCGGGAACGCCCCGCCGGGCCCCGGAACCGGCCCAGGAACCTGAGCTGCCAGGGTTGCGGCGCACGCCGCGCAGGCGCCCCGCCGCAGCGCGGGCGTCGCCGTCCGGCAGCCGGCGCAGACAGCCGGCGCCACCAGATCGGCCAGATCCGCCCACCACCGCCCCGACATCAGGTGACGAAGAACGGTGCGCTCGGGTAGGCCGTGGACCCCGGCACACCGACATCCTCAGCGGTCAACCGGCGCTCGACGCTGTACAGCTCGTACGCCAGCCCGTTCGCCTCGTACAGCACCGGCCCGGGGCCGCTCCGCGACGTCGGGTCGCTCGGCAGCGCGACCAACTGGGTGATCGCGGCCGCGCCGAACTGCCCGGCACGGGGCGTCTGCAGGGCGCCGTCGAGGGTCACGTCGACCAGTTGGGCCCGGCCGTCAGGGAGCCGACCGGCCACCACCAGCCGGCCCTCCTCGCTGAAATCGACCGCGGTCAGCCCGCCCAGGGCCACCGGCACCCGCTGCGCCGGGCCGATCCCGACCGGCGCGTCGTCGGCGCCCAACGCGGCGACGTAGAGCACCCCGCCGACCAGCAGCGCCACCCGCTGCCCGTCGGGGGCGACCGCGACCGCGCCCACCCTGCCGACCGGGGCGCCGGCCACCGGCGTCGCCCGTGGCTGCTTGCCGGCCCGGAAGCTGTAGAGGCGGCCGTCCGCCGCTACCAGGCCGGAGCGGCCCCCACGGATCCACACCGGACGACCGACCGAACGGGCGCGCAACGACGTCGGCCGGGGCGGCTCCAGGCCGGCTTCCGACCCGAACGCGAGGTCCAGACCCAGGTCCTTGCCGCCCGCCGGACGCACGATCGCCGCCGACCACACGACGCCAACCATGGTGTAGGCGGCGCGGCGGGCCAGGCGGTACCCCGACGGCAGCTCCGGCGGGACCACCAGACCGGGCGTCGAAGCGCCGATCGGACGTGGTCGCCCGCCGAGCACCGCCATCGCGGTGACCGGGCGGCTGCCCCGGTACGCCGCGTTCGCGCGCTGATAGTCGGCGCCCCCGTAGTCGGCCTGGAACTCGTCGACCCTCAGCCGCAACGTCTGCTCGCTGTCGCCCAGGGACCACCGTAGCTGCGTCGCCAGTTTGTCGACCTGCTCCCGCCGGTCGGTGTCCACCGCTTTCGAGAGCGTCACCTCGATCCGGTCCCTGGTCGGGGCCGGCACGTTGCCACGCCGGGCGGCCCCCGGCGGCAACGCCCGGACCGCCGGCCGCAGCCACGGCACCGGTCCGCCGAGCATCCAGTCCAGGATCTGGGTCGGGATCTGGGCGGCGGTGACGTCCCGGCGGGGCAGGTACCGCATGTCGGGGACCAGGGTTGTCTCGTCGGCCGACCAGAAGTACACCGGACGGCTCTCGTAGTACTGCCGGAGCACAGCGTCCTGCAGCAGGATCAACGGCAACGCCGCCGTCACGTACAGGCTGTTGTCGCCGCGCTCGCCCTCGGCGAAGCTGAACCGGTAGCGCGCGGCCGCCCGGGGCCTGGGGACGACCGCCCCGTTGTCGGCCAGCTCGCCCAGGTGCTCGACCTGCAACTGCACGTCGTAGCCGCTCGGCCGCCGATTGATGATGGGCTCGCCGACCAACCGCGCGACGTGCACCGTGTCGGCCGGGCGCCACGCCTCGTCAGCCTCCGGGGCGAGGAACCGCCGCACCCGCGCCTGGGCCCGGGACGGCTCGCCGGCCGGGGCGGCCAGGAAGTTCTTGACGAAGTCCTGCGGCACGGTGGTGGCGTCCCGGCCCGGCGGCTCCCACGTCCCGGCGTCGTCGGAGACCGGCGCCGATCGCTGCACCTCGCCGCGGACGATGACGTCGCTGCTGCCCGGCAGACCGCACCCGGGCAACGTCAACGCGACGGCGGACGCCAGCAGCGCGGCCACCCGGCCGCTACGCGGACCCGGCACCGTCTCGCCCCTCGGTCACGGCGGCGGGGCCCGGATCGGTCGGCGACGGGGCGCTGGCCTCAGGCGGCACCAGCGGCAACGGCGAGGCGATGAGGCGGTCGCCGGAGCGCAGCGGCAGCGTCAACCGGAACTGGGCGCCACCGCCCGGCACACCCCACGCCTCCAACCATCCACCGTGCAGCCGGGCGTCCTCAAGACTGATCGACAGACCCAGCCCGGTGCCGCCGGTCTGCCGCGCCCGGGACGGGTCAGCCCGCCAGAACCGGCTGAACACGAGTTTGTCCTCCCCTGGGCTCAGTCCTACGCCACGGTCGCGCACCAGCACCGCCACGGCGCTGCCGTCGGAGGCCAGCGTCACGTCGACCGGGTGGCCCTCGGCGTGTTCGATCGCGTTGTCAACCAGGTTACGCAGCACCCGCTCCACCCGGCGAGGATCGACGTCGGCGATGACGACGTCGTCGGGGACCTCCACCCGCACCCGCACGCCGGCCCGGTCGGCCAGGCTGGCCAGCCGGTCGACGACCCGGCGCAGGATAGCCACCAGATCGGTCGGCTCGACGTCGAGCGCCGCGAAACCGGCGTCGAACCGGCTGATCTCAAGAAGATCGGACAGCAGCGACTCGAACCGGTCCAGCTCGTTCTGGAGCAGCTCGGCGCTGCGAGAGACGGCCGGCTCGAACGCGTCGCGCTCGCTGAAGATCAGATCGGCCGCCATCCGGACCGTGGTCAGCGGCGTGCGCAGCTCGTGCGAGACGTCCGAAGTGAATCGCCGCTGTAGCCGCGACATCTCCTCCAGCCTCAGGATCTGCCGTTGCAGATTGGCGGCCATCTGGTTGAACGAGGCGGCCAGCAGCGCCAGGTCGTCCTCGCCATGGACGGTCATCCGCTGGTCCAGCAGGCCGGCCGAGAGTCGTTGCGCGGTGCGGGCGGCCGCCCGTACCGGGTCCACGACCATCCGGGTGACCAGGTTCGACAGCACCGCCAGCAGCACGATGAGCGAGAAACCGGTGACCAGCACGGTGATCTGGATCTGCCGGGCGATCTGGTCCTGGGTGTCCAACGGCCACAGGTAGTACAGCTCCACCTGCCCGAACCGGGTCGGCACCGGGGCGCCGTAGACCAGGTACTTCACACCCTCACCGACGCCCGGCCAGGTGCGGATCTCGTAGGCGAGCTTGCCGTGTTCGGCGACCGCCCGCTCCAGCTCGGCGCCGATCATGCCCTCGACGTCGACGCTGCGGGACGCCACGGTTTCGATCACCGGCGTGCCGCTCGCCGCGACGACCACCACCGGGCCGTCCGGGTCGTCAGGGCTGCCGGCGAGATTGACCGCGGTGTCCTTGAGCGTGGTGGGCAGCTGCGGGTCGTTGGGCTGGCTGTGCACCGTCAGCTGCTTCTGCGCGTAGGCGGTGCCGACCCGGATCCGGTCGTGCACCTCCTTGGCCGTGCCGTCGATGAGCACGTTGACGCTGCTCTGGGCCACCAGGTACGCGAAGCCGCCGACGAGCAGCCCGGACGCGCACAGTGTGATCGTGACAATCCGGACGTTGAGCGAGCGCCGCCACAACAGCCGTAGGGCCGCGAACGCGCGCACCATGACGCGTCCGGCCGCCCGCCACAGCACCCGCGCCGAGCGGGCGGTGATCCGTCCTCCGCGCCGCCATCGGCGCCACCACGCGGCCACGGCGCCCCTAACTGGTGCCCGCCTTGTAACCGACCCCCCGGACGGTGAGGATCACCTCGGGGCGTTCCGGATCAGGTTCGATCTTGGCGCGCAGGCGCTGGACGTGCACGTTCACCAGACGAGTGTCGGCGGCGTGCCGGTAGCCCCACACCTGTTCCAGCAGCACCTCGCGGGTGAACACCTGACGCGGCTTGCGCGCCAGCGCCACGAGCAGGTCGAACTCCAACGGCGTGAGCTTGACCTCCGCCCCGTCACGGTTGACGGTGTGCGCGGGCACGTCGATGGTGATCTGGTTTCCGGGCGGCCCGATGGTGAGCAGCTCGGGCGCGGCGTCCTCGCCGCGACGCAGCCGGGCCCGCATCCGGGCGACCAGCTCCTTGGGCTTGAAGGGTTTGACGACGTAGTCGTCGGCGCCTGATTCCAGACCGAGGACGACATCCACGGTGTCGCTCTTCGCGGTGAGCATGACGATCGGCAGACCCGACTCCGCCCGAATCAACCGACAGACGTCGATTCCGCTCATTCCCGGGAGCATGAGGTCCAGGAGGACGATGTCGGGACGGATCTCCCGGAATGCCGCCAACGCGCGCTCGCCGTCGGCGACGAAGGCGGGCTGAAACCCCTCGCTTCGCAGCACGATGCCGAGCATCTCGGCCAGCGCGGGATCGTCGTCGACTACCAGTACCCGGGCTCTCATGCGCTCCAATATCCCATCCCGAGGCGAAGACTGTGGCACAGGCCACCGCGGCAGATCAGGCGAAGAGTTCGACCGCAGCACGGAGGGCGGTCGGCTCACGCCGACCGCCCTCCGCATCCCCCCGGTGACAGATCCCCACGCAACGCCTCAGACCACAGTCGAATAACGCTACGTGCCCTTAAAGCTACCTGAGGTGACATTGTTGTCAAGCAATTCATGATGAAACGCGCAGATCAATCGAGTCCGGTGGTCGCGACGAACGCGACGCCGTCGCCCGACAGCCGCAGCGGCCCACCGGCAGCGCCGCCGAACGCCGCTCCACCCGCCGGCACCTCGACCGGCTGCCCGTCGTCAGCCACCACCACGCCGGACAGGCAGAACACCGTCCGGGGACCAGTCAACGGCAACGTCACCACCGGAAGGGCGCCACCGACCGTCACCCGGCGCAGCCGGAAATCGGGCACCGGAACCGGCCAGGTCACCACGCCGGGCCCGACCGCGGTGGGCCGCAGCACCGGGTCTGCCAACGGAGCGAACGAGAGCACCCGCAGCAGCTCCGGCACGTCCACCGGCTTTACCGTCAGGCCGCCACGCAGCACGTTGTCGCTCGCCGCGAGGATCTCCACGCCCGCTCCCCGCAGATAGGCGTGCAGGTTTCCCGCAGGCATCCAGACCGCCTCCCCCGGGGCCAACGAGAGCCGGTGCAGCAGCAGCGACACCACCACGCCCATATCGCTCGGATACCGCTCGGCGAGATCGACGACCGTCCGGTACGCCAAGGCGTCCACGCCACCGGCCGCCGCGAGTCGACCGGCCGCCGCCGCGACGACCGCCACAAGCCGCTCCCGATCGTCGACCGGCCAGCCCAGCAACGTCTCCACCGCAAACCGCAGACCCCGCTCCCCATCGGTGAGGACCGCGACGACCGGCGCCAACCCGGGCACGTCCAACGCCGCCAACGCCGTCGCCGCCCGCCCCGGCGGCCGGAACCCGCACAACGCCTCGAACGGCGACACCGCCACCAGCAACTCCGGCTTGTGGTAGGCGTCCACGTAGCTGGGATTGCCCGCGGCGTGACCGGCCGCGGCCCGCTCGGCGTCCGGATGCGCCTGCAACGACAACGGCTGCTCAGGCGCCAGCAGCTTCAACAGGTACGGCAACCGGGCGCCGAACCGCCCGAACACCGCCGGTCCCAGCAACGACCGCGGGTCCGCCTCGACAAGCTCGGCCAGACTGACCAATTGGTCGCCGCGCCGAACCCGCGACGGCGCCGACGGGTGCGCGCCCATCCACAGCTCCGCCTCCGGCGCCGCAGTGGGCGTCGGCCGACCCTGGAGCCCGGCGATCACGGTGTGCGAGCCCCACGCGTACTCACGCACCGGGTTGAGCAGGATCTCCACAGGTCAGGCGTCCGCCCCCGGCGCGCCGGCCGCCCCGGCCGTGGCCCGGCCCGCCCGGTACAGATCCGGCTCCAGATAGATCACCCGGGCGATCGGCACCGCCGCACGAACCCGCTGCTCGACCGCGTCGATGCCCGCGGCGATCTCGTCGGCCGTCGACTGCTGGCGGACCGCCACCTTCGCCGCGACCAACAACTCCTCCGGCCCCAAGTGCAGCGTCTTCATGTGGATGATCCGCTCGACCTCCGGGCCGGAGGTGATCGCGGCCTCGATCGCGGTCACGTCCTCATCGGTGGCCGACTCGCCAAGCAGAAGGCTCTTGGTCTCGACGGCCAGGATCACCGCGATCACCACGAGCAGGACGCCGATCGCCGCGGTGCCGACGGCGTCCCAGCGGCCGTCGTCGGTCGCCAGGGTCATGCTCACGCCCAGCAGGGCCAGGATCAGGCCGACGAGCGCGCCGAGATCCTCCAGCAACACAACCGGCAGCTCAGGGGCCTTGGCGCGGCGGACGAACTGCGTCCACGTCGCGTTGCCCTTGACCGCCTTCGACTCGATGATCGCGGTCCGGAACGACCACGTCTCCAGGATGATCGCCACGATGAGCACCACGACCGGCACCCAGTGCCAGCTGGTGATCGCCCCACGGTCCAGCTCGGTGACGCTCAGGTCCCACTTGTGGTACGCCTCGTAGAGGGCGAACAGGCCGCCGAGGCTGAACAGCACGATCGACACGATGAACGCGTACACGTAACGCTCCCGGCCGTAGCCGAACGGATGCCGGGGCGTCGCCGCCCGCTGCGCCCGCCGGCCACCGACCAGCAGCAGGCCCTGGTTACCGGCGTCGGCCACCGAGTGGATCGACTCAGCCAGCATCGACGACGAACCCGTGAGACCGAACGCGATAAACTTCGTCACCGCGATCCCGCTGTTCGCGAGCAACGCCGCGACGATCGCCTTGGTGCCGCCACCTGCGCTCATTGCGTAGACAACTCCTTCATCTCCGAAACCGCCGGAACCGCCATCGGATCCAGCCCGTGCGCCATCGCCAGGTACAGCGACGCGAAGTCAGGGACGGCGATCAGCGAGGCCAGCCGCTCCAACGGCGACGCGCCCTCAGCCGTCACCAGACTCACCCGAACGCCACGGCGGCGTGCCAGCTCCTGCACCGCGTCGGCCCTCCGCTCCTCGACCGCCAGCGGCTCGTCGGCGTCGTCCTCCGAGCCCAGACCGCCGTCGCGCAGCAGCACCAGCCGCAGCCGGGTGACGTCGCTGTCCTCGTCGTGGTCGGCGAAGATGTCGCGGCTGGCCTCGGTGAGGCCGCCGAACATGCCGTCCAGCAGACCCACCCGGCCCCGGCCGGCCTCGCCGAGCGCGCCGGCGATCGCCGGATACCGCGAGTTGGCGGCCAGCACGTCGGCGAACCGGCGGGCCGCCACCGTCGCCAACGGCGACGAGCCCCAGACGACGGGGATCGAGCCGGCCAGCTCCAAGGCCAACGACTTGCCTGGGTTCACGAACGACTCCAGCGACGGACGGCACCGCTCGGCGTCCAGGTCCAACCGGTTCGCCGTCTCGGCGATGTCCGCCTCGTTGATCTGCACCACGCCCAGGGCGCGGGCGGCCAGCAGCACCGGAACCGTCAGACCCCACAGGCTGAACCGGGCCGGGGCCCGACGCGGCACCGGGATGAACGGCGCGCGGGCCGCCGTGGCCAGCTCCTGAAGCTCCGAGTCGGGCGCGCCGACAGCCACCAGCCGGGCGCCCCGACGCGCGGCGGCCTCCGCCGCGTGGATGGCCTCCGGCGAGCGCCCCGACGCCGAGACCGCGATGACGACGTCCGCGGCGCTCACCCACCCGGGCACGCCGGCGCTGCGGTGCGCGAGGACCGGCACCGGGCAACGCGACCCGGCCACCATGGCCAACACGTCCCCGGCCCGTGCCGCGGTGCCGACCCCGGCGACGACGATCGCCCGCGGGCGGCCCTCATCGGCCAGGTCGGCCAGGTGCGCCTCGGCCGCCAGGTGCGCAGCCTCCCGCAGCTGCGCCCCGGCCAGCGCGGTGGCCCGCAGGGTGTCGGTCAGGTCGACCGCGCGCATCCCGGCCTCGTTGTCAAGGAACTTCTCGTCTGGCTCGCGACGGCCGGAGAGGGCCGCGGCGTCCTCGGGGGCGCTCACGCCGGCGACCCGGGTGTGCGGGCCTCGTCCAGCAACAGCACCGGGATCCCGTCGCGGACCTCGAACACCCGACGACACTGCGAGCAGGTCAGCGTCTGCCCGGCGGCGTCATACTCCAACGGGGTGTGGTGCGTGTCCGGGCAGGCAAGGATCTCCACCAGCGCAGGGTCCAGAGACACCGGACGACTCCCTTCCACGACGTGCGCCCAGCGGGCGGGCGGCCTCTTCACGGACCGCCGTCATGCAGCCTACGATGACCGACGGCCGCTTCCGGGACGCCGCGAGCCGTTATCGGCGAACCGCTGCCAGCACCTGATCCCGCAGCACGCCCATCCGGCCCTCGTCCGGGGCCTCCACGTTGAGCCGTAGCAGCGGCTCCGTGTTCGACGGGCGCAGGTTCACCCAGGCCCCGTCGGTGAAGGTCACCGTCAGACCGTCCAGCTCGTCCAGCTGCTCTCCCGCGAACAGCTCACGGATCTCGGCGAGCTTTCCAGATTGATCGGCCACGGTCGAATTGATCTCGCCGGAGGCCGCGTAACGGTCGAACGCGGCCACCAGCTCCCCGAGCGGACGAGCCTGCCCGCCCAGGGCGGCGAGCACATGCATCGCCGCGAGCATGCCGGTGTCGGCGAACCAGAAATCCCGGAAGTAGTAGTGGGCCGAGTGCTCGCCACCGAACACCGCGCCGGTGCGGGCCATCTCGGCCTTGATGAACGAGTGCCCTACCCGGGTGCGTACCGGCACACCGCCGTGCTCGGCGACGATCTCGGGCACCGCGCTGGAGGTGATGAGGTTGTGGATGACCGTCGCGCCCGGGTGCCGATCCAGCTCCCGGGTCGCCACCAGCGCGGTGATCGCGCTCGGCGACACCGCGTCGCCGACGGCGTCCACCACGAAGCAGCGGTCGGCGTCACCATCGAAGGCCAGGCCGAGGTCGGCGCCGTGCGCGACGACAGCCTTGCGCAGGTCCACCAGGTTCGCCGGTTCCAGCGGGTTCGCCTCGTGATGGGGGAACGTGCCGTCCAGCTCGAAGTACATCGGGACGATCGTCAGCGGCAGAGCCGGCAGGACCGCGTCGCCCAGCACCGCCGGGACCGTGTGTCCGGCCATGCCGTTGCCGGCGTCGACGACCACCTTCAACGGACGGATCCCGGACAGGTCGACCAGCCCGCGCAGGTAGGCGGCATAGTCAGCGAGGAGGTCACGGCGGCTGACCTGGCCGCGCGCGTGGCCGGGCGCCGGCGCGGCGCCGTCGAGGATCGCCTGGGCGCGGTCGCGGATCTCGGACAGGCCGCTGTCCTGGCCGATCGGGCGGGCCCCCGAGCGGCAGAGCTTCATGCCGTTGTACCGGGCCGGGTTATGACTGGCGGTGAACATGACGCCGGGGGCGTCGAGGACGCCGGAGGCGTAGTAGAGCAGGTCGGTCGAGCCCAGGCCGGCATCGATGACGTCCAGGCCCTCGGCCCGGACGCCCTCGCCGAACGCCGTCGCCAACGCTGGCGACGACTCGCGCATGTCGTAGGCGAGCACGACGGCCGTCGCCGGATCGCCGGCCGCGGCCAGCAACTGGGCGAACGCGGCGCCCAGCGCCCGGGCGACAGGCTCGTTGAGCTGGTCCGGCACTGTGCCACGCACGTCGTACGCCTTGACGAACCGGGATAGATCCACCGGCGTGTCCGCCGCGGCGGAGCGGGAAAGGTCGGACACGGCTCTGGCACTCCTTCGCGCGGGGACGAGTTCGCCTAGCCTAACGACCACTGGCGGGCCGCCCGCACGACGGCGTCAGTCCACGTCGCGGTCCGCCGCCGGGCAGCCTCCCGCCGACAACTCCCGCTCACGCATCGCGTACGTCCGCCGACGCAGCGCGCGCGCCCACGCCCGCTCCGTCGCCGTCAGCGGGCGGGCCATACCGGCAGCCACCTGCCTGAACCCCTCAGCCACCCGGGCCAGCGTGGCCGCCGCTCCGTCCCCGTGACCCAGTCGGGCACGCAGCGTCTCGACCTCCTGGATCCAACTGTCGCGCTCCAACGGCCACAGGGACCGGCAGCGGACCGCGACCACCTCGTCCAGCTGTCCCGCCGTCAGCGGGGTCCAACCGCCGTCCACGGACGACAACCGCCAGCCCGAGACCACGTCATCGGACCCCGTCCGCACCAACGTCGGGATCCCGCGCCACAGGCGCCGCCCGACTGGCACCGAGGCGGCGCCAGGCCCACGGCCGGACGAACCGAGCAACGGCTCGCGCAGCCGGTCCAGGCCCGCCAACGCCGCCGCCCCCGCGTCGGACGGCCCGTCGCCGCCGACCAGACCGAGCACCTCGCGGCGCGCCCGGTCCAGCGCCTCGGCGACGTCAGCGGCGCGCTCCGCCCCCGTCAGGCAGAGCCGCAGCAGCCCGACGTGGCCCGAAGCCGTCCGCAGCGCGATCTGCGCCGCACCGCTCTCCGAGCCGCCGCCCGGGTCTGGACGCTCGGCGATTCCGACAACATCCAGGGTCGGGTCCGCTGACGCCGATGCCCGCGCCTTCGCCAGCGACGAGACATCCGGCAGCTCGACCCGGGCGGTGGCCAGCTCGACGAGCCGGGCGGCGTCGCCGCCCCACAACGTCACCAGCTCAAGCGCCTGCTGCCGGTTCAGCGGCGGCACGGCGACCACGGTCCCGTCCAGCGTCGACGCCAACGCCCGCGCCGCCCGGTCCAACTCGGCCCGCGCCGCCGGGGCCTGAGCGAAAAGCCGCTCCACGAACGTCCGCACATAGGCCCGGTCGGCACGACGGCCAGGATCGAAACCGCCCTGTACCGCCTCGGACATCGGCGTTAGGCCATGGTCCGCCCCCGCTGAGATCTCCGCCGAGACCTCGGCACGCACCGACCAGAGCAGTCTGACCAGGGCATCATCTGCCCGCAGCTCCGCCGTCAACCCCGACCCGACGTTCACGGCGGCGGCCAGCTCCGGATCATCGCGCAACAGCAGATCGAGGTCCGGCGCCACGGGCGCCTCCGCCTGGGGGCGGCGTGTGACCGACCAGGCGCCCTCGCCATGATGCGGCAGCGGCGCCGCGGCGCCGTCAACGCCGAGGACAAGCGCGTCCAGGATGACAAGGTTGCCGTCGTACGGGCGTCCGTAGTGCCCGTACAGCGGGGCCGCGGCGGTGTGCCGCCCGCACTGCGCGTCGACATGCGACACGACATGCCCGTGGTTGACCGCCGCCCATACGTGCGCTCCGCCGCCCTCCCACGCGCCGACCACGAAGGCGAACGAGCCCGGACCGAGCGCGACGAGGTGGGCGCGCAGGTTCGCGAGGGCGTGGTTGACGACCGCCTGCGCGGCGGTCGGCGCGAGATCACCGACCGGCGGGCACAGGTTCTGGAAGGACGCGCCGACCGCCTGTTCGATCCGGGCGAGGCCGCTGCTGTCGGGGTAGGTGGCGAAGACCGCCTCGCCGAGCGTGTAGCTGTCGGGGAAGCGTTCGACGGCGACCCGCGGCTGGTCCCGGGCCCAGGTGTCGAAGAACGCCAACGTGGCGTCGACCGCGTTGGCGGCGCGGGCGGGGTCCCCGCCGGGGCCGTTGGCGTTGAGCAGCGACAGGTGGTCGCCGAGGCCCCGGTCGGCGGGGCCCGCCGTCCCGGCAGCCGTGACGGGGGCGCTGGCCGCGCCGGACGTCGCGCCCAGTTCCTCCAGCCGGCGCGTGAGGCGTTCGTCCGCGGCGGCCAGAGCCGCCCGGGTGGCCGCCGTGGCGCTGGCGAGAACCGGACCGGCGCCTCCGGTCAGCTGGTCCGCCAGCTCGCACATGACGACGCTGGCGCCCAGGTCAGCGAGGGCCGTCCAACGTTCGATCTTGCTGGCCTCGACCGCGGCGGCGGCCCCGCCGACCAGGTCACCGAGCTGGTCGACGAGTTGGGGAAGCTCGTTGAGCGGCGCCTGGTCGCCCTCGGCCAACCGGCGCCAGGTGGCCCGCAGCGCCTCGGCCGCCGGGCCGTCGCCAGCGGCCAGCGCGCGGTCGGCGGCGGCCATCGCGTCGGCGCGTGGGCCGCGGGCAGCGCGCCCGATCTCGTGCCACCGCTCGGCGATCTGCCACATCCGCTGCTCGTCAGCGTGTAGCCAGGTCGGCGTCGCGGTCCGCACCGCCGCGGCTACCCGCGGCGCGCCCTCCCAGTCCCACTGCCGAGGGTCGGGGACGGCGTCGGTGTGCCCGCTCATCACCGCTCCGCCGCAGCCGCGGCGGCGCCGAGGCCGACCAGGTCGCCTGCGGCCTGTTGCCAGGTCGCCAGGACCCGGCGGCAGGCGTCCTCGTACCGCTCGACGAAGGCGGCGAGGCCCGGGTCGGCGTGCCAGCCGGGCACGGCCGCGGCCACGTCGGTGGCCACGGCCTCGCGCAGGGCGCGCAGCAGTTGACCCGCCTCGACCAGGTCCCGGGCGGCGGCGTGGGCGGCCGGGACGTCCCGCCGCGGCGAACCGTCCGCCATCTAACGTGCCCCGGCGGCGTCGTCGTGCCGGCCCAGCAGCGGCGCCGCGTCGCCGCCCTCGAGCAGCTCGACCAGGCCGGCGTCGGCCGGCAGCCGCGACGCCACCAACGCGGTCACCCGCTGCGCGGCGGTAGTCGCGGCCGTGCCGGCGGTGGCGGCGATGGCGTTCGCCAGCGCCACGGAGTCACCACCGCGACAGCAGACCGGATCCAGTTCCAGCCCGACGAGGCGGCCACGCGCGTCCACAGTCACCGTGACCAGGCCGTCCGGCGAGGTGGCCGACGCGGTCAGCGCAGCCAGCTCGCGACGGATCTCCTCGACGGCGGCGCGGACCAGCCGGTAGCGGTGGTAGGCGTCCTCGAAGCCGACGCGCACCGCACGGTTCGCGTCGCGGTCCACACTGTGTCTCACCCCGGGCGCCTCCTGCCGCAGTCTCCGTCGAGAGAGGACCATACCGTCACCGCTCCGTCACCGGACTCCGGTAGGTTCGTGGCAGCGGGAGGCCCGGCGGTGTCCAACCACGACGGGCTTCTGAAGGATCCAGCTCCACCGCGATCGAAGGAGCCACCGTGATCACTCTCCGGGACGCCGAGCACGTCGCGAGCGCCTGGGCGCGTCGGGAATCGCTGCGACGGGGCCACCGGTGCGCCCCGATGGTGTCGGAGTTCGACATCGGTTACGTGGTCTGGATGCGTGAGCCGGCCGGCGACCTGCCGAGCCCGGGCGACAGCGTCAGCACCGTCATCGACAAGGAGACCGGCCGGGTCTCCACCTGGCCGCGGCTGCCCTCCGCTGTGATCAAGGACATGTACCGGCGGCGCCGCACCGACGTGGTCGCGCCAACGCTCACCGCCGACCCGGCGTTCGAGCTGCTCCGGACGGCGCGTCGCCGTCCCACGCCCACGGTCGCCGCCCGGTTGAGCGTGCGGTACCGGCCGTTCGTGGGCCGCGGCGCCAAGGGCGACCAGGAGCTGCGGCACCACCGTCTGGTGCGCCGCGCGTTGGCGGAGATCGAGGTCGGCGCGCTGGACCGGGGGGCTGAGCGCCATGCCGAGCTGGTGGCGGTCTCGGACGTGCTGCACACTTTCGACAGCGACCGGGCGCAGCAGGGTCTGCCGCCGTTGACCGACGACGAGGCCGGGGCGTTGCTGGCCGATGCCCAGTTGGAGGCGCTGCATGTGCGCGAGCCCGGCGATCCGCTGGGCGGCGCTCCGGCCGTGACCTGCTGGTCATGTCGGCGGACGCTGGCGAGGCTCGGCGTCGCGGCCGCTGGGGCCGCGAAGGAGTCGGAGCGCGCCGGTGAGCCGACGCGGGCCGGGCTCTCCGAGGACGACGCGTTGGGAGTGCTACGCGACGCCGGCTGGACCGGCCCACCCGGCGCGGACCAGGCGCGGCAGTGGATCGACACGGTCTGCGCGGTCGGCGGGCTGGAGCGCCGCCACGAGGTGTTCCCGGCGGCGTCCCAGGCGCTGACGCGGTTCGGTGGCCTGACGTCGGACCGGCACGGCCCGGGGGAACGGCGGCGGGTCCGTCCGGTCCGCCTCGACGCGGCGGCGGCCGCCCACACCGCGGACCAGTTGGGCGAGTTCGCGGTGCTCATCGGCGCCCGGCTGTTCCCCATCGGGGTGGAGGGCGCCGCGGAGGCGGTCCTGGCGGTCGACGAGCGGTCCCGGGTGTTCGCGATCGATCAGGCCGGCGAGTGGTTCGTCGGCGGCTCCGTCGAGGCCGCCTTGGCGACCCTGCTGACCGGCGGCCCGGTGGCCCGGGTGCATGACGACGGATCGTGGCTCTGAACGGGTCTGGTCAGCCGGGCGGAATGACGCGCAGGTGTCCCCGCCGTCCGGTGGGCTGCGGGTCGGCCGCGGACTCGTCCTGACGGGGGATCGGCCGACCGGCCTCCCGGACCGCCTCGGCGAGCGCGACGAGATCGTCTGTGGTGGGCGGCGGGGCCTGGAACTCCCCCTCGTGCCGCACCACCTCCCAACCTCTGGGCGCGGTGAGACCTCTGGCGTGCAGCTCACACAGATCGTACGTATGGGGCTCCGGATAGGCCGCCAGCGGCCCGACCACCGCGGTTGACTCCACGTAAACGTAGGTCAACGTCGCGACGGCCTGCCGCGGACAGCCGTTACGGGAGCAGCGCCGTGGTGACCTCACGGCGGCACGTTATCGCCCTTGACGCGCAAGGTCATACCGTTACGGGCGCGACACGCCGAACCGGACGATCATTTGACAAGCCGAGCGGCGCCCGCCGGCTGGTGAGTCCCGGCGAGGCCCACCCCGTGGACGGCTAACCTGACGGGGTGACCAGTCCCGACCGCCCGGTGGGCGCTCCGTCGATCTCCGGGCCGACGCCGCGCGCCGAAGCCGCCGGCGGCCCCGGCGCCGCTGGGCCGCCGGCCGGTCCGCCACGGATCGTCAGGTCGGCGAACCGGCCCGGACGGCGCAGCCGCGACCGGCACGGGCGCGGTCTACGGGGGCGCCTTGTCCCGGCCACCGCGCCGCTGGCCCGCACCCGCTCGGAGATCTTCGACGACCTGGTCCTGGACGCGGTCGAGGGCCTGGAGCGACGCTTCGCCCAAGAGCTGGCCGGGGTGGAGTTCGCGGTCGAGGATGTCCCCCCGGACCTCAACGTCTACGACTCGGACGTGCTTGAGGACGGCGAGGTGCCGTTGGCGCGCCTGCTGCCCGGTAGGCCGGGACGACAGTCGATGCCGCCCCGGATCGTGTTGTACCGGCGACCATTGGAGTTCCGGGCCGTGGACCGCGATGATCTCGCCGACCTCGTGCAGGACGTGGTGGTCGAGCAGGTCGCCAACCTGCTCGGCCTCGACCCGGAGGATCTCGGCTGATTGGCCCGTCAGGCCACCCGCCGCTTGAGTTTGCGACGTTCCCGCTCCGACAGCCCGCCCCAGATGCCGAAACGCTCGTCGTGGCCGAGCGCGTACTCCAAACAGTCGTCCCGGACATCGCACCGGGAACAGATGCGCTTCGCCTCGCGCGTCGACCCGCCCTTCTCTGGAAAAAATGCTTCCGGATCGGTCTGTGAGCACAAAGCGCGCTCTTGCCATTCCGGTGCGTCGCCGAGCAGGTCGGCCACGACTGGACGGCCGTCCATCAGCATGCCCCCTTCGTGTGCGCCGTCAGATAAAGCGGCGCAAATCCCCCACGCCTGGCAGGCGCCATCGGTCGCCAACTGGGGTTTCTCCCACCCGGACCGCAACAGGGCCTACCGGAAATTACACGCGTGTAATGCGTGCGTAGTCAAGCGGAACCTGATAAATAGGGCCACCACCTGACGATTCCCTCACGGCTTGATACCGACCGAGCCACCGACCTGGTAACGCCTCTACCCGCGAGTCACCCCGGAAAGATCCTCGCGGGAGGGAAGATCACGCTCAGGGTCTGGCGCATCACCGTACGTCGTCGTACGCTGCCTGACCGTGCGTCCGGCGCGGTGGGCAAGTTCACGCAGCTCGTCGGCGGTCCGGGCCGACCCGTGGCGGGATCCGGCCATCCGGGAGATGGTCTCCTCCGTCAACGTCCCGCCAAGATCATTAACCCCTCCGCGCAGCAGTTGGACGGTCGCGTCGTCGCCGAGCTTCACCCAGGAACACTGGACGTTGCCGATTCGCCCGTGCAGCGCCAACCGCGCCATCGCGTGCACCGCCCGGCTCTCGCGCCACGTCGCCCCCGCCCGCGCGACGCCCGCCAGATAGATCGGCGCGTTGGTGTGCACGAACGGCAGCGGAACGAACTCGGTGAACCCGCCGGTGTCGTCCTGGATCCGGGCCAGGGTCCGGAAGTGGCCCAGCCAGTGCCGCGGCTGGTCGACGTGGCCGAACATCATCGTCGCGCTCGACCGCAGCCCCAGCCGGTGCGCGGTGGAGATGACCTCCACCCACGTCGCCGCCGGCAGCTTGCCCTTGGTGAGCACCCAACGGACCTCGTCGTCGAGAATCTCGGCGGCGGTCCCCGGAATGGTGTCGAGGCCGGCGTCCCGCAGGTCGGTCAGCCACGCGGCGACGCTGACCCCGGCCTTGGCCGCGGCGGTGACGATCTCCATCGGCGAGAACGCGTGCACGTGCAGCCCCGGAGCGGCCCGCTTGATCGCGCGCACCATGTCGGCGTAGGCGCCGACTGGCAGCTTCGGATCGATGCCCCCCTGTAGGCACACCTCGGTCGCGCCGGACCGCCACGCCTCCTGCGCCCGGCGCGCCACCTCCGCGACGCTCAGCCGGTACGCGTCGGCGTCCCGCTCCCGCTGGGCGAACGCGCAGAACCGGCAGCCCACATAGCAGACGTTGCTGAAGTTGATGTTGCGGTTGACCACGTAGGTGACGGTGTCCCCGACGGCGTCCCGGCGCACCTCGTCGGCGAGCGCGCACAACGCGTCCAGGTCCGGCCCGTCGGCGTCGAGAAGGGCCAGCGCGGCCGCCTCGTGCCGGGGGGCCAGCAGCTCCGCCGGCCGGGACGCGGCCAGCCGCATGCCGTCCCGCAGGTCGACATCGGCGCGGCGCGGCGCGGACGAGGGTGTGTCAGCGCCCGGGTCGGCGACCGCGGCCCAGCCGTACACGTCGGCGAAGTCGGAGCGACGGACGCCGCCGGGGCGGCCCGGGTCGTCGACCGCCCGGTGCAGGTCGGTCCGGCCGCCGGTCGGGGCCTCGGGCTCCTGCCAGGCGCGACCCCGCGGCAGCGCCGACTCGACAGCCAGCCCCGATGCCGGGTCGGCCAGCGCCGCGACATGTCGGGCCAGACGCGGATCAAGCCACCGCTCCGCGCGCAGCACGTACCCGGGGTAGATCGTCAGCCGTTCCCGCAGTGTGAACCCGGCCGCCTGACAGCGGCGGGCCAGCTCCTCGACCACCGGCCACGGCCGCTCCGGATTCACATGGTCCGGGGTCACCGGGGAGATGCCGCCCCAGTCGTCGATACCGGCCCGCAGCAGCAACTCGTACTCGCCGTCGACCAGGTTCGGCGGCGCCTGCAACCGGACGTCCGGGCCGAGCGTCAGCCGGGCCACCGCCACCGTCGCGGCCAGATCCGCCAGCTCGGCGTCCGGCAGAGCACGCATGGCGGTGTCCGGTTTGGCGCGGAAATTCTGGACGATGACTTCCTGGACGTGCCCGTAGGCCCGCGCCAGCCGGCGGATGGCGAACAACGACTCGGCCCGCTCAGTCAACGATTCGCCGATCCCGATGAGGATGCCCGTGGTGAACGGCACCCCCACCCGGCCGGCGTCCTCGATGGCCCGCAGGCGCACCGCCGGGTCCTTGTCGGGCGAGCCGAAGTGCGGGCCGCCGGGCTCGGTGAACAGCCGCGTCGCGGTGGTCTCCAGCATCATGCCCATGCTCGGCGCGACCGGACGCAGGCGCTGCAGCTCCGTCCAGGTCAGCACGCCCGGGTTGAGATGCGGGAGCAGACCGGTCTCCTCCAGCACGGCGATCGCGCAGGCACGCAGGTAATCCACCGTCGAGGCGAAACCGCGCTCGTCCAGCCACTGCCGGGCCGCCTGCCAACGGTCCTCCGGCCGGTCGCCGAGAGTGAACAGGGCCTCCTTGCAGCCGGCCGCCGCGCCGGCACGGGCCGTGGCCAGCACCTCGTCGCGTTCCAAGAACGGCGCCGGCAACCGATTCGGGGTGGTGGCGAAGGCACAGTACCGGCAACGGTCCCGGCACAACCGGGTCAGCGGGATGAACACCTTCCGCGAGTAGGTGACGACCCCGGGCCGGCCGGCGTCGCGCAGCCCGGCGTCACGCACCACGCCCGCGGCTGCCAGCAACTGGTCCAGGTCAGGGCCGCGGGCGGCGAGCAGGGTCGCCGCCTCGTCCACATCGAGGGGACGGCCGTCCCGGGCTCTCCGCAATGCCCGACGCACCGCCGACCCGACGGCCGGGTCAGTCACGATAGCGGGGCAGCTTCTGGGTGGCGTCCGGCCCACGCGGCGGAATGACCTGCGTCTCGGCGACCTGCCCGCCTGGAGGTATGACCTGGGTTTCGGCGACCTGCCCGCTCGGCGGGATCACCTGCGTCGGCCCGGCGTCGGGGCGCGGTGGGATCACCTGCGTCCGCGCCGCGTTCTCCGGCAACGCCACCGTCGGATCAGGTTGGTTCCAGGTCGGACGCTCCGGGGCCGCGGGCGACGTCGGAGCGGGCCAGCTCTGCTGGTGGGCGAGCCGGGAAGCCGGATGTGGGCCCGGCCGCGGGGCCGCCCGCTCGGGACGGGCCGTGAAGCCACCCAGGCCTTGCGACACCCGGGCCACGAACGTCACCGCCAGCCCCAGGACGATGAGATGACCGAGCCAGTCGAGCAGAGTCTGGAGGCCGAGGACCGCTCCGCCGCCGCGGACCGTCACCAGGCCGTACAGGCCGAGCAGAGCACCGAACACGATCCCGAAGAAGACGGACGCGACCAGCTGCGCCAAGGCGACCACGCTCACGAGCCTGGCCCTGGAAGATCGCTCCCCCAGGTGGCTGACCAGGAAGACCGCCAAAGCCGGCAGCAGGATCGTCATGCCGTTGACGAACCAGTCGAACCGCCGGATGCCGTCGACTGAGTATGGAACGCCGTCACGCGGAGCCAGGCTCAACAGCGCCGCCAACAGCAGCGCCGCGTTCGCGGCCAGCGCGCCGATGGCGGCCCAGTCACGCAGCGGCGCGGTGTGGCCGCGCAGATCGCCCTCGGGTTGGTGCTGCGGCGCCGGGTTCACGTCGTCTCTCCTCATCCTCAGGCACGCGGGGGGCGGCCGTCCGTCTGCCAGGGTAACGAGGCGACAGCGACACGCCCGGACACAGCGGCTCGTCCGTGCCCAGGCGGATCCGACGCCTTGCCTATTGCGCCGAGAGGTAACACCTGAGATAGCTCGATCCGGTCGGCCGGGGCGGCCGCGAGTCCCTACGAACTCGGTCACGCTGGCCTCGCTGGATCGGCTACAGCGCGCCGATTCGCTGAGCGAACGCGGTGATGCCGTGCAGCGTATGGCGCGGCTCTGACAGCAGGCTGGTGGTGAGGTTCTGAGCCCATGGTCGGTAACGAACTTCCTGCGGAGTGTCGGCCTCGGCGGCGCGCAGCGCGTTGAACGCAGCTACGGGGCGGCCGCGGCCGTGTAAAGCCAGGGCGGTGTCTTCCCAGTACGGGGCGCGACGCTCGGGCGAAGTAATTCGTGTGGGGTCAACGTGGCGGGCGTGGTCGACGGCGGCGCCGTAGTCGCCGAGGGCGCGGGCGACGCTGACCTTGTAGACCTGGAGGTCCAGTGCAGTCAGGACATCGACTTCGGCGGTGGCGCGGTGGTGAGCGGTGGAGGCCTCGTCCAGCAGACTCGCAGATAGCCATTCTCCAGGTACACGGTCGATGATGAGGCCGATGCCTGTAGCGCCGCCGCTGCACGGCGGGCCAGCAGCGGCGACAACCGCTGAGCAGCCTGCACCGGGTAGCACCAAGCCCACGACCGAAGCTCGTCAACGGCCAGCTCGATGCCGCTCAGCTGCTCTGTGGTCAGTTGGCCGCCGTCGAAGACAAACATCATCCCCTCGGTTCGGCCACCACGCGGCGGCACCCAGTCCACCGCCAAAAGCCTGCCGGGCTGCACCAGCAGGCCGAGCTCCTCCTTGATCTCCCTGGCGGCGGTATCCAATGGCGCCTCATCGGCGTCCACCGCCCCGCCAGGGATCTCCCAGTAGTCCTTGTATGTGGGCTCCACGATCAACACCCGCCCACCGGCGTCGTGGAAGAGAACGCCTGCGCCCATCCGCTTACGCGCGAGCGTGGCCGTGTAGTCAACAGGAGTCTCAGTCACCAACCCAGCGTATGCCGACCGGACAAACCGGGCCGACATGCTCCCACGTCGACCAGCTGAGGCGGCCCGTTGTGCCTCTAGGGTGGGACGGTGAGCGAACTGTCGGCGCGGTTGGCGCCCCACTACACGCGGTTCCGGGTCGCCGAACGGCTGCTGTTGACCGGCCACTCCCACCAGGCGTGGCCCGACGTGGCCCGGGAGGGCCAACTGGAGGCGTTCGACGACGCCGCCGAGGCCGTCGACGAGAAGTGGGCGCGCGCGAACGTCAAGGCTGACGCGGTCCGCGACGGGCTACGGGCCCTGCTGGGCGAGCCCGACGCGACGATCGCGTTGGGCGTGAACACCCACGAGCTGGTGGTGCGTTTCCTGTCCGCGGTCGATCTGCCCGCGCGCCCGCGGGTGGTCACGTCGGACGCCGAATTCCACACCCTACGCCGTCAGCTGGACCGGCTGGCCGAAGTCGGCGTCGAGGTAGTTCCGGTGCCGGCGACGCCGGTGGAGACGCTGGCCGATCGGATGGCTCTGGAGATCACGGAGAACACTGCGGCGGCGCTGGTGTCGTCGGTGCTGTTCACCACGTCCCTCATCGTCCCCGGCCTGCCGGCGTTGGCGGCGGCGTGCCGCCGGCACGGCGCGGAGCTGCTGGTCGACGCCTACCACGCGCTCGGCGTCGTCCCGTTCGACCGGTCCGGACTGGAGTCGGCCTGGGTGGTCGGCGGCGGGTACAAGTATCTCCAGCTCGGCGAGGGGAACTGCTTCCTGCGGCTGCCCCGGCACGCGCTGGAGCTGCGGCCGGTGGTGACGGGGTGGTTTGCCGAGTTCGGCGACCTGGCCACGCCGACCCGGCCCGGCGAGGTCCGGTACGCCGGCGGCGCAGCCCGGTTCGCCGGCTCCACCTACGACCCGACCAGCCACTACCGGGCGGCCCGGGTGTTCGACTTCTTCGCCGGTCAGGGGCTGACGCCGGCCACCCTGCGGGCGCAGTCGCTGCGGCAGGTGGGCCTGCTGGCCGAGCGGTTCGACGCGATCGAGGCTCCGCCGCAGCTCATCGACCGGGACCGCAGCCGGCCCCGGGAGGCGTTCGGCGGTTTCCTGTCCCTGCGCACCCCATACGCCGCCCAGCTCCAGGAGGCGCTGCGCGAGCGCGGGGTGCTCACCGACAGCCGCGGGCAGTGGCTGCGGTTCGGGCCGGCGCCGTACCTGTCCGATGAGCAGCTGGTGGCGGCGATGGACGCGCTGGCGGCGGCGCTGCCCACCGGCTGAGCCCGGCCGTGAGGCGCCCTGGTCACCCGCCGGTGGCGACGCGGGTGGCAGGGTGTTACAGCGATGACGCAGGATGGCCCTCATGCGGATCGTGGTGCTGACCGGCGGGGTGGGCGGGGCGAAGTTCCTGCGTGGAGTGCGGGCGTACGCCCGGGAACGCGGCGGCGAGGTGACCGCGGTCGTCAACGTCGGCGACGACACCGTCATGCACGGTCTGCGGATCTGCCCGGACCTGGACAGCGTCATGTACACCCTCGGCGGCGGCGCGGACGCCGAGCGCGGCTGGGGCCGGCAGAACGAGACGTGGACGGTCAGCGAGGAGCTGAAGGCGTACGGGGCCGAGCCCAGCTGGTTCGGTCTCGGCGACCGGGACATCGCCACCCACCTGGTGCGCTCGACGATGCTGGGCGCCGGCTACCCGCTGTCGGCGGTGACCGAGGCCCTGTGTGCCCGCTGGTCGCCGGGGGTGCGACTGCTGCCGGCCACCGACGACCGGCTGGAGACGCATGTGGTCGTGGACTCCGAGGAGGGGCAGCGGGCGCTGCACTTCCAGGAATGGTGGGTGCGGCACCGGGGTCAGCTGCCGGCGCGGCGGTTCGTCTTCGTCGGGGCCGAGTCGGCGTCGCCCGGGCCGGGGGTTCTGGAGGCGCTGGCGGCGGCGGATGTCGTCCTGGTGGCGCCGAGCAACCCGGTGGTGAGTATCGCTCCGGTGCTGGCGGTGCCCGGGTTGCGCGAGGCTGTCGTCTCCGGGTCGGCGCCGGTGGTCGGGATCTCGCCGATCATCGGCGGGGCGCCGGTGCGCGGCATGGCGGACCGGTGCCTCGCGGCGCTGGACGTCGAGTGCTCGGCAGCGGGCGTGGCCGGCCTGTACGGCGGACGCGGCGCCGGCGGCCTGCTCGACGGTTGGCTGGTCGACGACGCGGACGCCGGCGTCGTCGCGACCGGGCTGCTGGTCCGGGAGGCGCCGTTGTGGATGACCGACGACGCGGCGACGACCGCGATCGTGCGGACGGCGATGGAGCTGGCCGGCGCGGTGGCCCGGTGACGGCGGGCCCGCTGGAGATCCGGCCGGTGCTGGGCATCGGCGAGGTGCGCGCCGGCGACGACCTCGCCGCACTGGTCACCGACGCGGCGCCGTGGCTACGCGACGGGGACATCCTGATCGTCACCAGCAAGATCGTGTCCAAGGCTGAGGGTCGGCTCGTGGACGTCCCGGCCGACGGCCCGGAGCGGGAGGCGGCCAGGGACGCCGCGCTGACCGCCGAGACCGCCGCGGTGGTCGCCACCCGCGGTCCGGTGCGGATCGTGCGGACCCGGCACGGCTTCGTCATGAACGCCGCCGGCATCGACGCGTCCAACGTGGCGCCCGACCGGCTCGTGCTGCTGCCGGTCGACCCGGACGCGTCGGCGCGGCGCCTGCGGGCCCGGCTGAAGGAGCGCCACGGCCTCGCGGTTGCCGTCATCGTGTCGGACACCGCCGGTCGGGCCTGGCGGCTAGGTCAGACCGACCTGGCGCTCGGCTGCGCCGGCCTGGCGCCGCTACGCGACCACCGTGGCGAGCGGGACCCGTACGGCAACGAGCTACGGGTGACCCTGATCGCGGTCGCCGACGAGCTGGCGGCCGCCGCCGAACTGGTCAAGGGCAAGCGCGACGGGGTGCCGGTGGCTGTGGTGCGCGGCTACCGGCTGACCGGGCGGGAGCCGGACGGGCCCGGGGTCGCGGCGCTGCTGCGCCCGGCGGCCGACGACATGTTCGCTCTCGGTGTGGACGAGGCGTACGCGGCGGGTCAGGCCAGCGTCCTCGGCGACCCGGCCACGTCGCCGGGCTGCCGCTGCGACGCGGGCGGTTCGCCCGCGGGCGAGTGGGCCAGCCGGTCGGCCTCGACCAGCTCGTAGAGCAGGGTCTGGACGCGTTCCACGCCCGGGACGTCCACCAGCACGATCTGGCCGCGCTCGCCAGCGGACTCGATGGTGAGCGTTCCGCAGCCGAGCAGGCGTTCGCTGAACCGTTGGGTCATGGCGTGGTCGTTGATCCGGGCCAGTGGGAGGTCCCGGCGGTCCCGGGCCAGAATGCCGCGCTGGACCAGCACCCGCTCGCTGGTGAGCACGTAGTGGGTGCTCCGCCAGCGCAGGTACGGCAGGACCGCGAAGCCGGCGAGGAGGACGGCGACCAGACTGGCGAGCAGCCAGCCGCTGAAGGTCCCGGTCGCGCCCTCCGGCAACGACATCAGCCCGACGACCAGCATCGTCAGCGAGCCGACCGTGACCAGCGCGGGGCGGATGAGGGCTTTCCAGTGTGGCCGCAGGCGCCGGGCCACCTGTTCGTCGGAGGTGAGCACATCCTCGGGAAACGCCACGACGACCTCCACCGGCTGGTCGGGCGCCCTCAGCGCGGACGCCGCCTGGCCTGACCGTAGTGCACCGGACGACGACGGGACGGCCGGCACGGCGGTCCGGCGCAGGTGACGCCCACCGCTGCGCTAGCGTCATCGACGTTGTTGGGTCCAGGCCGGGGCTGGTCCCCGAGAGCCGGAGAGGACGACGTGCTCACAGCGCAGCGGCCAGCACAGTGGCAGCGCCGGGCCGACCGCGGCTGGCATCCGACCCGGATGGTCGTCGGCGGGTTCGCCGGCGCCGTCGTCGTCGGCACGGGTCTGCTGTCGTTGCCGTTGGCCACCGAGTCCGGACGGCAGGCGCACCTCGTCGATGCGTTGTTCACCGCCACCTCGGCGGTCTGCGTCACCGGCCTGGTCACGGTGGATACCGGCAGCTACTGGTCCTGGTTCGGCGAGGCGGTGATCCTGCTGCTCATCCAGGCCGGCGGGCTTGGGATCATGACGCTGGCGACGTTGTTCACAGTGTTGCTGTCGCAGCGGCTGGGGGTGCGGGCCAAGTTTCTGGCCCAGGCCGAGACGAAGGCCCTGGACCTGGCCGGACTACGCCGGCTGGTCCGCAACATCGTGCTGTTCAGCCTGGTCAGCGAGGCGGTGGCGGCGGCGGTGCTCACCGCCCGGCTGGCGCTGGCCTACGACGAGCCGTTCGGGCAGGCCCTGTACCACGGCGTGTTCCACGCGATCTCGGCGTTCAACAACGCCGGCTTCTCTCCGTACCCGGACAACCTCATGCGGTTCGTCACCGACCCGCTGGTGAGCGTCACCGTCTGCGCGGCGATCATCATCGGCGGGCTCGGCTTCCCGGTGGTGTTCGAGCTGCTGCGCGAGTGGCGGAAGCCGCGCGGCTGGTCGGTGCTGACCCGGATCACGCTGGCCGTCACCGGGGCGCTGCTGGCCTTGGGCACGGTCGTCTTCACCCTCGTCGAGTGGGCGAACCCACGGACGTTCGGCGCCCTCGGGCCCGACGACCGGTGGCTGGCCGGGTTCTTCGCCTCGGCGCAGACCCGCACCGCCGGCTTCAACTCCGTCGACATCGGCGCCATGCGGCCGGAGTCGCTGCTGGCCAGTGACGTGCTCATGTTCATCGGCGGCGGCAGCGCCGGCACCGCCGGCGGCATCAAGGTGACGACGTTCGGCCTGCTGGCCCTGGTCATCTGGGCCGAGATGCGCGGCGACCAGCACGTCAACGTCGGCTACCGACGGGCGCCGACCGCCAACCACCGGCAGGCCCTGTCAGTGGCCCTGCTCGGCGTCGGCGCGGTGGTGGCGGCCACGTTCACCATGCTCAGCGTGACCCGGTTCGAACTGGACGTGGTGCTGTTCGAGGTGGTCTCGGCGTTCGGCACGGTGGGCCTGTCCACCGGGATCACCGCCAGGCTGCCCATCCCCGCGGACCTGGCGCTCGTGGCGCTGATGTTCCTCGGCCGGCTGGGCCCGCTGACGTTCGCGACGGCGCTCGCGCTGCGGGACCGGCGCCGCCGGTTCGCATACCCGGAGGAGAGGACGATCGTTGGCTGACAGGCGGAACGAGCCGGTGGCGGTGATCGGCCTCGGCCGGTTCGGCGTCGCGCTGGCGTTGGAACTGGTCAAGCACGGGACCGAGGTCCTGGCCGTGGACAACGACCCGCAGGAGGCGCAGCGGCTGTCGGGGCAGCTGCCGCACGTGGTGGCCGCCGACGCGACGGACCTGGAGGCGCTGACCCAACTCGGCATCAACGAGTTCGGACGGGCGGTGGTGGCGATCGGCGCCGACATCGAGGCGAGCATCCTGGTGACCTCGATGCTGGCCGAGATCGGCGTGCCGGACATCTGGGCCAAGGCGCAGACCGCCCAGCACGCCACGATCCTGGCCCGGGTCGGGGCGCACCACGTGGTCACCCCCGAGCACGACATGGGCGAACGGATCGCCCACCTGCTGTCGGGCCATCTGCTCGACTACATCGAGGTGGACGACAACTACGCGATGGCCAAGACGTTCCCGCCGCATGACGTCGCGGGCGTGCCGCTGCGGGACTCGAAGGTGCGTAGCCGGTACGGGGTGACCGTGGTCGGGGTGAAGAGCCACGCGCCGCCGCCCGGTCAGCTCAGCGAGTTCACCCACGCCTCGGGCGACACCGTGCTCATGTCCGGGGACGTCATCCTCGTGGTCGGCAAGGTGGCCGCAGTGGAGCGCTTCGCGGCCGCGGACTGAGCGCGTCAGCCGGTCGGGCGCGTCAGTCGGTGGCGGGGCGGACGTGGGTGACGTCCCCGGCTGCGACGGGGGTGATCCCGTCGTCGGTGGCGACGAGGAGGCGTCCGTCGCCGTCGACGCCGACGGCCAAGCCGGTGAGGTCCCCGGCTGCCGGCAACGTCACCCGGACCGTCGAGCCGATGGTCGAGCAGGCGCGTAGGTACGCCTCGCGGAGCCCGCTGGCTTCCGGGTCGCCGGCCGCGGCGCGCCAGCGGCCGTACCAGTCGGCGAACGAACGCAGGTAGGCCCGCAGGAGCGGGGCCCGGTCCGCGTCGGGGTGGCCGGCCAGCCGGAGCGAGGTGGCGGCGACGCCGGCGGGCAGCTCCTCGGCCCGGACGGTGACGTTGATCCCGACCCCGACGATGACGGCGCCCGCCTGGTCGGCGGTGGCGGCGGGCACCGCCTCGGCGAGGATGCCGGCGCACTTGGCCGGCCCGGTCGCAGTGTCCAGCAGCAGGTCGTTGGGCCACTTGAGCATTGGTTCCAGCGGGCTGACCCGGGTGATCGCGTCCACGAGGGCGACCCCGGCCAGCAGCGGCAGCCACCCGAACATGGCCGGGGGCGCCGGTGGCCAGGCACGGTCCGTCGCCGGCTGGGCGTCGGCGTGGCCGGGGCGTAGCAGCACGCTGAGGGCGAGCCCGGCGCGGGGCGGCGACTCCCAGGCCCGGTCGAGCCGGCCCCGGCCGGCGCTCTGGTGTTCGGCGACGACGATGAGGCCCTCGGGGCGGCCGGCCCGCGCGGCGTCGGCGGCGTCGGCGTTGGTGGATCCGGTGCTGTCGCGCAGGTCGAGCTGGCGCCACATCCCGTCAGGGGTCAGTAGGGCCCGGCGCAGGGAGGCGCCGTGCAGCGGCGGGCGTTCCAGATCCGAGTAGGCGTCAGACACCTGGCCAGCCTATCGAGGTGGGTCGGCGCGGCCCGTCGGCGCGGGGCCGGTCTTCAGCCGCGGCGGTGCCGGCGGATGCGGCTGCCGGCGTAGGTTTCCAGGCGGGGCCGGCGGTCGGCGGACCGGGCGTGGACGAGGTCCTTGCGGAAGGCGAGCAGCGCGGTGAATCCACCGACCATCAACGCCGCCCCCAAAAGGGTCATACTTCCCATATGCACATAATTCGCCCATGACTACGCGGCTGGGGTAGACACGCCGACGAGCGACGCCGAGGTCCCTCGTTACGATCCACCCGTGAGCGCGCAGACCCCGGGCATCGACATCCACACCACCGCCGGCAAGATCGCCGACCTGGAACACCGCATCGACGAGGCGGTGCACGCCGGCTCGGCCAGGGCGGTGGAGAAACAGCACGCCCGCGGAAAGAAGACCGCGCGCGAGCGGATCGACCTGCTACTGGACGAGGGATCGTTCGTCGAGCTGGACGAATTCGCCAGGCACCGATCGACCAACTTCGGCCTGGACCGCACCCGCCCCTACGGCGACGGCGTCGTCACCGGCTACGGCGCCATCGACGGTCGGCAGGTGTGCGTCTTCGCCCAGGACTTCACCATCTTCGGCGGCTCCCTCGGCGAGGTCTTCGGCTCGAAGATCGTCAAGGTGATGGAGCTGGCGATGAAGACCGGCTGCCCGATCATCGGCATCAACGACTCCGGCGGCGCCCGCATCCAGGAGGGCGTGGTCTCCCTCGGCCTCTACGGCGACATCTTCTTCCGGAACGTGCGCGCCTCCGGCGTCATCCCGCAGATCTCGCTGATCATGGGCCCGTGTGCCGGCGGGGCGGTCTACTCCCCCGCCGTCACCGACTTCACCGTCATGGTCGACCAGACCTCGCACATGTTCATCACCGGCCCGGACGTCATCAAGACCGTCACCGGCGAGGACGTCGGCATGGAGGAGCTGGGCGGCGGCCGCGCCCACAACACCAAGAGCGGAAACGCCCACTACCTGGCCGCCGACGAAGAGGACGCCATCGAGTACGTCAAGGCCCTGCTGTCGTACCTGCCGGCGAACAACATGGACACCCCGCCGGCCTACGACAACCCCGCCGACCTGGCCGTCAGCGACGACGACCTGGCCCTGGACACCCTCATCCCCGACTCGGCCAACCAGCCCTACGACATGCACGCCGTCCTTGAGGGCGTGCTCGACGACGGCGGGTTCACCGAGGTCCAGGCCCTGTACGCGCAGAACATCATCTGCGGGTTCGGCCGGGTCGAGGGCCGGCCGGTGGGCATCGTGGCCAACCAGCCGATGCGCTTCGCCGGGTGTCTGGACATCGCCGCCAGCGAGAAGGCGGCCCGGTTCGTGCGCACCTGCGACGCGTTCAACATCCCGGTGCTGACCTTCGTGGACGTCCCCGGCTTCCTGCCCGGCGCCGGCCAGGAGTGGGACGGCATCATCCGTCGCGGCGCCAAGCTCATCTACGCGTACGCCGAGGCCACCGTCCCCAAGGTCACCGTCATCACCCGCAAGGCGTACGGCGGCGCCTACGACGTGATGGGCTCCAAGCACCTCGGCGCCGACCTCAACTTCGCCTGGCCGACCGCGCAGATCGCCGTGATGGGCGCCCAGGGCGCGGTGAACATCCTCTACCGGGCCGAGCTGGCCGCCGCCGACGACCCGGACAAGCTCCGCGCGGAGAAGATCGCCGAGTACGAGGACACCCTGGCCAACCCGTACGTCGCCGCCGAACGCGGCTACGTCGACGCGGTGATCGCGCCCTCGCAGACCCGCGTCCAGATCGTGCGGGCGCTGCGCACCCTGGCCAACAAGCGGGAGACGCTGCCGCCGAAGAAGCACGGCAACATCCCGCTCTAGTCGCTCCGCCGCCGAAGGGACGCCCCCCGTGACCACGTCCACGACCCACGCCCCGCCCGGGCGCGCCCGGGCCACGGACGCCGTCTGGCTGCCGACCGGCGCGGCCCCGGTCGCCGTCGGGGGCTATGTCCTGTCCGGGGGTCTGTTCTACTACGGGACAGCCGGGCCCGCCGCGTACGGACCGGGCTCCGAGCCGGCCGTAATCGACCCCACCCTGCCCATCCGCCGGGTCTGGCTGGACCAGGAAACCCCAGCCGACCGGGCCCGCCCCCGCTACGGCGACCTCACCCCCGGCGCCCGTGCCGCCTACCTGGAGTGGCTGGCGGCCGGGCGGACCGGCCCGGCCCCGGTCGCGCACCTGTGGCTGTTCCTGGCCGGGCTGGAACGTCGGGTGCTGCACGACCTGGGCGGCGGGCCCGAAGGTCTGGCCGACTACGTCGCCATCGCCGCCGAGGTCGCCCGCCTCCGACGGCAACACCGGCGCGCCGACGCGTTCGACGCCCAGGCGGCCGAGTTCACGGCGCTGCTCGCCGGCGTCATCGCGCTGGGAGACCCGGATCTGACGCCGCCCGACCCGCAGCCCGGTCACGCGTCCCCGCGGCTCGTCGCGGGCATCGGCCGTTATCTGGCCGCGGGACAGGCCGTCCCCTCCCGGTGGGCGTACGCGTGGCACGCCGCGTGCGCGCCGACCGTCCTGGACGAGGCTGACTTCGCCGACCGGTTCGCACGGAGTCAGCCCGACGGTCTGAGGCTGCCCACCCCGCCGCAGCCGCTGGTGTTCACCTACCGTCCGGTCAGCGCCGGCTTCGGCGAACGCACCGTCACACTGCGGACCCCGGTCCCGGACGTCCGTTCGCTGGACGCCGCGCTCGCGACGCCGTTCGGCGGCGACCTGTCGCCACGCGCGGCCGCGGCCGGTGCGCTGCTGCCGCTGATCGTGCTGGCAGGCGCCGACGACGAGCTGTTGGAGGTCGTCTGCCGGCACCTGTACGACGTGCACCACCTGACCGGGGCCGAACGCGTGACGGTGGACGCCTCGGTGCGGCGCCTGGGCGCCCAGGCCCCGGATCTCGGTGTGGTCCGGGACCGGTTCAGCGCCCTGCCGGTCGCGGATCAGGACGAGGTGGCCCGGCTGCTCATCGCCACCGCCAGCGTGGACGCCATCGTCGAGCCTGACCACGCGCAGCTGCTCGCGGCGGCCTTTGACGTGCTCGGGCCGGGCGAGCCCGACCTGTGGCGACGGCTACGGGCGTTGGAGGTGGTCGCGGTCGTCACCGAGGACGACCGGGTCGACACCACCGCGACGGTCCTGGACGAGGCGATGGTGGCCGAGGCGCTGGGGAGGGCCCCGACCACGGCGGCGACGGTGTCGGAGCTGCTCGCGCCCGAGGGATGACGGGCTATCGGACCTGGAACGAGTTCACGACGGCGTTGAAGTACGGCACATTCGCCTTCCAGGTCCGCTCAGGGGTCAGCCAGAAGATCGAATGCCAGCTCCGTGGGCCGGTGACGATGCCCCGGTGGACGACGTGCAGCCGGGCGGCCTTGGTGTAGTTGAACTCCCAGTCCGCCGCCGGGCCGACGCGGTAGTCAACGGGTCGGATGGCGATCCGGTTGTACTGGCCGTAGCGGCCCCGGCGTTGCCGTTCCTGTTCCCGCAGCTCGGCGACCGGGTCTGACACGGCGCTGCGCATGTTCCCGATGCCGAGCAGCCGGTACTGGCCGGAGTTCTCCCGGAAGAAGAGCATCTGCCCGTCCCGCTGGACCCGCCAGCCAGCCGGCACGCCCACGGTGTACCCGTCGCCCTGGTACAGGCGCCAGCCGTTGGGAAGCTTCGCGGCGGTCGGGCCCGACGAGGGGGTGACGACCGGGGTCGGGGCAGCCGAGGGCGGGGCAGTCGGTGGAACGCCGCCCGGGGCGCCGGTGTCAGCCGGAGTGCCGCTCGGCGCCGTGGATGGCAGCCCACCGTTGGCGGCGGCCACCGGTCCAGCCGGTCGGTCTCCCGGCATGGCCATCGCCACGGTGGCCGCGACAGCGACCGCCGTGGCCGCGCCGCCGGCGAGCCACGCCGGCCGCTGCCGCAGGATGTCGAACGAGCCCCGCAACGAAGCGACGACCCGAGCGCGTCGACCCACCCGCGCGGGCGTGACGGCGGTCCCGGCCGCCAGGGCCGCCGGCGCGGCGACCGCCCGGTCCGGAACCGTGCGCCGCGGTGACGTCGAGGAAGCCGGGGGCGGCGTGCGACCGCCCTTGCCGGTCCGACTGCCGTCGGACCCCTGCTTCGGCGCCTGAGGCGCCGTGGCGGGTCCGGCGTTCGGACGACCGCCGGCGTCGAGGACCGTGGTCGCGTCGACGCTCTCGACAGCGCCCCCGGGTAGCGCCGCGGTGGCGCCGGCCGCCGACACCTGGTCCGCGACGGGCGACTCGGCGCGGCCCGGGATGACCGGCGCCCCGCCGGCACGCGGGGTCGGCGCCGAGGTGACGCCGTTGGCGAGCTGTCCGGTGGTCCGGTTGCGCTCGGGCTGGCCGCGGCGGGCGCCCGGCAGCAGGCTCAGGCTGGGACGGGCCCGCCGGCCGATCGCGCGCCGCAGGAGCCGCTCGGCCTCCTCGGCGTCGATCCGTTGCGCCGGGTCCTTGCGGAGCAGGCCGTTGAGCAGCGGCTTGAGCGGGCCGGCCCGGCGGGCCGGCGCGGGGGGCTCGGTGGCCAGCGCCGCGAGCGTGGCGATCGCCGACGGACGGGCGTACGGCGGCTGCCCCTCGACGGCGGCGTAGAGCGTGGCGCCCAGCGACCACAGGTCGGCGGCGGGGCCGGCGGTGCCGTCGTGGGCGCGCTCCGGCGCGATGTACGCCGGCGAGCCGAGGACCAGGCCGGTGCGGGTGACGACCGGATCGCCCGGGACGGTCGCGAGGCCGAAGTCGGTGAGGACGACGCGGCCGTCGTGGCCGAGCAGCACGTTGCCGGGTTTGACGTCCCGGTGCACGACGCCGGCACGGTGGGCGGCCCGGAGCGCGGCGAGCATTCCCGCGCCGATCTCGGCGGCCTGGTCGGTAGACATCGGACCGTCCTGGGCGATGACCTCCTGGAGGGACCGGGACGCGACATGCTCCATCACGATCCACGGATCGCCGTCGGTGCGGAGAATGTCGAAGATCCGAACCACGTTGGGGTGGTTGAATCTGGCGATGGCGCGGGCCTCGCGCAGCGTCCGTTCGCGCATCTCCTGACGCTCGTCCGGGGTCAGGCCACCAGGCGGAATGAGCTCCTTGATCGCGACGTCGCGGTGCAGGAGCTCATCGCGGGCCATCCAGACTCTGCCCATGCCGCCTTGACCGAGCGGCTCGACGAGGCGGTACCGATCGGCGATCAACTGGGACTGCGCAGGGGACATCACGATGACCGTACCCGCCCGCGGCGTTTCCGGCTTCCCCGGGCGTCCATGATCCACCTTGTCGTGGGCCGTATTCTTGTCGACATGGCAATGCCCGTCCCTCATGCGCCAGCGACAGCGGCCGCACAGCCCTCGATCATCGTCGGCGGCAATCCGACCACGGTCGAGCTTGCTGCTGTGGTCACCATCATGACCAGGCGATGCCAGCCTACGCTAGAACAAACCATAAAGGACGAATCGGGCTGGCGCACCCTCGCCCGGCCAGGCGCCCGGTCAGCCGGGTTGCCGGCCCGACACGGCGCTCACGCCTGGCGGCGGTCTTCCTACCCACAGTGAACGCCACCGCTGACAGAGCCGGTCTGTCGGCAACGGCCGCCCCGAAGAAACACCCGTCCGGGGGTGACTCGGCAGTGGGCGCGGCCCCGCCCGCGGCCGATCCCCGGGGCAGCCCGGCGCGCGCTGCCACCAGGTAACTTACCGGCGTGACCAACTCCTCCCCCGTTCTCGTTCTCGCCTCCGCCAGCCCGGCCCGGCATCGTCTGCTCGCCGAGGCGGGAATCGACGTCGAGGTCATCGTCAGCGGAGTCGACGAATCGACCGTCCCCGACACCGACCCGGTCAGCGTCTCCGGCGAGCTGGCCCGGCTGAAAGCCGCCGCCGTCACCGACCGGCTACGCGCCGAGGGCCGCGCCGACGGCCCCGGGCGCACCCTGGTGCTCGGTTGCGACTCGGTCCTCGACTTCGACGGCGCGATCCTCGGCAAGCCACGCGACGCCGCCGAGGCGACCGAGCGGTGGCGTCGGATGCGCGGCCGGTCCGGCGTCCTGCACACCGGGCACAGCCTCGTCGACCTCGCCAGCGGCCGGGTCGTCACCGAGGTCGCCGGCACCACCGTCTTCTTCGCCGACGTCACCGACGCCGAGATCGACGCCTACGTGGCCACCGGAGAGCCCCTGCACGTGGCGGGATCGTTCACCATCGACGGCCTGGCCAGCCCCTTCATCGAACGGATTGACGGGGACCACGGCACCGTCGTCGGACTGTCGATGCCGTTGCTGCGGAAGATGCTGGCTGAGCTGGGGACGCCGGTGACCGCGCTGTGGCGTCAGGCAGGCCGATAGACTCGCCCGGCTGATCCATCTGGGGAGGGAGCCTGACGTGCGCAAGGTCCTGATCGCCAACCGCGGCGAGATCGCCGTCCGGGTCGTACGCGCCTGTCGCGACGCCCGCCTGGCCAGCGTCGCCGTGTACGCCGACAGCGACCGCGACGCCCTACACGTCACGCTCGCCGACGAGGCGTACGCGCTCGGCGGCGACACCGCCGCCGCCACCTACCTGGTGATCGACAAGCTGCTGGACGTGGCGAAGCGAGCCGGCGCCGACGGCGTCCACCCCGGATACGGGTTCCTCTCCGAGAACGCCGACTTCGCGCAGGCCGTCATCGACGCCGGGCTGGTGTGGATCGGCCCCACCCCGCAGGCGATCCGGGACCTGGGTGACAAGGTCACCGCCCGGCACATCGCCCAGCGCGCCGGCGCCCCGCTGGTGCCCGGCACCCCGGACCCGGTGGCCGGACCCGACGAGGTGGTGGCGTTCGCCCACGAGCACGGGCTGCCAGTGGCGATCAAGGCGGCGTTCGGCGGCGGCGGCCGGGGCCTCAAGGTAGCCCGCACGATGGAGGAGATCCCCGAGCTGTTCGCCTCGGCGACCCGCGAGGCGGTCGCCGCGTTCGGCCGCGGCGAGTGCTTCGTCGAGCGGTACCTGGACCAGCCCCGGCATGTCGAGGCGCAGGTCCTGGCCGACCAGCACGGCAACGTCATCGTCGCCGGCACCCGCGACTGCTCGTTGCAGCGTCGGCACCAGAAGCTCGTCGAGGAAGCTCCGGCGCCGTTCCTTACCGACCAGCAGCGGGCGGCCATCCACGAGTCGGCGAAGGCGATCTGCCGGGAGGCCGGCTACCACGGGGCCGGCACCGTCGAGTACCTCGTCGGCAAGGACGGGACGATCTCGTTCCTGGAGGTCAACACCCGGCTCCAGGTGGAGCACCCGGTCACCGAGGAGACTTCCGGCATCGACCTGGTGCGGGAGCAGTTCCGGATCGCGGCTGGCGAGCCGCTGCGGCACACCGAGGACCCGACCCCGCGCGGGCACTCGATCGAGTTCCGGATCAACGGCGAGGACCCCGGACGCGGCTTCCTGCCCGCGCCGGGAACGGTGACCGCGCTACGCCTGCCCGAAGGTCCGGGCGTGCGGGTCGACACCGGCATCGGCGCCGGCGCGGTGATCGGCGGCAACTTCGACTCGCTGCTGGCCAAGGTCATCATCACCGGCGAGACGCGCGCCGAGGCGCTGGAGCGGGCGCGCCGGGCGCTGGACGAAATGGTGATCGAGGGGATGGCCACGGCGCTGCCGTTCCACCGGCTCATCGTGCGCGATGAGGCGTTCACCGCCGGGCCGTTCCGGGTGCACACCCGCTGGATCGAGACCGAATGGGACAACACCGTCCCGCCGTTCGTCGGCGCCGCCGACGTCGCCGTGGCGGACGGGCCACGCGAGAGCGTCGTTGTCGAGGTCGACGGCAAGCGGCTCGCGGTGAGCCTGCCGGCCGGCTTCGGCGCGGCCAGCGGGCCTGCGGCCCGGCCGTCGGCGCCCAAACGCCGGGCGGCCGGGAGGAAGGCCGCCAGCGGCGCCGGGGGCGACGACCTGACCTCGCCGATGCAGGGCACCATTGTCAAGATCGCTGTCGCGGACGGCGACGAGGTCGCCGTCGGCGACCTCGTCGTGGTGCTGGAGGCGATGAAGATGGAGCAGCCCATCAACGCCCACAAGGCAGGCACGGTCAGCGGACTGTCCGCGGCGGTCGGGGACACCGTCACCGCCGGCGCCGTCATCGCCAGCATCCGCTGACTCCGTGACGCAGACGTACGGTGGCGACCAGAGGTTGGCAGGCGGCGACCGGGCGGCCCAACCATGCCCCTGCGGCCTCGGCGAGCCGTACGGCCGGTGCTGCGGGCGCTACCACACCGGCGAGGACGCGCCGACTGCCGAGGCGCTGATGCGGTCGCGCTACAGCGCGTTCGCCGTCGGCGACGTCGCCTACCTCCGACGCACCTGGCACCCGCGGACCCGTCCGCGAAACCTGGATCTGGACCCCGGACAGCGCTGGTCCGGCCTGGAGATCGTCGGTGGCGCCGGCGGCGGGCTCTTCGACACCGACGCGACGGTGGAGTTCCGGGCGCGCTACCGCGACGACGCCGGTCGGGGCGAACTGCGGGAGAACAGCCGCTTCGTCAGGCTCGACGGTCAGTGGCGCTATCTGGACGGCACGGGACACTGACCACCGGGCCCGGCGCCGGCCAGGACCCCCGCGGCGGCATCCCGAACCCGTTCAGGCTGACCGCCACGCCGCGAACGGCGATGATCGGGAGATGCGGTTCCTCAACGATCTCGCCCCCGCCCACGACCTGACCTACAGCGACGTCTTCATGACGCCCAGCCGTTCAGCCGTGTCGTCACGGCTCGACGTCGACCTGCGCTCCGACGACGGCGCCGGCACCACCATCCCGATCGTCGTCGCCAATATGACCTCGGTGTCCGGCCGCCGGATGGCCGAGACCGTCGCCCGACGCGGCGCGGTGGCGGTGCTCCCCCAGGACATCCCCATCGACGTCGTCACCGAGGTCGTCGGCTGGGTGAAGCGTCGGCACCTGGTGCACGACACCCCGATCACGCTGACCCGTACCGAGACGGTCGGCACCGCCGCCCATCTGCTCACCAAGCGCGCCCACCGGGCGGTGATCGTGGTCGACGACAAGCATCGGCCGGTGGGCGTGGTGACCGAGGCCGACTGCCAGGGCGTCGACCGGTTCACGCAGGTCGGCCAGGTCATGTCGACGGACCTGCTCACCATCGCCGTCGACACCGATCCGGCCGGCGCGTACGCCCGGCTGGCCGACGGACGGCACCGGCTCGCGCCGGTGGTCGACGGGCTCGGCGTCCTGGTGGGCATCCTCACCCGCGCCGGCGCGCTGCGGGCCACCCTGTACCAGCCGGCCACCGACGACCGCGGACGGCTACGGATCGCCGCCGCGATGGGCATCAACGGCGACGTGGCCAACCGGGCCGCCGCGCTGCTGTCGGCCGGCGTCGACACTCTTGTCATCGACACCGCCCACGGTCACCAGGAGCGGATGCTCACCGTGCTGGAGCAGGTCCGGGCGTTGGGCCCGGCGGCGCCGGTGGTGGCGGGCAACGTGGTGACGGCCGGGGGCGTCCGGGACCTGGTGGCCGCCGGCGCCGACATCGTCAAAGTGGGGGTTGGTCCGGGGGCGATGTGCACCACCCGGATGATGACCGGGGTGGGCCGGCCGCAGTTCTCCACGGTGCTGGAGTGCGCGGCGGCGGCCCGGGCGCTGGGGGCGCACGTGTGGGCCGACGGCGGGGTGCGGCACCCACGCGACGTGGCGTTGGCGCTGGCCGCCGGGGCGTCCAATGTCATGGTGGGCTCCTGGTTCGCCGGCACCTACGAATCCCCCGGCGACATCTACACCGACGCCGACGGTCGGCGGTACAAGGAGAGCTTCGGGATGGCCTCCGCCCGCGCGGTGAGCGCCCGGACCGCCGAGGACAGCCTGTACGAGCGGGCCCGTAAGGCGGTCTTCGAGGAGGGCATCTCCAGCGCCCGGATGCACCTGGACCCGCAGCGACCCGGGGTCGAGGACCTGCTGGACGTCATCGTCGCCGGGCTGCGCAGCGCCTGCGCGTACGCGGGCGCGTCGACGCTGGCCGAGCTGCGCGAACGTGCGGTGATCGGGGTGCAGAGCGCCGCCGGCTACGCCGAGGGCAAACCGCTTCCGGCCGGCTGGTGACCGGCGGGGCGCCCGCGCCGACCGTCGGGGCGATCAGTCGACGACGTGCCGCATGAGCTGCCGCGCCGCCTCGGTGATCGAGCCGGACATCGACGGGTAGATCGTGATCGTGTGGGCCAGCTGGTTGACCGTGAGACCGTTCTCCACCGCCATGGTGATCGGCAGGATCAGCTCACTGGCCCGCGGCGCGACGACCACCCCGCCGATGATCTGGCCGGTCGCCGGGCGACAGAACAGCTTGACGAAGCCATCCGCCACATCCGACATCTTGGCCCGCGGGTTGCCGTCCAGACCCAGCATGACGGCCCGCGCCGGCACCTTCCCGGACTCCACGTCGTTCTGCGAGACCCCCACGGTGGCCAGCTCCGGGTCGGTGAAGACATTCGAGGCGACGGTGCGCAGCCGCAGCGGCTGGACCGCCTCGCCGAGCGCATGCCACATGGCGATCCGGCCCTGCATCGCGGCGACGCTGGCCAGCGGCAACACCCCGGTGCAGTCGCCGGCGGCGTAGATGCCCGGGACGTTCGTCCGGGACACCCGGTCGACGGTGACGTAACCCCAGTCGTTGACCTCGACCCCGTACTCGGGCAGGCCCAGGCCGGTGGTGTTGGGGATCGATCCCACCGCCATGAGCGCATGTGAGGCGGTGACGACGCGACCGTCGGCCAGGCTCACCTCCACGCCGTCGCCGGTGTGGCGCACCGCGTCGGCGCGGGAGTTGTTGAGGATCGTCATCCCGCGGTCGCGGAAGACCTTCTCGATCGCCATCGCCGCGTCGGCGTCCTCGTGCGGCATCACCCGGTCCCTGCTGGAGACCAGGGTGACCGGCACGCCTATGGCCAGGTAGGCGCTGGCGAACTCAGCTCCGGTGACCCCGGAACCGACGACGACGAGGTGCTCGGGCAACTGCTCCAGGTCGTACACCTGACGCCAGTTGAGGATGCGCTCGCCGTCCGGCGCCGCGCTGGCCAGCACCCGCGGAGTGGCGCCGGTGGCGACCAGGACCGTCGTGGCGTCCAGGTCGTACGAGGCGCCTTCGGCCGGGGCGACCCGGACCCGGTGGGTGTGGCCCAGGGTGTCCTCGCCGAGCCTGGCCGTGCCGGCGACCATCTGCACCCCGGCCTTCACCAGTTTGGTGTGGATGTCCCGGGACTGGGCCTGGGCCAGGCTGCGCACCCGGGCGTTGACGATCCCCGCGTCCACGGTCAGGGCCTGCTGACCGCCGGAGAACACGCCCATCGACTCGGTGTTGCGGTGCGCGGTGACCACCTCGGAGCTGGCGATGAACGTCTTGGACGGCACGCAGTCCGACAACACGCAGGCGCCGCCGGCGCCGGACGCCTCGACCACCGTCACCTCGGCGCCGAGCTGCGTGGCCACCAACGCGGCCTCGTAGCCGGCCGGGCCTCCACCGATGATGACGATCCGGCTCACGGCGCCCCCTTGGAGATCAACAACGCGCCCCGGCGAGCACGCTCTGCACAGCTCATCACGCGCGACACGCGACCGCCGCATTCTCCCCTACTTCTCCCAGGGCCACGAATCGAGCTATGGTCATCGCTGTGCGTCTCTACGCCGCGTACGGCTCAAACCTGGACCCGGCCCGCATGCGGGCCTACTGCCCGCACTCCCCCATGGTTGGGGTCGGGTGGTTGGAAGGGTGGCGGCTGACCTTCGCCGGGGAGGAATCCCTGGGTTGGGAGGGCGCGGTCACCACGGTGGTCGAGTCGCCCGGCGACCGGGTCTTCGTCGCCCTGTATGACGTCCACCAGTGGGACGCCGCCCAGCTCGACGAGATCGAGGGCGTCGGCGCCGGCACCTACCGCAAACTCACCGTCCGGGTGGCGACGCTGGAAGGTGAGTCACCAGCGTGGATCTACGTCTTCGAGGGCTACGAAGGCGGCCTGCCGACGGCCTGGTACCTGTCGGAGATCGCCAACGCGGCGGAGAAGGCGGGCGCCCCGGACGACTACGTTGCCGCGCTCCGGGCCCGCCCGACCAGCACCTCACACCCCTGACGGCTCAGCCCGCGGCCGACACCGTCCGCTCGTAGATGTCCGCCTCATAGGAGGCGGACATGCCGACCGAGGTGTACAGGTCGTACGCCCGGGTCGGGTTGGTGAGGTCGACGCCGAGGCCGGCCCAGGCGCGTCCCTTCGCCGCGTAGATGGCGAAGGCGTGCCGCAACAGCGCCCGGCCCACCCCGCGGCCCCGGTGCTCGCGCAGCACGGCGAGGTTACGCACCCAACCCTCCGATCGGGCGTCCCCGTCCGACGGGCCCGGCCCGGCGTTCGTGGTCTTGTCGGACGCCGACTGGACGATGCCGACCGCGACACCGTCCACCTCGGCCACGAGCCATTCGTCCCACTCGGGGGCGGCGATCACGGCCAGCCGTTCCCGCCACCGCTGGTAGGTCTGCGGCAGGTAGTCGGGGGTGTCCTGAAAGGCGGCGTCGAGGATCGTGAAGAACGTCCGCAGGTCAGCGTCGTCGACGCTGCGCAGCGGGCGGATGAGCACCCCCGGCGGCGGATCGGGGAGCCGGGCGTCGGCCGCCGTCAACGGCCGGGCCATCCGGGCGTACCGCTTGACGAAGGCGAAGCCCGCCGACCGCAGAAGCGCGATGTAGCGCAGCTCGGTCGGAATGGCGCCGGCGCGGACCCGCACCTGCTCACGCCCGGCGGCGGCGGCCCGCTCGACCACCCGGCCCAGCAGCAGGTCCAGCAGCGGCGGCTGGGCGGGCACGCCGTGTTCCGGATGGACGTACACCTCGACGTTCTCGCGGTCGGCGCCGTGCGGGTTCTCCAGGTACGCCCAGGCGACGACCTCCCCGGCCGGGTCGACGGCGAGCCAGGAATCGGCGGCGGGATCGAAATTCGGCGCCCGGAGCACCTCCTCGACCTCGTCCGCCCCGAAGTCCGGGTAGCCGACCGAGGCGATGTCGCTGGCGTGCACGACCGCCAGGATCGCCGCGATGTCGTCGAGGGTGGGTCGGCGGGTGGTCCAGCCATCGGGGAGCGTCACGACAGCAATTCGAACCGATCCGCCGGCCGCTGTCACCGGGTTTTCCGGATCGCGGGCCACGGACCGGCTCAGGCGACCTGTCGCGTCGCCGCAGCCTCGCAGCGTCGCCACGCGGCGTGGAGCAGATCGACCAGCTCACCCCGCTCGGCCGGGGTGAGGCCGGCCATCGCCCGGCCGACCATGCTGTCGGCGACCTGGTCGGACCAGACCCGCCGACGGACCAGGGGGGCGCCCGGCGGGTAGGGCCCGGCCCAGCCCAGCGCGGCGGCGCCCCGTTCGCCGTCGGGGCCGCCGAGGATCGACTCGACCGGGCTGAGCCCGGCGGCCCGTACCGCGATGAGATGGGCGCCGAGCCGGAGTTCGCGCAACAGGTGCAGCAGCACCGCGGCCCGGGCCCCCGGCGTGACGTCCGGGCTGGGCATGGACCGCCAGGCGACGAACAACGGCAGCCCGGCGCCGTCGGCGTTGCGGACGACCGGCGCGGCCAGGTCGATGAGCCGACGCACCCGGACGAACCCGTCGAGGTGCTCGGTGCCCCACCGGCAGCACTCGGCGATGCTCTGCGCGGCGATCTCCACCGGCGGCCGGACCCGGCGCGCGGCGTCCCAGGCATCCCGGACCAGGTCCGGGGCGAAGAAGCCGAGCGCCGCGGCGACCGTGTCGGCGGACGCCTCGCCGAGCACCCCGCCCCGGCTGGCCACATGGAACGACCAACCCGACAGCCCCCAGCGGCGGGCTCTACGGACGGTCATCGGGCAGTCGATGTAGGCGCTGCCGAGCCACTGCGTCGGTATCCGGCTCGCGGCAGCCGCGTGTTCGGGGGTCACCCGCCGATTGTGCCTGCGATCGACGTCGCTCACTGCCCCCGCCGTGGAGGAACCCCACCGGAACCAGGGGCGTCCCACCGCCAACAGCACGCGCCCCCGGGCGCGACGGGGAAAACGGAGGACCCGATGACCAGTTCCAGCCGTTTCGCCACAGCGCGGGCGCTGGCCGTGACCGTGGCGGCGTCGCTCGTCGCCGGTTGCGGCGCCGACGACGCCTCGTCCCGGTCGGCGCCGGCGCCGGCCGTCCACCAGGACGCCGAGAACGCCTACCAGGACACGGCCGGGCTACGCCAGGCCGAGGGCCAGGGTCGGCCCGCAACGCCGGCGCCGGTGGCCGCGGACCGTCGACAGGTCATCCACACCGGTTCGCTGACCGTCCGGGTGGACCGGTCGGCGCGGGTCGACGAGGCGGCGGCGAAAGCGATCAGCATCGCCCGCGCCGCTGGCGGATACGTCGGCGGCGACCAACGCGCCCACGACGGCGACCAGTCACGGGCCACGGTGGAGCTGCGGATCCCGGCCTCCCGGTTCGGCGCCGTCGTCGACGAGCTGGCCAAGGTGGGCGACCGCGAGGAAGGGCGGGAGCTGAGCGCCGACGACGTCACCGAACAGGTGGTCGACCTCGACGTCCGGATCGCCAGCCAGCAGGCCAGCGTCACCCGCACCCGGGCGCTGCTCGCCCGCGCCAGCTCCATCACCGAGCTGGTGTCGGTGGAGGGCGAGCTTGCGGAGCGGGAGAAGGAGCTGGCCTCGCTCCAGGCGCGCCAACGGAGCCTCGCCGACGCGGTCGCGATGTCGACGCTGCGTCTGGCCATCCTCGGCCCGGACGTCGCCGCCGACGGGCCGACGACCGGCTTCGTGGCCGGGCTGAAGGCCGGCTGGGGCGCGTTCACCAGCTCGTTGCAGGTGGCCGTGACCGTGCTCGGCGCCCTGCTGCCGTGGCTGGTCCTGATCGGCGTGCCGATGGCCGGGCTCCTCGTCGCCCTGCGGCGTCGCCGTCCGGCAGCCCGCGTGGACCCCAGCGGGCCGACGACCTGACCAACCGCCCGCCGGTCAGGTCGCCCGGCGCGGTCACATGCCGTCGAGCGCGGCGACGGCCGTCTGGGCCATCACCCGGACGCCGCAGCCGATCGCGCGTTCGTCCACGTCGAAGCCACCCTGGTGGATGTCGAGGGCGCCCTCGCTGCCGGCGGTCGCCGTGCCGAGTCGGATCATGGCGCCGGGCACCTGCTCCAGGTAGAAGGAGAAGTCCTCGCCCCCCATGCTGATCTCGGCCTCCACGACGTGGTCGGCGCCGATGGCCGCCCCGGCGGCGGCGGCGATGACCGCGTTCGCCCGACGATCGTTGATCACCGGTGGCACGCCGCGGGTGTAGGCCACCTCGGCGTCCGCGCCGGTGCCGGCGACCGCCGCGCGGACCAGCTCCTCGATGAGGTCCGGGGCGCCGCGCCAGGCGTCCCGGCTCAGCACCCGCAGGGTGCCCTTGACCATGCCCGACCCGGGGATGGCGTTGAACGCCTCACCGGCGTGCACGGTGCCCCAGACCATCGACAGGCCGGCCCGTGGGTCCACCCGGCGGCCCAACAGCGCCGGAACGTCTACAATCACCCGGCCCAGGGCCTGGACGAGGTCGGCGGTGACGTGCGGCCGGGCGGTGTGCCCGCCCTTGCCGGTCAGTCGCACCTCGACAGTGTCAGCCGCCGCGGTGAACGGCCCGGAGCGCACCCCGACCGTCCCGACGGTCAGCTGCGGCGCGCAGTGCAGGGCGTAGACCGCGCCGACGTCAATGAGGCCGCCGGCGCCGATGACCTCCGGCGCTCCCGACGGCACCGACTCCTCGGCGGGTTGGAAGAGCATCCGCACCCGGCCGGGCAGCTCTCCCCGGCTGGCCGCTTCGGCCAACGCCTTGGCTACCCCGAGCATGACGGTGGTGTGCACGTCATGCCCGCAGGCGTGGGCGACGTTGGCGACCGTCGACCGGTACGCGACGTCCTTGATGTCCTGGAGCGGGAGCGCGTCCATGTCGGCGCGCAGCGCCACCACCCGGTCCCCGTCGCCGATGTCGCAGATGACGCCGTTGCCCTTGGGTAGCAGGCGCGGCGTGAGCCCGGCTACGGCCAGCTCCCGCGCTACCAACGCGGCCGTCTCGAACTCCTGGTGCGACAGCTCGGGGTGGGCGTGGATATGGCGGCGTACCGCCACCAGCTCGTCGCTGCGGGCGGCGAGCCAACCGTCCAGCCAGGTCAGGGCCGGCCCGGCGGTCAGGGCGGTGGCGGCATCGTGCCGGGGTGAGGCGTGCGCGTTGGCGGTCGGCACGGGGCGACGCGCGTCGGCGTCATGGTCGGGTCGGGTCAGCGCGGTTGTCACGGTGGCGTCTCGATCTCGTCTGGTCGTGGTCGACGGCCCGGCCCCGCGCGGTCGCGGACTGGCCGGACGCGACGTCGGCGGCGGGTCGTCGCCTGGGTCGGGCCCGGGGGCCGCGGTGCCCGGTGTCCGTGCCACCGCAGCCGCCCTTCTCCCAACATCACGGCGCCGTCGGCTCGCTCACGGCAGCGCCACTTTCGCAACCTACCCAGTTCGTGGAAGTTTGCACCTTGGTTTGTCGGGGGACGACCCAGGTTAACGCAGGTCAGGGGCGTGACTTTGGACGGCGCGCGCCGGAACCGCTAGAACGAGTCAGCCGGTTGGTACAGACCCCAGACCTGCCGCAGCGCGTGGCACACCTCGCCGACGGTGGCGCGGGCCCGCAGGGCGTCCTTCATCGGGCGCAGGACGTTGTCCGTGCCCTCCGCCGCCGTACGCAGCGCGACCAGGGCCGCCGCCACAGCGGCGTTGTCGCGACCGGCGCGCAGCCGGGCCAGCCGGGCGCACTGCTGTGCCTCGATGGCCGGGTCCACCCGCAGCGGCTCGTACGGCTCCTCGGTCTCGACGGTGAACCGGTTGACGCCGACCACGACCCGCTCCCCGGAGTCGATCTCCTGCGAGATGCGGTACGCCGACGACTCGATCTCCCGCTTCTGAAAGCCCGCCTCGATCGCGCCGACCGACGAGCCGTGGTCGGCGACCCGCGCCATCAGGGCCACCGCCGCCGTCTCGATCTCCGCGGTCATCGCCTCCATGACGTACGAGCCGGCGAACGGGTCGACGGTCGCAGTCAGGTCGGTCTCGTAGGCGAGCACCTGCTGGGTGCGCAGAGCCAGTCTGGCCGCCTTCTCGGTCGGCAGGGCGATGGCCTCGTCGAAGCTATTGGTGTGCAGCGACTGGGTGCCGCCAAGGACCGCGCCAAGGCCCTGGACCGCCACCCGGACCAGGTTCACCTCGGGCTGCTGGGCGGTCAGCTGCACGCCGGCGGTCTGGGTGTGGAAACGCAGCATCCACGACTTGGGGTTGGTGGCGCCGAACTCCTCCCGCATGAGCCGGGCCCAGATCCGGCGGGCGGCCCGGAACTTGGCGACCTCCTCCAGCAGCGTCGTGCGGGCGACGAAGAAGAACGACAGCCGTGGGGCGAAGTCGTCCACGTCCAGGCCGGCGGCGATCGCGGCGCGGACGTACTCGACGCCGTTGGCGAGCGTGAAAGCGATCTCCTGCGTAGGCGACGCCCCGGCCTCGGCCATGTGGTAGCCGGAGATCGAGATCGTGTTCCAGCGCGGGATCTCCGCGTGGCAGTAGGCGAAGGTGTCGGCGACCAGGCGCAGCGACGGCTTCGGCGGGAAGATGTACGTGCCGCGGGCGATGTACTCCTTGAGGATGTCGTTCTGGATGGTGCCCGACAGCTGGTCGCCGGCGACGCCGTTCTCCTCGGCGACCAGCTGGTAGAGCAGCAGCAGCACCGAGCCCGGCGCGTTGATCGTCATCGAGGTGGAGACCTTGTCCAGCGGGATGCCGTCGAACAGGGTCCGCATGTCCTCGATCGAGTCGATCGCCACGCCGACCTTGCCGACCTCGCCGGAGGCGATCGCCTCGTCGGAGTCGTACCCCATCTGGGTGGGCAGGTCGAAGGCCACCGACAGGCCCATCGTGCCGGCGGCGAGCAGCTGGCGGTATCGGGCGTTGGACTCGGCGGCGGTCCCGAACCCGGCATACTGCCGCATCGTCCACGGCCGGGACGTGTACATGGTCGGGTAGACCCCCCGGGCGAACGGGTAACTTCCCGGCGCCCCGAGCCGCTCCGGCAGGCCTTCGGGCAGGTCACCGGGCCCGTACACCGGCTTGATCTGGAAACCCGACTCGCTGGCCCGTCCGCTCATGCCGCCGATCGTAGAGGCCACGTCGGGGACGACGCGCCGGCGGCGCCGCGACCGCGTCGCCGCGGGGCGTCACCCGTACGGAGGGAAAGCGGTTGGACACGACGAGTGCGTACGGCATCACTGTTCGGGGCCAACCGGTCCGCTCCCTTTGCGAGCGAACCGTCGAGCCACGAAGATGGTTCCGTGCGGCGCAAGCCTCTCGATATGCATACCCGTAGATCCCTCGACGTTCTCGTGACTCGGCGGCGTTTCCTTTGACTCAGATTTCGACCTGGAGCGGCCCGACCGCCCCCGGCACGACCATTGGCGGTCGGTACACGGTCCGCACGGTGGTCGGCCATGGCGGCATGGGCACGGTCTGGCAGGCCACCGACACCGTCCTCAACCGGGACGTCGCGGTCAAAGAGGTGGTCCCGCCGCCGACGATGGCGCTCAGCGACCGGCATGCGATGTACGAGCGGACGCTGCGCGAGGCGCGGGCCGCAGCGTGCCTGTCCCACCCGTCGGTGGTGCAGGTGTACGACGTGGTCACCGAGCACGGCCGGCCGTGGATCGTCATGGAGCTGTTGGAGGCCCGTAGCCTGGCCGACCACATCGTCGACGACGGGCCGCTCGCCCCCCGTGCGGTGGCCAAGATCGGAATCGCGCTGCTGGGCGCGCTTGAGGTCGCGCACGCCGCCGGCATCCTGCACCGCGACGTCAAGCCGGCCAACGTGCTCATCGCCGTCGACGGCCGCTGCGTGCTCACCGACTTCGGCGTCGCCCACCTGCACGACGCCGCCCAGCTCACCACCCCGGGCATGGTGCTCGGATCGCCGCACTTCATCTCGCCGGAACGGGCCATCGGGCACGCGTTCGGCCCGCCCAGCGACCTGTTCTCGCTCGGAGTCACCCTGTACACCGCCGTCGAGGGCCGGCCGCCGTTCGACCGCGGCGACCCGATCGAGACCATGCACGCCGTCGTCGAGGACGCGCCGGCCCGGGCGCTACGGGCCGGTCCGCTCGCCGAGGTCCTCATGGCGCTGCTGGAGAAGGACCCGTACCGTCGACTGGACACGGTCACCGCCCGGTCGATGCTGCGTGAGCTGCTCGCCGGGCCGTTGGCCAGCGTCGCGCCCGGCCACGTCGTCACCGACCCGTACGCGATCGTGCCCGCCCAGCGGGTCACCGCCGTGCCGAGGCCGACCGCGGCCGCGCCGGGTCCCACCGGCCAGATCGGCGGGCGGGCGATGCTGGCGCCCGGGGAGTCACTGACCGACCGGCTCGCCAGGTTGCGGGCCGGTCAGGAGAGCGCCGAGGCGGCGGCGGCGGGCCGACATCGGCCCACCGCCCCCGTCGACGTCCGTGCCGCTACGGACGACCTGGCAGCCACTGGCGCCCCGACCGCCGCTCAGGCCACGGTCGGCGACCGCCGCGGCCCGCTGCCGCCGTCGCCGTGGTCGGCCGGGTCCGCCGCCACCACGCCGCTGCCCGCGGTCGTCCGCCCCCCGACGCTCGGTCCTGCCGACGATTCGCCGACCGCGGCGCTGGGTTCACGATCCACGGCGGACGGCTCGCCACCAGCGCACGGCACGCCGCCGGCTGGCGGCGCCGCGTCGGCGGCCGGCGCCGGGTCGCGCGCCATGGCGCTACGCGGGGCGCTCCGCGGCCGGGCGACGCGTGCGCAGGCCACCGTCGCCGCCTGGCCCCGACAGACCAGGATCGCCGCCGGCGCCGGCCTGGCCGCGCTGGCGTTCCTGGGCGCCGTGGTGGCCGCGAACAGCGGCGACGACAACTACCTGCCGGCCCGGGCGCTGGCGCCGGCGGAGCCGGCCGCCGACTTCCCCACCCAGCGGCACAGCGCCCGCGGCGTCAGCGTGAACGTGCCGCGCGGGTGGCAGCGGGCCAGCGCCGGCAGCTGGGTCGACTTCGCCGACCCGGCCGACGGCCAGCGCAAGGTCAGGATTCTGGTCGAGCCGGCGAGCGCCGAACCCCTCCGGTTCATCCGGATCGCCGAGTCCGGCCTTCGCCGCGCCGACACCTGTGCCCAGCCCTACCAGCAGGTCGGGTTGCGTCGCGTCGAGCTGGACGGGCGCCCGGCCGCTGAGCTGGAGTACACCTGCGGCGCTGGCGACGGTATGCGGCACGGCGTCTGGCGGGCGGTGGTGGCCGAGGGACGCGCGTACTCGTTCTACCTCACCGCGGACGAGAGCCGGTTCACCGAGAGCCGATCCATTTTCGACGAGATGGTCCGCTCCTTCCGGCTGGCCGCTTGACCTGGCCGCTGGACGTGCTAGTAACAGCGGATGGCCTCTGGCGATCTGCGCACCGACGTCCTGCGGTGGATCGACGACGACCCCGACCCGGTGGACCGGGCGGAGCTGCGCCGGCTCCTCGATGACTGGCCGCGTTCGACGCCAGAGCTGACGGAGCGGTTCGCCGCCCCGTTGGCGTTCGGGACCGCCGGGCTGCGTGGGGTGCTGCGGGCCGGCCCGAACGGCATGAACCTCGCCGTGGTCACCGCGGCCGCCTCGGGCCTGGTCCGCTGGCTGGCCGAACGGGACGCCGTCGGGCCCCTGGTGATCGGGTACGACGCGCGCCGCGGCTCGCGGGCGTTCGCCGAGCGAACCGCGGCGGTCGCCACCGGCGCCGGCCGGCCGGCGATGGTCCTGCCCCGCCCGCTGCCGACCCCGGTGCTGGCGTACGCGGTGCGGTCGCTGGGCGCGGCGGCAGGCGTCATGGTGACCGCCAGCCACAACCCGGCGGCCGACAACGGCTACAAGGTGTACCTGGGGCCGCTGGGCGGGCGGTGGGGCGTCGGCGCGCAGATCGCCTCCCCGGTGGACGCGGAGATCAGCGCGGCGATCGCGACGGTCGGGCCGTTGGCCCGGGTGCCGCTGGGCGGCCCGGGCGAGACGCTGGGCGACGAGGTGGTGGCGTCCTATCTGGCCGCCGCGGCCGCTCTGCTGAGCCCAGGCCCCCGCTCCCTTCGGACGGTCTACACCCCACTGCACGGCGTGGGGCGGGAGGTGTTCGACGCGGCGTTCGCGAGGGCGGGGTTCGACCCGCCGACAGTGGTGGCCAGTCAGGCCCGGCCGGATCCGACTTTTCCCACCGTCGCGTTCCCGAACCCGGAGGAGCCGGGAGCGATGGACCGGCTGCTGGATCTGGCCCGGGAGACCGACGCGGACCTGGCGGTCGCGAACGACCCGGACGCGGACCGGTGCGCGGTGGCCGTCCCCGACGGCGGTCGGTGGCGGACGCTGCACGGTGACGAGCTGGGCGTGCTGCTCGCCGACCATCTCATGCGAAGCGGCGCCCGGGGCGTCTACGCGACCACGATCGTGTCGTCGTCGATGCTGGCGGCGTTGTGCGCCAGCCGGGGCGAGGCGCACGCCGCGACGCTGACCGGGTTCAAGTGGATCGTGCGGGCGGGCGACCTGGCTTTCGGTTACGAGGAGGCGCTCGGCTACTGCGTCGCGCCGGGTGTGGTCAGGGACAAGGACGGGATCACGGCGGCGCTGCTGGTGGCGGAGCTGGCCGCGCGGTTGCGCGCCGACGGCCAGAGCGTGGCCGGGCGGCTGGACGCCCTGGCCGTGGAGTGCGGGGCGCACGTCACCGACCAGCTGGCGGCGCGCCTGCCGTCCCCGGCGGCCATCGCGGCGGCCATGGCCGCGCTGCGGGCGGCGCCGCCGAGAGCGCTCGCCGGGGCGCCGGTGACCGCGGTGGAGGATCTGCTCCCCGGGGCGGACGTGCTCATCGTGCGGGCCGCGGGCCGCCGGGTGGTGTTCCGGCCTTCGGGCACCGAGCCCAAACTCAAGGCGTACCTGGAGGCAGTCGAGCCGGTGGCCGCCGGCGACGTGGCCGGGGCGCGGGCCCGCGCCGGGGAGGCGCTCGCCACGATGCGCGCCGAGTTCGCCGGCCGCCTTGGCGGCGCCTGAGTCGGTCAGGCGGACCGGCCGGACGAGGGTCAGCGAGTGGGCACGACGGTCTGCTCGGCGAGGTAGGGCAGGAGGGCATGGGCCCCGGCCGCCTGCGTCACGGCCCGTTGCCGGTCCGCCCCGGCGCCCTGGGACCGCGCCCTGGCCACGCCGACCGTCACCATGCCCAGGTCTCCGTGCCGACGCAACTCCGGGGTGACCAGGGCGACCAGCCGGCCCAGCACCCGCTGCGTCGGCGCGAAGGCGCCGGTGGCCGGATCGAAGGTGTGGCCGCGCAGTCCGTCCCGCGCCGACCGCCAGTGCGCGGCGCTGAGGACATGGTGCGGGACCGGATCAGCCATGACGCCCGCCCGTGCCAGCCGCAGCCCCGTCGCGGCCAGGGCCCGGACCAGCGCGGCCGCGAGGACGGTGTCGGCGGCGGTGAGCCCGACGTCTCCCACCCGCACCTCGACGGTGGGCACGTGCGCGGACAGCCGGGCGTGCCAGTAGAGCATCCCGTAGTCCATGAGCGCCCCGCTGTCGATGAGTCGGGCGACGGTGGCATCGTAGTCGGCGGCGGAACGCAGGTGGGGCGGGCTTTCCACGGACGGCCACTGCCCCCAGACCATGGCGCGCCAGCTGGCGTATCCGGTGTCGTTGCCGCCGAAGTAGGGCGAGTTGGTCCCCAGGGCGCCCAGCACCGGCAACCACGGCCGCATGTGGTTGATCACCTGGACGCCGAGGTCACGATCGTCGATGCCGACATGGATGTGGGTGCCGCAGACCCCGGGACCAGGGGCGAGGGCGCCCACCTCGGTCACCATGCGTCGGAAGCGGGGGGTGTCGAACACCCGGGGGGTCTGGTCGAACGCCAGCGGAGGTGCGCCCACCGCGACGAGGGCCGCCCCGACGGTGGCCGCGGCGGTCGCCACTGTGCGCCGCAGCGCCGACAGCTCCTCGCCCAGGTCGGCGAGGTCCAGGACCGGCTGGCTGGCGATCTCGATCTGGGTGGTCAGGAACTCGTGCTGGACCGGCGGCCGACCGGCATCGGCGACGGCGGCCATCACCCGCTCCGCGACCTGGGCCGGCTGCGCCGCCGCCAGGTCGTAGAGGAGAAACTCCTCCTCGACCCCTACGGTGACCAGGTCCACCGGACGGCGCCCTCGCGATGCGCCTGCCGCCACGGTGGGTCGGGTCGGCGGGTCCGTCAGCCCTGCCAGCGTCTCGGTCATCGGGGCCCTTCCACGCAGCGACGTCGTCGCTACCGGGGGTACCCGCTCCGGCGGGAGACCAATCCGGCCAACGCTCAGGCGGCAGCGCGGCCCAGCGCGGTGTCGATCGCCCGGCACAACGACCCGATGACGAGGGCCACCGACGGCCGGACCACCGAGTTCTCCATGCCCGCCCCGCTGGCGAAGCCGGCCCGCTCGGCGATCTCCTCCAACCGTCGGTGGGCGGCGACGGTTTCCGCGCTGGCGAGTCTCAGCGCCGGCTCCATCCGGGTGGCCGCGACGAGAGCGGCGAGCGCCGCCGTCCGCTCGGCCGGGGCGTCGTCGGCGGTGAGGGCGGCGGCCAGCCGGGACCGAACCTCCTGCTCGACGACCCCGCCGTCGGCCAGCGGGTACCGGTGCAGCGGAATGTGCTCCAACGCCTTCTCGTCGACGTCGCGGATGATGCCGCGGGCGCACAGGTCCGCCAGCACCTTGTCGCGCAGGCCGTGGCGCAGCCGCTGCACCCAGGCGCCGGCGCTCTGCGGGGTGTCCCGGGCCAGCACGGCCAGGACGCCGTCGGCGATCGGCTCGCCGGTCGGGGTGGGGTCAGGGACGGTGAGCAGGGTTCCGTCGAGGGCGACGCGGCCCGCCAGGGCCAGTTCGACCAGGACGGCGGCGGCCATCCCGAGGTCGAGGCCGATCCGGGAGCCGGTCGCTTTGCCGGTCTCGTCGTCATATGCCAGTAACAGCAGCTCTTCGGCCAGGGCAACGGAGGTCATGGCCCGACACGGTACGCGGTGGCGCAGGCAGCCGCATCTCCCCGCGAGTGGGTTCAGCGGGGGCCGAACTGGCGGTCGCCGGCGTCGCCCAGCCCGGGGACGATGAACGCGTGCTCGTTGAGGCGTTCGTCGATCGAAGCGGTGATCAGCCGCAGCGGGAGACCGGAGCGGGCCAGCCGCTCCACGCCCTCCGGGGCGGCGAGCACGCACAGGACGGTGATGTCCGAGCAGCCCCGTTCGACCAGCAGCCGGCAGCAGTGCGCCAGCGAGCCGCCGGTGGCCAGCATCGGGTCGAGCACGATCGCGGGCAGGCCGGTGAGGTCCTCGGGCAGGGACTCCAGGTAGGCGCGGGGTTGGTGGGTCTGCTCGTCGCGGGCCAGCCCGACGAACCCCATCAGCGAGCCGGGCAGCAGCGCCAGGGCGGCGTCGGCCATGCCGAGGCCGGCGCGCAGCACCGGCACCAGCAGCGGCGGCCGGGCCAGCCGGACGCCGACCGTCGGGGCGACCGGAGTCTGAATCGGATGATTCTCGAACGGAAACGTCCGGGCCGCCTCGTACAGAAGCATGGTGGACAACTCGTTGAGGGCGGCCCGGAAGGTCGCCGGCGGCGTGTCGACGTCACGCATGACGGTGAGCCGGGCCTGAGCCAGCGGATTGTCAACCACCAGAACATCCACCCCACCAACCTACCGCCCCACCCGCCCGCCCCCCGCCCCCCGCGTGATCATGACTGCTGCGGATGAATTGGGGTGAGGTTCACGCGCAGCAGTCATGGTCAACGCCGATCCAGCGGTGGGGGCGGGGGGCGTGGGAGACTCGGGCGTATGACGGGGTTGGCCGAGGTGACTGGGTCGGAGCGGGCGCTGCGGACGTTCCTGCACGGGCTGCCGGGGGTTGACCGGGTGGGCCTGGAACGACGGGCGGCGATGTTGGCCACCCGCTCAATCAAGGCGAGCGCGAAGGCGTACGCGATCGACCTGGCGATCCGCATGATCGATCTGACGACATTGGAAGGTTCGGACACGCCGGGCCGGGTCCGGTCGTTGTGCGCGAAGGCCCGCCGACCCGACCCGGCGGACCCGTCCTGCCCGGCCGTGGCCGCGGTCTGCGTGTACCCGTCGATGGCGCCGGTGGCCGCTGGAGAGCTGCACGGCAGCGGGGTGCGCCTGGCGAGTGTGGCGACGGCCTTCCCCTCCGGTCAGGCGCCGCTGGCGGTGAAGCTGGCGGAGGTGCGGGCGGCGGTCGCGGCCGGCGCGGAGGAGATCGACATGGTGATCAGCCGGGGCGAGTTCCTGGCCGGACGCTACGGCGCCGTGCACGAGGAGATCGTGGCGGTGAAGCAGGCGTGCGGCGACGCCCACCTCAAGGTGATCCTGGAGACCGGCGAGCTGGGCGGCTACGACAACGTCCGCCGGGCGTCGTGGCTGGCGATGCTGGCCGGCGCCGACTTCGTCAAGACGTCGACCGGCAAGATCCCGATCGCGGCGACGCCGCCGGTGACGCTGCTCATGCTGGAGGCGGTGCGCGACTTCCTGGCCGGGACCGGGCGTCAGGTGGGGGTGAAGCCGGCCGGTGGCATCCGTTCCAGCAAGGACGCGATCCGGTACCTGGTCCTGGTGAACGAGACCGCGGGGCCAGGGTGGCTGAGCCCGCAGTGGTTCCGGTTCGGTGCGTCGAGCCTGCTCAACGACCTGCTCAGGCAGCGGACGAAGCTGACCACCGGCGCGTACGCCGGTCCCGACGACGTGACGGTGGACTGATGTTCGAGTACGCGCCCGCCCCCGAGTCGACCGCGATCGTCGATCTTCGACCTTCATACGGCCTGTTCGTCGACGGGCGCTTCGTGCCGCCGGCTGGCGGGCGGGGTCGTGACACCGTCAACCCGGCGACTGAGCAGGTCCTGGCGGAGGTCGCCGAGGCCGACGAGGACGATGTGGACGCCGCGGTGGCAGCCGCCCGCCGGGCCTACGAAACGGCATGGGGGCCGATGCCCGGCCGGGAACGGGCCAAGCACCTGTTCCGGCTGGCCCGGATCATCGCGGAGCGGGGCCGTGAGCTGGCGGTGCTGGAGTCGCTGGACAACGGCAAGCCGATCCGGGAGGCCCGCGATGTGGACATCCCGCTGGCCAGCGCACACTTCTTCTACTATGCGGGCTGGGCCGACAAGCTGGGCTACGCCGGGTACGGGCCGCGGCCACAGCCGGTCGGCGTCGCCGGTCAGATCATTCCGTGGAACTTCCCGCTGCTCATGCTCGCCTGGAAGATCGCCCCGGCGTTGGCCTGCGGCAACACCGTCGTGCTCAAGCCAGCGGAGACCACGCCGTTGACGGCGCTGCTGTTCGCCGAAATCTGCCAGCAGGCGGAGCTGCCCGCGGGGGTGGTCAACATCGTCACCGGCGACGGGGCCACCGGCGCGGCGCTGGTCCGCCACCGGGGCGTCGACAAGATCGCCTTCACCGGTTCCACGAAGGTCGGCAAGGAGATCGCCCGCACCGTCGCCGGTACCGGCGCCCGGCTGAGTCTGGAGCTCGGCGGCAAGGCTGCCAACATCGTCTTCGACGACGCGCCGATCGACCAGGCCGTCGAGGGCATCGTCGACGGGATCTTCTTCAACCAGGGCCAGGTGTGCTGCGCCGGGTCGCGGCTGCTCGTCCAGGAGTCGATCGCCGACGAGCTGCTGGAGTCGCTCAAGCGGCGGGTCGCCCGGCTGCGGGTTGGCGACCCGTTGGACAAGAACACCGACATCGGGGCGATCAACTCGGCGGCGCAGCTGGCCCGCGTCCGGGAGTTGTCCGCCGCCGGGGACGCCGAGGGCGCGCACGCCTGGTCACCGCCCTGCGAACTGCCCGAACGCGGCTTCTGGTTCCCGCCCACGATCTTCACCGGGGTGTCCCCGGCGCACCGGATCGCCCGGGAGGAGATCTTCGGTCCGGTCCTGTCGGTGCTGACGTTCCGGACCCCGGACGAGGCGATCGCGAAGGCCAACAACACCACGTACGGGCTGTCGGCCGGCGTGTGGACCGAGAAGGGCTCGCGCATCCTGGCCGTCGCCGAGAAGCTGCGTGCCGGGGTGGTGTGGGCGAACACGTTCAACGTCTTCGACCCGGCGTCGCCGTTCGGCGGGTACAAAGAGTCCGGCTACGGTCGCGAGGGCGGCCGCCACGGTCTGGAGGCCTACCTTGCCTGAGCCGACCGCGCCGGACCGGGTCCCGGTCCACAAGACCTACAAGCTTTTCGTCGGCGGAAGGTTCCCCCGCAGCGAATCCGGACGGACGTACCAGGCGCAGGGAGCGAACGTGCCGCTGGCCTCACGCAAGGACCTGCGGGACGCCGTCGCCGCCGCCCGAGCCGCCCAGCCCGGCTGGGCCGGCGCGACCGCCTACCTGCGCGGGCAGATCCTCTACCGGGCGGCCGAGATGTTGGAGGGCCGCCGCGGAGAGCTTACCGCGCTGGGGGTCCGCGACGCCGAAGTGGAGCAGGCCGTCGACCGCTGGATCTGGTACGCCGGCTGGGCCGACAAGATCGCACAGGTCGCCGGTGGGGCCAACCCCGTGGCCGGGCCGTACCTCAACGTCTCCACCCCCGAGCCCACCGGCGTCGTCGGGGTGGTCGCCCCGGCCGGAACGCCGCTGCTGGGCCTGGTCAGCGTCATCGCGCCGGCCATCGTCGGGGGGAACACCGTCGTCGCGCTCGTCGACGAGGCGGCGCCGCTGCCGGCGATCACGCTCGGCGAGACGCTGGCGACCAGCGACCTGCCCCCGGGCGTCGTCAACCTCCTCACCGGCCGCGCCGCCGAGACCGCGCCGTGGCTGGCGGCGCACCGCGACGTCAACGGCCTCGACCTCGCCGGCGCCGATCCGGACCAGGCGGTGGCATGGGAACGCGCCGCAGCCGATAACCTCAAACGGGTGCTGCGCCCCGAACGCGCACCGGTTGACTGGACGGCCGACCCCGGCCCGCGTCGGATGCTGGCATGGTTGGAGACCAAGACCGTCTGGCACCCCAGGGGCCTATGAGGCGCCGGGGTGGGCACCCGACCCGCGCGCCCGACCACTAGGGTGTGCGCAGTATCACTGGCAGAGCGTAGAACCTACGGAGGTCACCGTGGCCGGCACTGAGCCGAACGCCCAGGAGCCCGAGACCAGCGCCGACTCGGCCGACCGGTCGCTGTGGACAGCTGCTGATGTCTCGCCCATCGAGATCGCGCTGCCCGCCGGGGTCGGCTACACGCTGCGGGCCTACCGTCCCTCGTCCGCGCTGCCGGGCACCGACATCGAGGGCCGCGAGGAGGACGAGGACCCGTTCGCCGCCCGCGCCGAGGAGGCGGACGAGGAAGAGGTCGTCATCCTCGACGAGGAGTACGCCGCGCTCGCCGCCGAGGCCGACGACACCGAGGAAGCAGCCGAGGCCGACGACAAGACCTCCGCCAAGGAGAAGGACGACGACGAAACCGCCGACGAGGAGGAGGAGGAGGAGGAGGAGGAGGAGGAGGAGGAGGTCCCCTACTTCCTCACCCACCGGGGCCGGCTACTGCTGTTCAAGAGCCCGGAGTCGCTGGCGTCGTTCGTCCGTTCGGGCGCCCCGCACGACCTGACCGACCTGGACGGTTGGGCCGATCTGGTCGAGGCTGTCGAGCCGACCCACGTCGTCGCCGCGCCCGAAGACATGTACGAATTGGACCTGGTCGTGGAAAACCTGCGCGGCGGTCACGACACGTGGGATCTGGATCTCATCATCCGTTCCGGCGAGATCGCCCGGGACCTCGGCTACGCGCTGCGCCTGGGCCCGGTCCTCACCGCGCTGTCGGCCGGCTCGCCGTTGGACGACCTCGACGACGCCATGCGGTCAGCCGCCGGTGGCGGAATGGGCGCCTTCTTTGGCCGCCGACGGATGCGAAAAATCGGGGCACAGCAGGCAAGTCTCGGCTGGCGGACGATTATCGGCAAGATCTCAGCCGTTGTGGACTGGCGCGACTGACCCCTCACCAGAGAGCATCAGTCGTCGACACATTGCGGTCAGGGAGGAGGCGACGACGTGACGCTCGTCCGGGTGTACTGCGGTCTCGCCGCGGCGGAATGGTCGAGCGAATCCCCGGTGGCTGGGGCGTCGCTGACCGCCGCCGTCGTCGATGACGCCGGACGACTGCTGGACATCTACGAGATCACGGACGACGCTGACGGCTACGCCGCGCTGACCGCGCTGCTGGCCGAACGTTCCACCGGCGACGCCGACGTCCCGATCGCGGTGCAGCGAGGCGACCGGATCGTCGCCTCGCTCGCCAGCGCCGCCGGCCGGCCGCTGGCACTCACCAGCGACGACGCCGCCGCCGACTACGCCGAGCGGTTCAGCGACGACGAGTCGGCCGAGGAGACCCAGGCGCCCGAGATCGAACGTCGGGCGATCGGACTGGCCCGGGCATTGCAGGCGGGAGCGCTGTGGGCGACCACGGTGCCAGCGCCCGCCGACCTCGTCGCCTGCCGACCGCTCCTGGTCGCCTACGGGGCGTTGACGGCGGCGCGTCAGGCCGCGGCCGTCGCCCTGCGCGAGGTGCTGCGCGAGGTGTACCCGGCGGCGCTGCGGGCCTTCGCCGACCCCACCTCCGCACTCTGCCTCGCGATCATCAACGAGTTCCCCGAGCCGGGCCTGGCGCGCGGCTCGGACGGCGACGCCCACGACATTCGCGCCCTCGCCGATCAGCTCGCGAGCGCCCAGATCGCCGACGCGGCCGAAGTCGGGTCGGCGCTGACGGCGCTGCGGGTCGCCGCGGCTGAGTCCGGAGCGGCCCCACGGGCCACCACCCCCGAGGTGACGGCTTTCGTGATCCGGCAGGCGATCGGCGCGGTCCGGGCTCAGGAGGCGGCCCAGACCGCGCTCGTCGGCGCCATCGACCGCCACCTCACCCAGGGCCGGCAGCCAGCCAACGTGGCCCCTGCCGCGCCAGCAGCCACCGCAGCGGCGCCCACGGCTGATGACCCGCTGGCCGTCGGCGGCCCAAGCGGCAACCGCGCCGGTCGCCTGACGACTCCGCCCACCCGCCGGCGCCCCACCGCTGGCGTCGCCTACTCGATCGAGGAAAGCCTCGGCGCCCTGCCGAAGTCGGCGCCATCGCCGCGGGTCGCGGACCCGGCGGCCGAACGCCCCGACACCGCGGGCCGGCGCCGGGCAGCGCCGGGGCAGCGCCCCACCCCAGCCGACATCGGCCAACCTTTCCGCGCCGAGGCCACCAAGGCCGAGATCGATCGGACGCGAGCCGAGCGGCTCGCCCACCCGAGCGCCCCGTTGCCGCCACGACCCACCACGCCGCGCCAGGCCGGCCCCGACGACCCGGCTGAGCCAACGCCACGCGCGGCGGCTCGGGCCAACTGGCCGTTGCAGGCGGAGGACAGCGCGGACAGCGACCTCGCCCGCCCCTTCCGGGACGAGAACAGCCGGCCGCCCCTCAGCAGGGTGAAACCGCCGTGGCAGTCGGACGATCTGCCGCCGGAGCCACCGGCGCTGCGGCTGGTGGACCAGAGCCCGCCGAGTTCCACCGGATCCGCCAACGGGTACGGATCCGTGTCGGGGCCTCAGCTACGGAGCGCCGACGAGAGCCGGCGGCTGGCCGCGGACGACCCACTGCCCTCCCCGTTCGGCGCCGACGGAGATGGCGACCTGCTCATCTTCGCGGCCACCCGGTCGGCGTGGTTCACCGGTCGGGACGCCGCCGCCAGCGATGTCAGTTGGACCTTCATCGCCGACTCCGGTTGGCGCGCGGCCGAGCAGGCGGCCCAGCCGTCCATCGGGGTAAGGACGACGGCGGGCCTGCCCCGCCGGGTCCCCAAGGCGAACCTGGTCCCCGGGTCCCCGGAGCAGCAGAAGCGGCCGTTGCGGATCGTGCGCGACGCGGCGAGCATCGCCGCCCACACCACCGGCTACTTCAGCGGGTGGCGGCGCGGGCAGGAGATCGGCGGTTACGCGGTCGGCGGGCGGCCGGGGCGCGACAGCGCCAGCGGCTGGGACTTCAGCAGAGCACCGCACGACGACGAGGGCGGCGACTACCGCGCCGCCACCCACTCGGGGGCCTGAGCCCGGGCGCCGTGGCGGCACGCCGCTGGGGCGCGGCCACGGCGCCCGGGGTCACGCCGGAGCGACGGCCCGGGTGCGGCGCATGGTGAGCACGTACTCGACGAGCGAGATGAGCACCTGCTTCGTGGACTCCCGGTTACGGGCGTCGCACGCCACCACGGGAACGTCACTGGAGATCGCCAACGCGTCCCGGACGTCGCGGGGGTCGTGGTACTGCATGCCGTCGAAGCAGTTGATGGCCACCAAGTAGGGCAGCCTTCGGTGCTCGAAGAAGTCGATCGCGGCGAAGCAGTCAGCCAGTCGACGGGTGTCGACCAGGACGACCGCGCCGATCGCGCCGCGCACCAGCTCATCCCACATGAACCAGAACCGGGTCTGACCCGGGGTTCCGAACAGGTAGAGGATGAGGTCCCGGTCGATGCTTATCCGGCCGAAGTCCATCGCCACCGTCGTGGTGGTCTTGCCGGGCACGTTACTGGTGTCGTCAACATCGACACCAGCGGACGTCATGATCGCCTCGGTGGTCAACGGAGTGATCTCCGAGACCGAGCCGACCAGGGTCGTCTTGCCGACGCCGAATCCACCGGCGATGACAATCTTCGCCGATGTCACCCGTCCCGAGCTCGGGCGATGGGCCATCTCAGAGCCTGCGTAGTCCACTCAGCACCCTCTCCAGCAGTTCCGTGCCCACCGCGTCGTTTCCATCTTCGAGCGACGTCGGCTCGTACACCGCCACCATGCCGTCAGCGGCCATGTCGGCGATGAGCACCCGTGCTACCCCCAACGGCAGCCGCATCTGCGCAGCGATCTCAGCGAGCGACTGAACGCGCCCGTCACAGAGCGAGGCGATGACCCGGTGCTCGCCGCCTCTGCCCCCGTTCGCGTTGGCGGAGCGCCCACGCGTGGTGGTCTCGACCAACGCCTCGATGGCGATCTCCAGGCGGGGCCGGGTCCGGCCTTGGGTGACGGCGTATGGACGCACGAGCGCGCCTGCCGGCTCGCCGCGGTCTTCCATCATCGCCGTCACCTCCTCTCCCACCTGAGCTACCACCGTGTCCACATCGTTGACAGCGATCAGCCCATCATGCCGGCTGCCGGGCGCGGCGCGGGCGTCAACGCCTCGCCGACCCGATCCACCAGCAGGGCCATCTCGTAACCGACCTGGCCAACGTCGCAACTGCGGGCCGCCAGCACCGCGAACGACGAGCCGTCCGAGATCGACATCAGGAAGAGGAAGCCGTTGTCCATCTCGACCACGGTCTGTAGGACTGCGCCGCCCTCGAAACAGCGGGCCGCGCCCTGGGTCAGGCTGACCAGCCCAGACGCGATCGCGGCGAGTTGGTCGGCGCGGTCGCGGGGCAGGTCACGGGAAGCGGCCAGCAGCAGACCGTCCGCCGACACGGCGACGGCGTGCGCGACCCCTGGCACGCGGTCGGCGAAGTTAGCGAGTAACCAGCCGAGGTCCTGCGTCGATGTCATGCCTCACGCTCCTTGCGAGCCTGCGTCGATGGCGACCCTGTCGGTGTTGACGGGGCGCCGCTGTCAGCGTCGTTCCGTGGCGATGTGCGGCCGCGCTGCACCCCGCGGTGATAGGCGGACAGAAGCCCACGTACGCCCTCGGGGCTACGGCGCTGCACAGCCGCCGACTCAGATTCAATACTGCCGGGCACGAGCTGCGCCATCGGCGTCCGCTTGGGCAGGCCTGCGGTCGTTGTCTCGGCCGGCGCTCCGTCGGCCAGCGCCTGGGCTGCGCGCCAGCCGTCGTCGGCGGCGGTGCGCCAGCCGGCCCGCTGGTCCGCGGCTACCCGTTCGGGCGACGCGGACCGTTCCGACGACCCGGATCGTTCGGACGACGCGGAGCGTTGTGACGGCGCGGGCGGGTCGGAGCGGACAGCAGTGGCGTCGGCCGTGGCCGGCGCGGGTCTGGCCGCCGGCGCCGTCCCGTTGAGGGGATCGGCGCCCAGCCGCTTCTCCAACGGCGACGAGCCGCCGTTCGCGGGACCCGTTCCGGGGGCACTGCCCTTGAACCCGGGCACGCTGCCGTTGACCTTGGCGGCGTTCTCGGTCGCCGCCGGCGCATGGGCGACCGGTGTCGCGGCGACGCTGGGCAGGCCCGGGCCTTCGGCGCCGGCCGGCTGGGACCGGAACCAGACCGACTCCAGCTCCCGGAAGATCGGCAGCTCCATTGTCTCGTCAGCGACCGCTGCCGTCGCGCTCAGCTGAGGCAGCTCCGCCGTCAGCTCACGGATCGGCGTCGCGTCCGCGGCGACGGGCGGCCAGGCGGCCGGTGGAGCGCTGGCGGCGCCGTTGGTCGGGGGCGCGGTCGGGTCGGCCGGCGTGGCGGACGACGGGCCGGTCAACGCGGCCGGCGCGGAGACAGTGGGCGCGCCGGCGATAGGCGGCGGGGCCCCGTTCGACGGGATGATCACCGCGGGGCGCTGACCGTCAACGCTCTCCGGCGAGCTGGCCTGGCGCGGGATGAACCCCCCACTGTCGGACGCCGACGGGACGAGGCCGTCCGGCGCGGGGTTCGGCTCACGACGAGGCAGGCCGTCGTTGCCGCCCGGACCCCCGGAGCCGCCGCCGTCGGCGGGTGGGGAGGTCGTGCCGACGCCGGTCGGCGCCCGGTGGCTGGCCAGCGCCTTCGCCGGCCCGGCGGGCTGGTCGCCAGGCCAGGCGGGAAGCTCACGCCGTGCGCCGACGGGAACGAACGCCGACGAGGCGGGCGGCGGCGGACGATCGGCGGCGACGAGGGCGCCTATGTCGGTACGGCCGCGCTGCGTCGCGCTCTCCGACGGCTCAGGCGCCGGCGGGACGCTCTGCGCCCACGAGGAGCTGAGCACCGACTCGGGCAGCAGGACCTCGGCGATGGTGCCGCGTTCAGGCGCCGCCCGCAGCTCGACCTTGACGCCGTGCCGGGCCGCCAGCCGGGCGACCACGACCAGGCCCATCATCCGGGAGATGGCGACATCGACCTGGGGTGGCATGGCGAGTCGTCGGTTCAGCTCGGTCATCTGCTCGGCCGAGATGCCGATGCCGCGGTCGGTGACCTGCAGGAGCACCTGCTCGCCGTGCTGGCGGCCCTCCACGACAATCGGCGAGTCCGGTGGCGAGAACGCGGTGGCGTTGTCGAACAGCTCGGCGATGAGGTGCACCATGTCGTTCACGCACTGTGCCGCGATGAGGGCGTCGGTGTCCAGGTCGCCGATGTCGATCCGCGTGTAGTGCTCCACCTCGGATTGGGCGGCGCGGAGCACGTCCGTGAGCGCGGCGGGCTCACGCTGGATGCGGGTGGAGTCGGCGCCGGCGAGGACCAGCAGGTTCTCGTCGTTGCGTCGCATCCGGGTGGCGAGGTGGTCGAGCTGGAACAGCTCGCCGAGCCGGTCCGGGTCCTCTTCGCTGCGCTCCAGCCGGTCGAGCTGACCGATGAGCCGATCGACCAGGGTCTGCGAACGGCGAGCCAGGTTGACGAACATGGTGGAGACCGAGGCGCGTAGTGCCGCCTGCTCCGCGGCGGTCCGCACGGCCTCCAGGTGGACGGCGTTGAACGCCTCGGTCACCTGACCGAACTCGTCGTTGCTGCGGACCGGGAGCGGCTCGGCGATCTGTAGCGCCGCCTGAGCCGGCGACAGGTTCGCCGACAGCGACGGGTCGCGCAGCCGGGCCACGGCCTGCGGGAGGCCGCGCTCGGCGACCGCCAACGCGCCGTGCTTGAGCTCGCGCAGCGAGCGGGCCATCGACCGGGCGACCAGCCAGGCGAACAGGACGGCCAGGAGCAGCATCCCCAGCAGCAGCCCGGTCTCCAGCAGCACCCGCTGGCGGACGTCGTCGCGGATGGCGGTCGCGTCGATCGCCGCCTGCCGGTCGAGCGAACGCTCGACCTGACGCAGCAGCTCGCCCTGCTCCCGCATGGCGGTGTCCCACTGCTCGGCGTTGAACGGCCGCTCCGGCAGGCGTGAATCGGCCCGCTGGCTGTTGAGGTATCCCTCGTAGGTCTCGGCCTTACGCAGGCCGGAGCCCGAGACGGTCTGCTCGTACCGCTGCCGCTCCTCGAGGGTGGCGACCGTCCGGAACGTCGCTACCGCCTGCCGCTCGCCGGACTGCGTGGAGAGGTAGTCGATCTGGAGTTTGGGCGTGTAGGCGCCGGCGCCGAGGATCTGGTGCACCACGACCCGGCGCTGGGACATGAAGTCCTTGATCCGGGAGACCTCGGTGGCGGCCCGCATGTGCGCGTTGAGGGCGTTGTCGTCGGCCAGGTGGGCGCCGGCGTCGCGCACGGAGAGCAGGTCGCTGAGCAACGTCTGGTAGGAGAACGCGGCGTCAGTCAACGCGATCTTGCCGTCGCGGACCTGGCTACGGACGCCGTCGAGCGCGGCGAGGTGGTTGTCGACGTCGTCGAGCAGGCCACGAACGTTGCCCGGTAGACCGGTGAGGGCGCTCCGCTGCTGGGTGTACGGGGCGACGGAGCGGCTGACGGCCCCGCTGGCGGACTCGAACGACTGGCGGGCGCGCTCGCGCGCCGCGCCGTCCGGCGCGGAGAGCAGCATCGAGCCGCTGGCCCGCTCGTTCTGCAGGTCGTGCACGAGCTGGCCGGCGCTCTGGGACAGGCCGGCGAGGTTACGGGCGCGCTCGGCGCTGGCCTGGGTCTGGATGTGGCCGATGAGGCCGTTGGTGCCGACGATCACGGTGGCGATGGTCGGCACGATCATGATGAGACCGAGCTTCGCCCAGATCGGCGCGTCCCGGAGCCGGCCCATCGGCCGACGGAGGCGAGCCACGGCGGTGTCGGACGCCGTCGTGTTCCTGCTCATGTCACCACCCTCCTCGGCCTGCTCTCGCCGGGCGCCCGCAGTCGGGACGCCGGACCTGCCCGATGCCGCTTGGTTCGGGGCAGTGCGGATCGATCGGCGTCACCAACCGACCCGGAGATTCCACCACGTCGCAAATCAAAGAGAAAGTCCACCTCGGAGCGAGGACCGTCCTGGGACGGTTTGACGTAATCTTCAGCGCGCTTCCGATATAACCGATTCAGCAGCACATACTTTCTGTGTGATTAGTCCGGTTAAGAACTAATCTCCCTAACTGCCCATGCAGGCCCAGCGAACATCCACGGACATCGACACGTGACATGCGCCACTGAGATCGACGACGACCACTGAGCGGACCAGCCACAGCTTGCCGAGCCTATCCGCTGTCAGTCGCCCCGGGATCTGGCCGTCCGGACGCCTGGCCGTTGACCCGAAAAGCCAGACCTTCCCCGACGAAAGGTCGCCGAACGCCCGCATCCACCGCGAGCATCCCCTCGTTCCCCTTGAGGGGAGTCTGTGTCGAGCGCGCCTAACCGAGCGCCGCGTACCCTGGCTTGACGACCTCGTCGATCAGCGCCAGCCGTTCGTCGAACGGGATGAACGCGCTCTTGAGCGCGTTGACCGTCAACCAGCGCATGTCGCCCCAACCCCAACCGAACGCCTCGATCAGCAGCGCCATCTCGTGCGACAGCGAGGTTCCGCTCATCAGTCTGTTGTCGGTGTTGACGGTGACCCGGAAGCTCAGATCGCGCAGCAACCCGATCGGATGCCTGGCGATCGACTCGACCGCGCCGGTCTGCACATTGGACGACGGGCACAACTCCAACGGGATCCGCTTGTCCCGGACGTACGCCGCGAGCCGCCCGAGCCGCGGGGGGCCGCCGTCGGCGGGAATCTCGATATCGTCGACGATCCGGACGCCGTGCCCGAGCCGGTCCGCGCCGCACCACTGGATCGCCTGCCAGATCGACGGCAGCCCGAACGCCTCCCCGGCGTGGATGGTGAAGTGGGAGTTCTCGCGCTGCAGGTACTCGAACGCGTCCAGGTGCCGGGTGGGCGGGTACCCGGCCTCGGCGCCGGCAATGTCGAAACCGACCACCCCGACGTCCCGGTACCGCACCGCCAGCTCGGCGATCTCCTGGGAGCGGGCGGCATGCCGCATCGCGGTGAGCAGGGTGCCGACCCGCAGCCGACCGCCGGCCGCCGCCACCTCCGCCACGCCCTCGGCGAACCCGCCGATGACCTCCTTCACCACCTCGTCGAGGGACAGGCCACGTTCGAGGTGCTGCTCCGGGGCGAAGCGGACCTCGGCGTAGACGATGCCGTCGTCGGCCAGGTCGAGCGCGCACTCGCGGGCGACCCGGCGCAGCGAGGCTGCGGTCTGCATCACGGCCACGGTGTGGGCGAAGGTCTCCAGGTACCGCTCCAGCGAGCCGGAGTCGGCGGCCGAGACGAACCACCGCCGCAGGGCATCCGGATCGTCGGTGGGCAACACATGGCCGACAGCACCCGCCAGCTCCACGATCGTGGCCGGGCGCAGGCCTCCGTCAAGGTGGTCGTGAAGCAACGCCTTCGGGGCCCTGCGGATCGCGTCGAACGAGACTGCCACCATGAGAAGACCCTAATCCCCGGAGCGTCATGAGCAACCACGTTGAGCGATGACATCGTCCGACATCTGCGCTGCCCGGTCTGCGGCGACGCGCTGTCGTCCGGCGACGGCGCGCTGCGATGCGCCGCCGGCCACAGTCACGACATGGCGCGACAGGGCTATGTGAACCTCACCGCCGGACGGGCCCCGCACACCGGCGACACCGCGCCGATGGTCGCCGCCCGCGTCGCGTTCCTGGGCGCGGGGCACTTCGGCCCGCTGGCCGCGGCGCTGATCAGGGCCGTCGCTGCCGCGCTGGCCGGACCCACGGCGCTGGCCGGACCCACGGCGCTGGCCGGACCGCCGCCGCTGATCGTGGACGCGGGCGCGGGGACCGGTCACCACCTGGCCGCGGTCCTCGATGCCCACCCGCAGGCGGTCGGGCTCGCCCTGGACGCCTCCAAGCCGGCGGTCCGCCGGGCGGCGCGGGCGCACCCACGCGCGCTGGCGGCCGTCTGTGACGTCTGGGGGCGGCTGCCGCTGGCGGACGGCTGCGCCGCCGCGCTGCTCGATGTCTTCGCGCCCCGCAACGGCGCCGAGTTCCGTCGGGCGCTGCGGCCCGACGGGACGCTGGTGGTGGCGACACCCGCTCTGGACCACCTGACGGAGCTGGTCGCCGGGTTGGGGCTGCTGCGGGTCGACCCGGAGAAGCCGGGACGGATCACCGCGAGCCTGGGCCCGGGGTGGTCGGTCATCGGCGAGGAGGTTGTCCGTTGGCGGCTGAGCCTGTCCAGGTCGGAGGTGGCCACGCTGGTGTCGATGGGCCCGAGCGCCCGGCACCTGGCGCCGGCTGAGCTGGAGCGGTTGGTGTCCAGGCTGCCGACGCCGATGGCGGTGGGCGCCGCGGTCCGGGTCACCCGGCACCGGCCGAGCTGACCGGGCGGCCCGGACCGGGCCAACCGGAGCGGCGGCCGTCGCCGACCGCGACGGCGCCGGTCCGGGACGCCTGAGCCTCCCGCCCGCCACTCGCCCAGCTACCACTGTGGACCTTCTGCCTCATCACCTGCAACGGACCCGAGGGACGTCGGTCCTCAGGTCGACAGGTCGACTTCCTCCCAGCCCGGAGGCGGGTCGTGGAACGGCCCGCGCAGGATCACCGCCCACTCCAACGCCCACCGACGCTGGCCGATGGTGTTCGCGTCGATGGTCCCCGGCAGCCGCAATCCGGCCCGCTCAGCCTCCAGATAACCCCAGTCCAGGCAGTAGTACAGATCCAGGACCGCGGCCACCTCCGCCGCGTGACGAGGCGCCACCAGGGTGCGGGAGCGCCACTGGGGATAACTCTCCCGCGACGGCAGATGCGGCAACTGGCTGACGAGCCGGCGATCCGACGGGCGGGCCGGATCGAGATGGGCGCTGAGCCCCAACATCCAGGACAGCGCGTAGATCGCCTCCAAATGCAGGACGAACGCCCGCGGGTCACCCTCGCCGGAGGTGAGGAAACGCCACTCCGGAGCGGTGACGCCTTCGATGAGGCGCGCCTGTAGCAACCACCCCATGGCGTCCTCCTGCGGGAGCCCGAAACACCGGGCCAGCACCACGTTGAGGATCGCCAGACGCCCCTCCAGGTCGGTGGTCGGCCGCAGCTCTACGGTGTCGCCCGGCTCCCAGACAAGGGGGAAACTCTTCGGGGGCAGGGGCAGGCCGAGTCGTCGCAGCTCGCCGATGCTGGCCGCGCGCACAGATCGAGGGTGGTGCGCGGAAACGCTCACGCCTATCGATTCCTGCCGTGAGGAGGCGGTGTCGGCTGGCGAGCCTAGCGCCGGATCAGGCCGGCGACCATAGCCGAACGCACAGTCTCAACCCACCCGGTCGAGCACCACCGGACCCGTCGGCGGCAGGTCAGCGCCGATCGTGAACGCCGCAGCGGCCAGCTCGGCTGCTGGACCGAGCCGGTCGGGCTCGTCGGCGCGCAGCTCGCACAACACCTCGCCAGCACGCACCCGGTCGCCTGGACGACGGCGCAACAGCACCCCCGCGCCGGCGCTGACCGCGTCCTCCTTGCGCGCCCGGCCCGCCCCCAGCCGCCACGCGGCCATGCCGATCCCGTAGGCGCCGACAGCGGACACCACCCCGTCCCGGGGCGCGCGCACGGTCTCGGACACCGCGGCGACCGGCAGCGGGGCGTCCGGGTCACCGCCCTGGGCCCGGATCATCGCCCGCCACACGTCCATGGCGCGGCCGTCCGCGAGCGCCGCCGCCGGGTCGGTGTCCGGCAACCCGGCCACGTCCAGCATCTCGCGGGCCAACGCCAGGGTGAGCCCGACGACGTCCGCCGGCCCGCCCCCGGCCAGCACCTCGACCGACTCGGCGACCTCGACGGCGTTGCCGACCGCCAGCCCCAGCGGCGTCGCCATGTCGGTCAGCATCGCGACGGTCCGGACCCCAGCGGCCGCCCCGATGTCGACCATGGCCGTGGCCAGCGCCCGCGCCTGGCCGAGGTCCTTCATGAACGCGCCAGAGCCGACCTTGACGTCGAGGACGAGCGCCCCGGCGCCCTCCGCGATCTTCTTGCTCATGATCGAGCTGGCGATGAGCGGGATGGACTCGACGGTGCCGGTGACGTCCCGCAACGCGTACAGCTTGCGGTCAGCCGGCGCCAGCTTCTCGCCGGCTGCGCAGATGACGGCCCCCACCTCGGCCAGCTGGGCGAGGAAGGTTGAGTTCGGCAACGACGCCCGCCAACCGGGGATCGACTCCAGCTTGTCCAACGTGCCGCCGGTGTGCCCCAGGCCGCGGCCCGACAGCTGCGGCACCGCCGCTCCGCAGGCAGCGACCAGCGGCGCCAGCGGCAGCGTGATCTTGTCTCCTACGCCGCCGGTGGAGTGCTTGTCCACAGTGGGACGCGCCGACGACGACAGGTCCAACCGTTCGCCGCTGGCGATCATGGCGGTGGTCCACCGGGACAGCTCGGCCCGGGACATCCCCCGCAGCAGGATCGCCATCGCCAGGGCGGCCATCTGCTCGTCAGCGAACTCGCCGCGGGTGTAGACCTCGATCGTCCAGTCGATCTGGGCGTCGGTCAGGGCGTGTCCGTCGCGCTTGGCCCGGATGACGTCCACCGCGGTGAACGCGCCGCCGGTCACGACCAGCCCCCCGAGGCCGCCCAACGCCGTGGCGCCTCCGGCGGCGGATCCCCGCCGCCGGCCCACCGGGCGGCGCCCTCGTCGTCGATGACCACCACCCGTTCGGTGCGGGCCCGCCCCCATGCCACCGCCTCGGTGACATCACCCCAGGTGGGGGCCTCCTCGATGATGCGCGGCCCGTCACCCGGCGGGGGCGCCCCGGGCTCGGCCCGCTCCCAGTAACCGGTCCACATCTCCACCCCGTTCACCAGATCCGGATGGACGATGACAGTGCCGCGGCCCCGCCACGAGGCGAACCGGGCGGGCACGACCGGCGCGTGCGCCGGTCGCTCGCTGGCGGCGTCCAGGTCGGCGACGTCGAAGGCGTCCGGCAGCAGCTCCGCCATGGCGCGCGGTCCCTCGCCGGCATCGACCAGGCAGTCGGGGCCACCGTGCTCCCACAGCAACTGGCGGCAGCGACCGCACGGCATGAGCGGCGCGCCCGACCCGTCCACGCAGGCCAGCGCCACCAGCCGCCCGCCGCCGGAGGCGTGCAGTTGGGACACCACCCCGCACTCGGCGCACAGGGTGGTCCCGTAGGAGGCGTTCTCGACGTTGCAGCCGGTCACCACCCGGCCGTCGTCGACGAGCGCGGCCGCCCCGACCGGGAACCGGGAGTAGGGCGCGTACGCACGCCGCATCGCCTCCGTGGCCGCCACCCGCAACGCCGTCCAGTCGATGTCCACGCAGCCGACCCTACCGGCGCGGCGGCCCGGCGCCCGGGACCGTCGCGCCGGTTCAGGCCGTGACGTACGGCTTGCCGTCAGCCGCCGGCGCGCGGACCTTCCCCGCCAGGCCCGCGACGGCCAGGATCGTCGCCAGGTACGGCAGCATCTGGAGGAACTCGCTGGGGATGCCGCTGTCGATGGCGCCGAGGTAGGTCTGGAGCTGGTCGGCGAACCCGAAGAACAGCGCCGCCAGCAGGGCCCCGGTCGGCGACCACCGACCGAAGATCAGCGCTGCCAGCGCGATGAAGCCTTTGCCGCCGATCATGTTCTTGGTGAACGAGTAGCTGACCAACGTGTACGACGCGCCGCCGGCGCCGGCCACCAGGCCGGCGAGCAGCACGTTGCGGTAACGCAGCCAGCGCACCCGCACGCCGAGGGTGTCGGCGGCCGTGGGGTGCTCGCCGACCGCCCGGGTCCGCAGCCCCCATCTGGTTCGGAACAGGGCCAGTTGGAGGATGACCACCAGTGCGATCGCCAGGTAGAGGAAAATCGTCCCGCTGAAAAGCGACGGGCCGACGACCGGCAGCTCGGCGAGCGGGCCCAGAGTCCACTCGGCGAACTTGGGCGGCTCGTTGTACGCGGCCTGATTCCGCTGCATGAGGCTCTCGTAGAGGAACCCGGTGAGGCCGATGGCCAGGAGATTGAGCACGATCCCGAGCACCACCTGGTCCACCAGGTAGCGGATGGCGAAGACTGCCAGCAGCGCCGACACGAGCGCCCCACACCCGGCCCCCGCCGCCAACCCCAGCCAGGGACTGCCCGTCAGCGTGCCGAACAGCGCCCCGCCGAAAGCTCCCATGAGCAGTTGGCCCTCGATGGCCACGTTCACCACACCGGAGCGTTCACACAGAACCCCCGCCAGCGCCCCGAACACCAGCGGCAGCGCCAGCAGGAACGTGCCACGGGCGGTGTTCGCCAGCGGCATGAAGCTCTGGCCCTGCGGGGCGTTGGATATCTGCCAACACAGCAGCGACACCACCACCGCGAACGCGCCGGCGCCGGCCAGCAAGGCGAACCACCGTCGCCAACGACCGGCCAGCAGGGCGGCCCCCGCGACGGCCGCGAGCGCCCCGAACACCACCGCGCCGACGTCGCCGGGTACACTCAGCGCCGGCCCTGAGCCGTCCTCGCCGAGGGTGAACCGGACCGGAACGGCGGCAGCCCAGGCGCCGAAGCGCCACGCCGCCAACAGGCCGACGACGAGCAGCGTCGCCCCGACGATCCGTTCCCGACCCCAGCGCCCGCCCACCGCGATCACCATCCCTTCGCGAGACCGGTGGGCGCCCCGCCCGGGCCGGCGGCGCGGAGCCGGAACAGGGCTTTCACCAGCGCCGGCGCGGCGATGAAGACGACGATGAGCGCCTGGAGGACGGTGACCAGCTCCAGCGAGACGCCGGCCGCCGACTGCATGGTGTTCCCGCCGGCCCGCAATGCCCCGAACAACAGCGCGGCCAGGGCCACCCCCCACGGTCGCACCCGGCCCAGCAGCGCCACCAGGATGCCGTCGAAGCCGATCTGCGCCACCACGGACGGGGTCAACGCGCTGGCGGTGGCCCCGAGGACCGCCTGCCCGCCGCCGAGACCTGCGAGCGCCCCGGAGAGCGTCATCGCCAGGACGAACGTCCCGGCGACGCTGATCCCGGCGGCGCGGGCGGCATCCGGGTTGGCGCCGACAGCCCGCAGCTCGAACCCGACGGTCGAGCGGCTCAGCAACCAGGCGACGCCGGCCGTGACCGCCACCGCCAGCACGACGCCCGCGTCCACCCGCAGCGGCTCGCCGAACAGGCGCGGGAGTTGCGCCGACGCGTCCACCGGCCGGCTGATGAAGTCGGTGCGTCCCGGGTCCTGGACGCCGGGCTGATGCACGATCCAGGTCAGAAACGAGAACGCCACATAGTTCAACATGATCGTGGTGATGACCTCGTGGGCGCCGGCACGCGCCTTGAGGATGCCGGGCAGGAACCCCCACACCGCTCCGCCGGCGGCCCCCGCGAGGACCGCGACGAGCAGGTGCAGGCCGACCGGCAGCGGCAGCCAGAAGCCGGCCAACGCCGCGGCGATGACGCCCATGGTCGCCTGGCCCTGGGCGCCGATGTTGAACAGCCCGGCCCGGAAGGCCACCGCCACCGCCAGCCCGGTGAACACCAACGGGGTCGTGTAGGTCAACGTCTCGGAGATCGGGTACAGCACCTGACGCCAGTCGGCGTCGCCGGACAACCAACGGTCCAGCGTCGCCGGGTCGACCAGGGCGCCCTTGAGGAGGTTTCCGTACGCCTCGCCGACCAGCGCGGCGCTGCGGCCGAGCGCGTCGCCGGGACGGTCGAGGAAGTACCCGAACGCGGCCACCGTCGCAGGATCGGACACCACGATGAGGACCGCGCCGATGAGCGCGGCGAGCAGCACCGCCAGCGCCGTGACGGTGACCGGATTGGTCGACCAGACGTGCTCCAGGAACCGGCGGGCGAAGGTCTGGTCGGCGTGCCGGCCCGGGTCCCGGTCCGGTGGGCCGGTGGCAGCCTCGACGCGTTCGTGCGCGGCCAGGCCGGCGGCTGACGACGGGCTCTTGTCCGGGCTGGCGCTCACCGCCGCGCCTCCGGCTCGGCGGCGGCGCCGGCCATGAGGAGGCCGAGGCTCTCGCGCGGGGTCTGCGGGCCGACCACGGCCGCCACCCGGCCCCGGTACATGACGGCGATCCGGTCGGCGAGCGCCACCACCTCGTCAAGCTCGCTGGAGACCAGCAGCACCCCGGCGCCACGGTCGCGCTCCTCGATGATCCGTCGGTGCAGGAACTCGACCGATCCGACGTCCACGCCCCGGGTCGGTTGCGCCGCCACCAGCAACGTCAACGGCCGCGACAGCTCCCGCGCCATGATCACCTTCTGTTGGTTGCCGCCGGACAACGCGCCCACCGGGGCGTCGAGGCTGGCAGCCCGGATGTCGAACTGGCCGACCAGCCGCCGGGCCGCCGCCGCGATCTCCGCCGGGCGTAGCGCCAGACCAGCCGCGAACGGGGGCCGGTGGTACTGGTCCAGGACGAGGTTCTCGGCGACGGTGAACTCCCTGATGAGGCCATCCACGCTGCGGTCCTCCGGGACGTAGCCGACCCCGGCCGCCAGCACCCGGCGGGTCGACCAGCCGACCGTCGACGCCCCGTTGAGCCGGATCTGCCCACCGGCCAGCCGGCGCAACCCCAAAACCGCCTCCACCAGCTCGGTCTGCCCGTTGCCCTGTACCCCCGCCACGCCCAGCACCTCGCCGGCACGCACCGTCAGGTCGACGCCGTCGACGGCCCGATGGCCCCGGTCGTCCGTCACGGACAGGCGGGACAGCTCCAGCACCGGGACTCCGGGCTCGGCCGGCGCCTTGGTCGCCGTCAGCGCCACGCTCCGACCGACCATGAGCGCGGCCAGCTCCGCCTCGGCGGCCGTCGGCGCCGCTGTTCCGACCGTCCGGCCCCGCCGGATCACGGTGATCCGGTCGGCGACGGCGGTCACCTCGCGCAGCTTGTGGGTAATGAACACGACCGACGTGCCGGCGTCGCGCAGCGACCGCAGGACCGAGAGCAGGTCGTCGGTCTCCTGCGGGGTGAGGACCGCCGTGGGCTCGTCGAGGATGAGCAGTCGCACATCCCGGATCAGCGCCTTGACGATCTCCACCCGCTGTTGGACGCCCACCGGCAGGTCTTCGACGACGGCGTCCGGGTCGAGGTCCAGCCCGTAACGGGCCGAGACCTCGGCCACCTCGCGATGGGCCCGCCGCTTGTCCAGCACCCCGCCGAAGCGGCGCACCCGCTCGTCGCCGAGGAGGACGTTCTCGGCGACGGTGAACACCGGGACCAGCATGAAATGCTGGTGGACCATGCCGATCCCGGCCGCGATGGCGTCCCGGGGGCCCCGGATTCGCCGCGGACGGCCGTCAACGACGATCTCGCCCTCGTCCGGCTGGGTCAGCCCGTACAGGACGTTCATGAGCGTCGACTTGCCGGCGCCGTTCTCGCCCAGCAGGGCGTGGATCTCCCCGGGCTCGACGGTGAGGTCGATCCGGTCGTTGGCCACCACGTCGCCGAAACGTTTGGTGATGCCCCGCAGCTCAAGTCGCACCGCTCGCGCTCCCGGTCCGACCGCTCCGGCTACTGGGGCTGCGCCGCCGAGACGACCTGGATCCTGCCTTCGATGATGTCCTTCCTGAGCTGGTCGATTTCGGCCTTCAGCTCAGCCGGCACCTTGCCCTCGAACTCGTGGTACGGGGCCAGCGACACCCCGTTGTTGGCCAGCGAGCCAACGTAGCCGGTGGAGCTGGCGAGGTTGTCGCCCCGGGCGTCCGCGAGGACTGCGTTCTTGACTGCGTCCGGGATGTTCTTCACGACGGTGGTGAGGAACGTGGCGCAGTACTGCTGCGCGCTCTCGCAGCCGTCGATGTCCACCCAGATCACGGCGTACCTGCCGGCGCTCTGCTGCGCGGCTGCGGCGGTGCCGAGGCCGGCGCCGCCGGCTACCGGCATGATCACATCGGCCCCCTGGGCGACGAGGGTGTCGGAGACCTTCTTGCCGGCGTCCTGCTTGACGAAGTCGTTCGTGAACGCTCCGTTCTGGGTGGCCTTGTTCCAGCCCAGCACCTGCACGGCCTTGCCCTTGACCTTGTTGAAGTGGGCGACGCCGTCGGCGAAGCCGTCCATGAAGATCGTCACCGGCGGGATCTTGAGACCGCCGTAGGTGGCGACCTTGCCGGAGGTGGTGTGCCCGGCCGCCAGGTATCCGGCCAGGAACGCCGCCTGCGCCGTGTCGAACTGCATGGGGTACACGTTCGTGGCCGCCACCTTGGCGTCGACGATGCCGAACTGCCGGGCCGAGTTCGCGGCGGCGACCTTCTGGGTGGCATCGGTCATGAGCCCGCCGACAGCCAGGATGAAGGAGCAGTCCTGGTTCACGAACCCGGTGAGGTTCGGCTCGTAGGCGGACTCGGCGTTGGAAGCCACGTACCGGGGCTCGACCGACGGGCGATCGGCGGCGGCCGCCTGCAGACCCTTCCAAGCGGAACTGTTGAACGAGCGGTCGTCGATGCCGCCGATGTCGGTGACCATGCACGCGGTGTACCTGTCGCCGGAGTCGGCGACGCCCTTGTCGTCCGGGGCCTCGCCACAACCGGCGCCGGTCAGCGCCACGCCGCCGACGAGCAGGGCGGCCAGGGAACGTTCAGCGGTCCTACGACGCACGGCGTGCTCCTTCCTCCGGGCCAGAGCGCCTGTGTGGAGAGCACCACTGTGGGCGTCGCCGGGCGACAGCCACGACCACACCACCAGCTGATCCACGCATGCGCAGAAGCTACCCGAGCGTAGCGGCTCAAGCCGCCGATTGCTGCCGCCTCAGCGTCCTGCTCTCAGGCCGCCACGGGTCAGCCCCGGGTGGGGGCGGGTCAGCCCCGGTTGGGGGCGGGGGGTCAGCGCCAGAAGGTCGCTACCGCGGCGTTGACCAGGGTCAGGGCCACTGTGGCCAGGAAGTGGCCCTGACTGACCTGGTCCCGGCGGCGGGAGAAGAACACCATCGCGAAGATCGCCGCGGCCAGGACCAGCTTGACGGCCAGCTTCGCCGGAGCCGGCTCATCGTCCCCGCCGCCCCGCAGCGGCGCCGCCAACACCAGGCCGGTGACCAGCTGAACGATCGCCCCCCACAACATCGCGGAGTTGATCCGCAGCCGGCCGGTGAGGTACTGGGCGATCGCGCCGCCGAGCAGCAGGGCGAAGCCGACGAGGTGGGCGTAACGCATGACCAGGCGCAACAGTTCCAGGGCGTCCACGGACTCTCCGATCACTTGCCGGTACGGGATACCCGCCACCCGCGCACGCCCAGCCCGCCGACGGTCGAGCCGACGGCGAGCGAGGCGACGATGAGCAACGCGTGCACCCACAGGGATGAGGTGGGCGAGCCGGGGCCGGACCAGCCACGGGAGAGCGCCACGGGCCGAGTATGCCAGCGTCCGCCGCAGGTCAGCCGGGTGACCTGTCAGCCGAGGCGGGCGAAGATGCGGGCGAACCCGGCCCGGACGTCAGCCGCCGACGGCGGCGGGGCGCCGTGACCCTCGTCCAGGCTGTGGACGGCGTCGATGTCCTCGTCATCGTCGTCGAACGGGTCGTCGAGGTAGTCGTCCGCCTCGGCTGCGCCCAGGCGCCGCGCCGCGTCGATCTCGCCGCGGATCTCGTCCACCGAGACCTTCGGCAGCAGCGGCTCGACCACCGCGATGAGCTGGTCGTCGGCCACCACATCCTGGGCGAGCGCCAGGGCGTGCGGCCGCTCGTATGGGCCGCAGACGACCGGGTCCCAGGAACCGTCGTCGTCCAGCGGGCCGAACGTGATGATCCACGGCAGGTCGCGCTCGGGCGCGTCCTGCGCCAGCTCAACCGTCACCAAAGCCCCCACAACGGTCAGCATGCCGGCGCCCCGGCCCGCCGGCAGGTATTTGGCCGAACCGCACCCGACGGACCCGGCAGGTTGACAGCTCCGCGGACGATCAGCGTCCAGCTGACGGCGGCGTCACATGCTCAGGGTCGCCGCCGGCGAGGTCGTGAACCCGGCCGGAACGTGCCGTGGCCGCCAGCGCCGCCCCGAACAGCAGCAGCTGGTTGAACAGGTACAGGTACAGCAACAGCCCGACGGCGCCGGTGACCACGGTGTAGGCCGGGTTGCTGCGCACGTACCCGACCACCAGCTGGCCGAGGGTGTTCAGCGCCGTAATCCCCACCGCCACAAAAATGGCCGATGGCCACAACCGCCACCGGGACAGCCGCAGCCGGGGCACCCCGCCGACGAGCGCGAGCGCCAGCACGAGGTTGAGCCCCACCGCGAACACCCAGCCCACAACCGACAGCAACGTGGACGGCCCGCCGACGACCGCCTCGATCGCCCATTCGAGGGCATAGATGACCGTCAACGACGAGCCGATGAGCAACAGCAACGCCACGAGGATGAGCAGGTCGGTCAACCAGCGCAGCACCGGGTGGCCCGGCTGCTGGGTGACGCCGTGGATGAGCCGCTGCGACGAACGGATCGCCTCGATCCAGCCGATGCCGGTAAGCATCAGCCCGACCAGACCGAGCACCCCGCTGCGCCCGCGGGTGCCGGCGATCGCCGAAGGCTCCAGCCAGGGCAGGTTCTGCCGTAGGAAGCTCTCCACGGCGGCGAAGACCTCGCGGTCGTACTCGAGCAGGAAGCCGAGCAGTGAGTACGCCAGCAGGGCGAGCGCGAAGCAGGCGAAGAAACCGTAGTAGGCGATGGCCGCGGCGAGCCGCCCGCCGAGGACCTCGGAGTACCTGACCTCAGCACGCAGCGTGTGGTCGAGGATCGGCCAGCGTCGGCGGGCCCGGCGCACGCCCGTCCGCCAACGCTCCCCGGCCGTCACCCGGCCAACCGGTAGGCCCCGTGCCTGGTCCACCGCTGGTCGCCGCCGTGGGAGCAGAGGGCGAAACCGTCGACGACGAACTCGGCGGTGAAGCCGGACAACCTGGCGGCGATGCCGTCCAGCTCGGCGGTCGGAACGTTGTGGGCGACGGTGACGTGAGGGTGGCACCCGAACGGGCTCGGGGGGAGATCGGGCAGTTCGGCCAGGGCCGCGGCGAGAGCCCGTGTCCGCGCGAATCCGGTGTCGACGGCGACGTAGACGACCTCGCTGGCCGGGCGGAAGGTCCCGGTGCCGGCCAGGCGCATCCGGTACGGCGCGAACCGCCCCGCGACCGAGATCAGATGTTCCTCCAGCTCACGCTGGCGTCCCCCGGGCAGTTCGGTGGGCGGCAGCAGGGTGACGTGCGCCGGGGCCTGGGTGGCCACCGGATCGCCGGTGACCATCCGGGCGTCGGTCAACACCGAAGCCCACGGCTCCGGGATGTCGAACGCCACGCCGTAACTTCGCCGCACCGGTCAGCTGCTCCGCGGGGGGAGGAAGCCGATCCGGTCGTACACCGCCGCGAGCGTCGCCGAGGCGACAGCCCGGGCCTTGACGGCGCCCTCGCCCAGGATCTTGTCGAGCTGGGCCGGGTCGTCCAGGTACTGACGGACGCGCTCCTGGATCGGACTGGCGAACTCGACGAAGACGGCGGCCAGGTCCTTCTTGAGATCGCCGTAGCCCTTGCCGTCAAATGCGGCGACCAGGTCGTCAACGCTCCGGCCCGACAAGGCGGCGTGAATGGTGAGCAGGTTCGAGACGCCCGGCTTGTGCTCCGGGTCGAAAACAATCTCCCGGCCGGTGTCGGTGACCGCGGAACGGAACTTCTTCGCCGCCCGGTTCGGCTCCTCCATCAGCTCCACCAGGCCCGCCGGCGACTGCGCCGACTTCGACATCTTCGCCGTCGGATCCTGAAGATCGAGGATCTTGGCGGTGTCCTTGACGATGTGCGGCGCCGGCACCCGCAGCGTCGGGCCGAAGCTGGTGTTGAACCGGCCAGCCAGGTCCCGGGTCAGCTCCAGGTGCTGCCGCTGGTCCTCGCCTACGGGCACCACGTCGGTCTGGTAGAGCAGAATGTCCGCGGCTTGCAGGACCGGATACGTGAACAGCCCGACGCTGGCGCGATCCGCGCCCTGCTTGAGCGACTTGTCCTTGAACTGGGTCATCCGGCTGGCCTCGCCGAACCCGGTGATGCAGTTCAGCACCCACGCCAACTGCGCGTGCTCGGGAACGTGCGACTGCACGAACAGGGCGCTGCGCGACGGGTCGATGCCCAATGCCAGCAGCTGGGCGGCTGCCCGTCGGGTCCGCTCGCGCAACACCGCCGGGTCCTGGGCGACGGTGATCGCGTGCAGGTCGACGACGCAGTAGAAGGCCTCGTGGTCCTCCTGCATGGCGACCCAGTGCCGCACCGCCCCTAGGTAGTTCCCGAGGTGGAACGAGTCAGCGGTGGGCTGGATGCCGGAGAGCAGACGCGGACGCCTGGCCTCAGCGGGCTGGGCGACCGGCTGGGTCGGACGATCATCGGGTACGGACATCCCGCCATCTTGTCAGCCACGCCGGACCGGCGGATCGCCTGGTTGGCCCGCCTTCAGTAGGGTCGCTTCGGTAGCGAAAGGGGAAGATCATGAAGCTGCTCGTCACTGGAGGCGCCGGCTACATCGGCAGCGTCGTCAGCCACCTGCTGCTCGACGCCGGCCACGAGGTCGTCGTCCTGGACGACCTGCGGACCGGCCATGCCGACGCCGTCCCGGCCGGGGCGAGGCTCGCGCAGGTCCCGCTGGCCGAGGTCGCCTCCGTGCTCACTCCGGACGCCGGCTTCGACGGCGTGCTGCATCTCGCCGGCCTCATCGCCGCGGGCGAGTCGATGGTCCGTCCGGAGCTGTACTGGGACGCCAACGTCGTGGGGTCGCTGGCGCTCCTCGACGCGGTCCGGGCCGCCAGGACGCCCCGGCTGGTCTTCTCCTCCACGGCCGCCGTCTACGGCAACCCGTCCGAGCTGCCGTTGACCGAGGCTGCCATCACCGCGCCGACGAACACGTACGGCGCCACGAAGCTGGCCATCGACCATGCCATCACCTCGGAGGTCGCCGCCTACGGCTTGGCGGCGGTGTCCCTGCGTTACTTCAATGTGGTGGGCGCGCTCCGGCGGCCCGACGGAACGTTCGTGGGCGAGCGCCACGATCCGGAGACCCACCTCATTCCGATCGCGTTGCAGGTGGCGGCCGGTGAGCGGGAAACCCTCGACATCTTCGGCGACGACTACCCGACGACGGACGGCACCTGTGTCCGCGACTACATCCACGTCGAGGATCTGGCCCGGGCCCACCTGCTGGCCCTGGCCGCGGCCACCCCGAAGGAACACCGGGTCTACAACCTGGGCAACGGCAACGGCTTCAGCAACCTGGAGGTCGTCGCCGCGGTCCGACAGGTCACCGGACGCCCGGTGCCGGTACGGATGGCGCCGCGACGTGAGGGCGACCCGGCGGAGCTGGTGGCCTCGTCGGCACGGGCCCGTCAGGAGTTGGGCTGGGCCCAGGCGAAGCCGACCATCACGGAGATGATCGACGACGCCTGGGCCTTCCTCCAGCGCTGAGCGGACCGGTCAGGGCAGCAGTCGCGGTCCGACGCCAGGCGCCCAGCCTGGCAGGCTGGTGTTCGGTACGGCGGTGCGCGACGGTGTGATGACGGCGGCCTCGTTCGTCGGCAGGTTGAGCCGGGACCGACTCAGATCAATGTCGATCTTCACGCCGCTGGCGCGCCCGTTCCGGACGATATTGTCCGTGGATGCGAGCACCAGCCCGAGGCGGCGCCCGGAACGCACGACCGCGTCGGTGGCCATGAGCGGAATGGTGACCTCGGTCCACTGCCCCGGGGTGAGCGGGCTCGGCGAGGTGAGTCCGACGCGGTGCTCAGCGCTGAGCCAGCCGCGACCGATGACGCCGTAGTCGCTCGCTCTGGTGCTGGTGGCGCGGGGGCGGTAGCAGCCGTCGTCGGTGGCCGTCTTGTCGCCGTAGCACTCCTCGGCCCCGGAGATCTGGTTGTTGCCGGCGTACCGGTCGGCCCGGCCGTAGTCGACGAGGCGGGCGGAGAGCGCCGCCTGCCGTTGGTTGGCCCTGATGGTCAGAGTGACCGTGGGGGAACCACTAATCCGGACGTCCCGGCTGACCGGTGCGGACAGGAACGTCTGCCGGTGCGACTGGGCCTGGCTGGGCGAGGCGACGATCTGGGATTCCTGGGTGACCGCCTTGTCGGTGAGGCTCACCGTCCCGCTGCCGGCGGCGCCGAGCACACCGGGGCCGATCCCCACGGTGACCGGTTTGGCCACCGGCCAGGTCTGGTCGACGCTCCAGCGGTTGACCTCGTGTTCGACGTCGGCCTGTGGTTGGCGCATGATGTCGGTCGGCAGGCCGGAGAGCCAGTGGTCGAACCACTCGTGGAGAGTGGCGACCCACTGGGCCCGGCGGAAGTCGAACGGGTCGGTGTGCTCGGCCCGGCCGAGCCACAGTTTGCGCGGCACGTCGTTCGCGGCGAGCGCGTCCCACCACCGGCCGAACTGCACCGGCATGACGTTCATGTCTTCCAGTCCGTGCACGACCAGGACGCTGGCGCGGACCTTGGCCGCGTCCTTGACGCTGTCCCGCGCGGCCCAGAACTTGTTGTAGTTGCCGGTGGCGTCGTCGGCGGCGGTGTTGAGCGCGGCCAGGGCGCGGGCGCACTTGCTCTTGTCGTTGGTGTTGTTGTCGCCGAGCCAGCCCATGTAGTTGGTGCGGTGGACGAGCCCGCTGGCGCGCGTGTAGTCGTACCAGGAGGAGATGGCGACGATCGGCACGATGGTGCGGAGCCCGTCGATGCCGGTGGCGGCGGCGGCGTTCGGGACGGTGCCGTCGTAGGACTTGCCGACGAGGCCGACGTTGCCGGTGCTCCAGCTGGCGACCGCCGCCCCGCCCGTGCGGTGGGTGGCGGTGTTGCGGCCGTTGAGCCAGTCGACGACGGCGGTCACCGAGGCGAGGTCGTTGGGTCCGCCGACGTCGCTGCAGCCGGTGGACCGGGCGGTGCCGACCAGGTCCAGGGACGCGACCGCGTAGCCGCGGGGCACGAAATAGTTGTCGTAGAACAGCGGCATCATACTGACCGCGCCGCCACCGTCGTACTGCTTTTTTCCGTCGTCGCCGCGGCCCGCGGTGGCGAAGTACGGCGAGGGGTTGATGATGACCGGCAGCTTGACTCCGGCGGCGGCTGCCTCGGCGGGGCGGACGATGTCCACCATGATGGTGTCCTTGCGGCCGTCCTGGTCACTGTCGAGCGTGGTGTTGACGCGCACCGACTCTCGGACGGCCCGGGCGTAGTCGTAGACGGGTTCGGTGCGGTCGCCCTTGACGTGGGGACCGCTGACCGGCGGGGGCGGGGTGATCGCGGTCGCGGTGGCGGCGCGTGCCGGGGTGGCCGGCAGCGACGCGGCCAGCAACAGCAGGAGCGCGGGGGCTGACCATCGGGCGCGGCGCCGGAAGTTGACTGCCATAGCCCAGGAGTATTCACAAACTTCAATAGATATGGAAGACGGCAGCCGAAACCATCTGGCTACGGGAGCTTTCGCGCCGTCACAGCGCCGCGGTCCTGGGCAAACCGTTCGGCGTCGTCGAGCTGGCGCCCGGGGCCTGGCTCAGTAGGCGCCCGAGGCCCGCAGCACCGCGCTCACCGTCCGCAGCATGATGACCAGGTCGAGGGTCAGCGACCAGTTCTCCACATAACGCACGTCCAACCGGACGGCTTCCTCCCACGGCAGGTCCGAACGCCCCGACACCTGCCACAAACCCGTCATGCCCGGTTTCACCACCAGCCGGCGACGCATGTCCTCCGGATAGACCGCCACCTCCGCCGGCAACGGCGGGCGCGGCCCCACCAGGGACATCTCCCCACGCAGGACGTTGAACAGCTGCGGCAGCTCGTCCAGGGAGAACCGGCGCAGCCACCGGCCGACCGGGGTGACCCGGGGGTCGTCGCGCATCTTGAACAGAACGCCGTCCTGGTCGCTGCCTTGCCGCAACGTCGCCAGCCGTGCCTCGGCGTCCACATGCATGCTGCGGAACTTGACCATCGGAAACGGTTGGCCATGCCGACCGACCCGGCTCTGCCGGAACAACGCCGGCCCTGGCGAATCGAGCCGGATCATCGCCGCCAGCCCCACCAACAGCGGGGACAGCGCCACCAGCAGCAACGCCGCGCCGAGCCGGTCCACCAACTCCTTGACGACATGGGCGCCACCGGTCAGGCGAGGGTGCTCGACGTGCAGCATCGGCAGGCCGTCCACCGGGCGGATCGTGGTACGGCCGCCCGCTACGTCGATGAGGGCGCTGGCGACGATGAGGTCGGTGTCGTCGCCCTCGAGCTGCCACGCCAACCGGCGCAGGGCATGGCCGTCCAGCTCCGGGCACGACAGCACGATGACCGTGTCCGCGCCGGCGCGCCGGACCGCGCCGGCCGCGTCGTCGAAGGCGCCGTACACCGGCGGCAGGCCCGCGGCGCCGGTCGACGGCGCGGGCAGGCAGGCGCCGACGACATCGAGGCCGTGGTAGCGCTCCCGTCGCAACTGGACGGTGAGCCCCGTGACCGCCGGCTCATGCCCGACGACCAGCACCCGCCGCAGGCACCGGCCGGCGGCGCGCAGCCGGTGCAGGCGACGCCGAATGAGATACCGGCCACCGACGAGGATCAACGTGGCGGCCGGCAACGCCACCAGCACGTAGGAGCGGGCGACCTGGACGCCGAACGCGTAAGAGGCGATGGCGGCGGCGGCGGTGAGGCCGAGACCGGCGCGGATCACCCGGTGGTACTCGTCGTTGCCCACGTACAGGAACCGCGGCTCGTAGGCGCGGGCCATGGCCAGCACGCCCACCAGCGCCACCGGCAGCAGCAGCGACAGCGCCAGGTAGGGGCGGTGGTACCGGGTGATGTCCACACCGAACCGGACGACGAAGGTCAGCGCCCCGGCGACCAACCCGATCGTCGCGTCGACGATGAGCAGCCAACCCACATACCGCCGCTGCCAGCGGGGACTGCCGGCGGCGCGGTCCCGGCTGGCCGGGGCGACCCGACGGGGGCGGCGCGGCTCGGCCGGGCGCGGCTGGTCGCGGCGAGGCGCCAGCGGACGGGACCGGCGGGCGCTGCGGGCTTCGGCGGCGGGACCCTGGGCCGGCGCGGTCCCCGGGTCGGCGGCGGGCGACGGCGCCGGACGGTCGTCCACAGCGGGCCCGTCTGCCGGGATCGTTCCCGCCCCGACGCCGGTCAGCCAGTTGTCGGCCTCACCGTCCACTCCCTCGGCCCTCCTCCAGCGCGTCGCGGCTGGACGAGACGGCGCCCGGTAGGAGGCTTAGCCGCTGTGGAATGCGTTCTGGGTCCGTTCCAGCCCTTGCGTCACGATCGACTCCACCACATCGGCGGCGCGGTCCACGAGGAAATCGACCTCCTTCCGCTCGACCGATGAAAAGTTAGACAAAACATAGTCAGCGGGCGCCTGTCGTCCCGGCGGCCGTCCGATCCCGAACCGGACCCGCAGGTAGTCCTTGCTTCCCAGCGACTTCGACATCGAGCGCAGACCATTGTGGCCACCCTCGCCGCCACCGATCTTCGCCCGCAGCTGACCGAACGGCAGATCCAGCTCGTCGTGTACGGCGATGACCCGCTCAGCGGGGGTCCGGTAGAGCCTGGCCAACGCGGCCACCGGACCGCCGGAGAGGTTCATGTACGTCAGCGGCTTCGCCAGGACCATCCGCGGGGCGTCAACGCCCACACCGAGCCTGCCCTCGGCCACGTCGGCGACCGCCCGCCGGTTCCGGGACAGCCTGGCGCGCAGCCGCTGCGCCAACAGCTCGACGACCACGAAGCCCACGTTGTGCCGGTGGGCGGCGTACTCGGCCCCCGGGTTGCCCAACCCGACCACGAGCCACGGCGCGCTCGCCTCGACATCCTCGGACACGCTCTGCTCCTCCATCGCAGCGAGGGCAGACCCCCAGGTGGGGATCTGCCCTCGTCAGGCTTGCGGGCCGATCAGGCCTCGGTGGTCTCCGCGGCCTCGGCCTCGGTGGCGCCGCCCTCCATCTGAGCGGCTGTCTGCGCGGCCGTGACGATGGCGATGACCTGCTCGCCGTCACCGACCAGCTCGACGCCGGTCGGCAGGGTCAGCTCACCGGCGAGGATCTGGACGCCGGCCTCGCGGCCCTCGATGGAGACCTCAAGGTGGTCGGGGACGTGCAGCGCCTCGGCCGTGACCGAGACCGTCTGCTGCTCGCTGACGACCAGGGTGCCGCTGGCGGCAGTGCCGACCAACTGGATCGGGACGTCGATGGTGACCTGCTCGCCACGCTTGACGATGATGAGGTCGACGTGGTCGAACGAGTCACGGATCGGGTCGCGCTGGATCGCCTTGGGCAGGGCCAGGACGTTGGTGTCCCCCGCGATCGCGACGTCGAGGACCTGGGTCAGGCCACCGTTACGGATCGCGGCGGCGAACTCGCGCGCCGGCAGCGAGATGTGCTTGGGCTTCTCACCGTGGCCGTACAGCACGGCCGGAACCTTGCCGGCCCGGCGGGTACGACGGGCGCCACCCTTGCCGAACTCTGTACGAAGCTCGGCGCTGATCTTTACCTCGGACACGGGAGTACTCCTGATGCTTGAACGGGCTGCGTGAGTCAGCGGCGGTGCCGGCACGAGGGGCGCAACGGGACTCCAGCCCGAGCACCGCGTCGATCACGGCGCCCATCGGCGCCGGTGAGCGCCGGGCGCCCTCGCCGTGGCAACCTGCCCAGCCTACCCGACGGCCTGTCGGGGCAGGTGAGCAACCCCGGCTAGCTGAGGCCGCCGAAGAGGGTCGTCACCGATCCGTCGTCGAAGACCTCGCGGATGGCTCGCGCGAGCAACGGCGAGATCGACAACACGGTGAGCTTGTCCAACCGCTTCTCCGACGGCAGCGGCAGGGTGTTCGTGACGATAATCTCGCTGACACGGCTGTTCTTCAGCCGCTCGGTGGCCGGGTCCGAGTGGATGGCGTGGGTGGCGGCGATGATGACGTCCTCGACGCCGGACTCGAACAGGATGTCAGCGGCTTTCGTGATGGTCCCGCCGGTGTCGATCATGTCATCGACGATGAGACAGACCCGGCCCTCGACATCGCCGACGACCCGGTTCGCCACGACCTGGTTCGGCTTGAGCGGGTCCCTGGTCTTGTGGATGAACGCCATCGGGCAGCCGCCGAGGCGGTCCGTCCAGCGCTCGGCCACCCGGACTCGGCCGGAGTCCGGGGCGACGACCGTCAACTGCCGGCCGGCGTACTTGCCTTCGACGTACGAGGCGAGGGTTTCCATGGCGAAAAGGTGGTCGACCGGGCCGTCGAAGAAACCCTGGATCTGCGCGGTGTGCAAGTCGACCGTCAGGATGCGGTTCGCGCCGGCGGTCTTGAGCAGGTCGGCGACAAGACGCGCCGAAATCGGCTCCCGGCCGCGGTGCTTCTTGTCCTGACGCGCGTACGGGTAGAACGGCAGGACAACCGTGATCCGCTTCGCCGAGCCGCGCTTGAGCGCGTCGACCATGATCATGGTTTCCATGAGCCAGGTGTTCACCCCATGGGTGATCGACTGGACCACGAACGCGTCCGAGCCACGCACCGACTCCTGGTAGCGCACGAAGATTTCCCCGTTAGCGAACTCGTACGCGTCGGTGGGTGTCGGCGCGACGCCGAGCACCTCGCCGATCTCCCGCGCCAGCTCCGGGTACGCCCGACCTGAGAAGAGCATGAGGCTCTTCCGGTTCTCCGCGACGATACTGCCCATCGGCCTGTCCAACCCCCTTCGAGCGAACCGGCTACGCCCGGCGCGCACCGCAGTCTGCCTCCCGCACGGCACTCACCGACCGTGCGGTTCACCAGTGTGGCAACCGTCACTGCGCGGCTGCCCGGCCCCCGTCCTCCGGCGCGACGGACGGCGTCGCGCCGGCTCGCGCGGCGGCCTCGGCGGCAGGCGTCCCCGCACGTCGACGCTGCACCCAACCGTCGATGTTGCGCTGGTGACCGCGAGCGACGCCGAGCGCCCCCGGCGGCACGTCCTGGGTGATCACCGAACCTGCCGCCGTGTACGCGCCGTCACCGACCTCAACGGGCGCGACGAACATGTTGTCCGCGCCGGTACGGGCGTGCCGGCCGATGACGGTGCGGTTCTTGACGACGCCGTCGTAGTTGACGAAGACCGTCGCGGCGCCAATGTTCGTCTGCTCGCCGATGGTGGCGTCGCCGACGTACGACAGGTGCGGCACCTTGGCGCCCTCGCCCAGCTCGGAGTTCTTCGTCTCCACGAACGTGCCGATTTTGGCCTTGCGGCCCAAGGTCGAACCCGGACGCAGGTACGCGTACGGGCCCACCGACACCTGCTCGCCGATCCGGGCGCCGACCGCGTGCGCCCGCACCACCGTCGCCCCGGCGCCGACTGTCGTGTCGACCAGGGTGACATCCGGCCCGACCGTGGCCCCGGGCGCCAGGTGCGTGTCGCCGTAGAGCTGGGAGTTGGCCTCGACGACGGAGTCGCGGCCCAGGGTGACGCTGACGTCGATCCAGGTGGTCGCCGGGTCCAGAAGGGTGACCCCGGAGCGCATCCAGGCGGTGTTCACCCGGTCGCGCAGCAGCCGGCGGAGGCTCGCCAGCTCGGCCCGGTCGTTGCAGCCGAGGGTCTCCTGCGGATCGTGCGCGACATGCGCGGCGACCGGCTCGTCTGCGCCCACGAGCAGGCCCAACACATCGGTGAGGTACTCCTCGCCCTGGTCGTTGTCGCTGGAGAGCTTGGCCAGGGTGGCGGTGAGCCGGAGGGCGTCGAACGCGTAGATGCCGGCGTTGATCTCCCGGACGCCGCGCTGTGCGTCGGTGGCATCGCGATCCTCGACGATGCGCTCGAACGCCCCGCCCGCGCCACGGATGACCCGGCCGAGGCCGGTCGGGTCGGCGACCTCGGCGGTGAGGACCGTCGCGGCGGCGCCGGCCGCCTCGTGCTCACGGACCAGCCCGGCGACGGTCTCCGGGCGCAGCAGCGGAACGTCCCCGTTGAGGACGACGACGGTGCCGGCCAACGGCGGCAGCGACTCCAACGCGATCCGCACCGCGTGCCCGGTGCCGTTCTGCTCGACCTGCCGCACCGGGATCGCCGCCGGGGCGATGTCCCGGAGGTGGCCGGTCACCTGCTCGGCGCCGTGACCGACGACCACCGCGGTGCGGTCGGCGTCGAGCGCGGCAGCGGCTGCCAGCACATGCCCGACCAGCGTGCGCCCGAGCAGCGGGTGCAGCACCTTCGGAAGGTCTGACTTCATCCGCTTGCCCTGCCCAGCGGCCAGGACGATCACCGTGCGGGGGACGTGCTGGGACATGCGATCACCTCGGCGGCCGCGCTCGTCGCGACAACAGCGCGCGCCTCTGCTCGGGGGCGGTCGGGCTGGACGAGCGACGCTCAACTCACACCGGACACGCGGTCCGCAGGAGCTCGACTCGGGGGAAAGCTCGGCCGCCAGGGTTCGAACCTGAAATACGGGTACCAAAGACCCGGGTGTTGCCAATTACACCACGGCCGATCGGGGCTTGCTCAGCCTAACGCCTCCGCCTCGCCGACGACGACCGTGGCCCGGCTGGCGGGGCGCCTGGCAGGATGTGGGCCGTGACCGATTCCGCCCCGACCGACGAGCCGGACCACCGGGCCTCCCCGCCGCCGGTCCCGGCGGCCAAACGGGCGGCGACGCCAGCCGGCCGGTCTGCCGCACGCGCCCCGCGTGCCGTCAGGAAGCCCACGAAGAAGGGCGAATCACGGGTCCGGATGTCCGCGGCGCAGCGGCGGGAACAGCTCATCGCCATCGGCCGTCAGCTCTTCGCCGAACGTGGCTTCGACGCCACCTCCATCGAGGAGGTCGCCGCCCGGGCACAGGTCTCCAAGCCGGTCATCTATGAGCACTTCGGCGGGAAGGAGGGCCTGTACGCGGTCGTCGTCGACCGTGAGGTGCGGGCCCTGCTGGACCGGATCACCACCGCGCTCACCGGCGGGCACCCTCGCCGGCTGGTCGAGCAGGCGGCGTTGGCGCTGCTGGACTACATCGAGCAGGAGACCGACGGCTTCCAGGTGCTCGTGCGCGAGTCCCCGGTCATGGGCTCGTCCGGGAACTTCTCCAGCGTCATGAACGACGTGGCCCACCAGGCCGAGCACATCCTCGGCGCCGAGTTCAAAGCCCGGGGATACGACCCGAAACTCGCCGAGTTGTACTCGCAGGCCCTGGTCGGGATGGTCGCGCTGGTCGGCCGCTGGTGGCTGGAGGTCCGGCGGCCGCGCAAGGAGGCCGTCGCGGCGCACCTGGTCAACCTGGCGTGGAACGGCCTCAGCCACCTGGAAGCCAAACCGACCACGCTGCACACCCGCCAGTCAGGCTGAGCGGCGCCGGACCGGTCAGGCGAAGCGGTGATCCTGACCGGGCCTCGGCTGCATCTTGGCGGCGGGAAAGCGCGACTGGTGGCCCCGGAACTGCCCGACGCTGCGCTGGTTCGTCTGCGCTTCGTCACGGTCGTACATGGCTGACGTCAACAACGCCAAACCCACCAGCGATGTCATCACGGCGGTCGTGATGTCAAAGGCTAGGACGTTCAACGGTGTCTGCATGACCGCGAGCATGGCCACGGTGACAACGATGAGAACGCCGCCCAGAATGAGCCGGAGTCGGTAATCCACCGGCCCCCGGATGACGCTGGCCAATACCGCCAGGCCCAGGACGGTCGCAGCGACCGCCAAGCCGAGATTCACGCGTAGACCCATGGCCTGCACGTCGGCGCGGCTGTCGAACGGATCACCCCAGCAGACGGCGATCCCGATGATCCCGTAGCCCAGCAGGTAGGCCCCGCCGAGCCCGACCAGGGTCCGCATAAGTTTTGCCGCCACCAGATGATGTACCGGTCTGGCACTCATGAGCGCCTCCCTCCCGCGGTGGGTGTCACTCAGAGAGTCCCCGCGGAAGTCGGGTGTAAACCCGCTGGTCAGAGGCGCTTCATGCGCGGGCGGCAGTGGGAGCGACCCGGCTGTACAGACCAGCGCCCAGAAGCACCAGACCCAGGCTGTAGAGCACGATGACGTTGCCGATTCCGAAGTTCAACACGTTGCCGTCAGTCTGGATGAGCGCGAGCATCACCGAGGTGACCGCGAAGAGCCCGTACCCCAGCCACTGGTTGACCTTGTGGTCCAGATTCCGGCCGATGAGGGTGACCGCGAGGACCACCGCGCCGAGCGCGAGGGAGACAATCGCCGAGGCGAGGTTGACCTGCAGGCCGAGAGCGTGCGCGGACGCCCTCGCGAACAGCGCGGCGCCGGCGGTCTCGATAAGGCCCAGCGCGCCGAAGAGCACCAGGAACGCGCCGGTGGCCAGCGCGAGCGCCCGGTACAGCGGACGCAGGGGGTGGTTTACGACAGGGTCATGCGACGACATTCTCGAACTCCAACGCCTCGGGGGTGTGGGCCAATTCTGACGTACCGGCGGACCGGGGCGACGCCAGCCCCAACCGGGGCTGGCGTCGCACATCCGTCCCGTTCGGCGTCCGTGGCGCGGAGCTGAGCGGCAATTCCGACGATTCGGGTTGACTCGGCTTCGCCGCTCAGACGTCGGGCAGTTGCTCAGCCAGCGGCGCGCCGACCTCGCTGGACGCGGTCTACTCCGACGCTGGTTTCCGGCTTGGGGATGAGGCGCCGGAGGCCGCCGGCGTCTCATCGTCCTTGAGGTCGCGCAACCGCCGTACGCGCGAGGTCAGGAGCACCGCCAGCGTTGCTGCGGCGCCGATACAGGCAGTGAGGAGTCCCGCGCCGGGCTGCCAGACCTGTGCCGCCGCGCCGGCGGTCATTGATCCGATCGGAATGGCCGTCCAGGAGATGAACCGCACCGATGCCATAACGCGGCCGAGCAGCTCGGGTGGCGACACCATCTGACGGTGGCTGCGCGTGATGACCGCCAATACCGCGACGCCGGCCCCGAACAACCGCCCGCGCTCCGCCCCACCGGGCGGCGAACCTACTGGCCGCCAGCGCGCCCAGCAGCGCCCCGGCTCCCTCGATCGCGAAGACGACGCCGAATACACCCGACGCCAGCCCGAGCTGGCGGATGACGAACGGCCCTAACGAAGCGATGATCGCTCCGTTGGCGAAGTTGGCCATGGTTGCCGCGATCATGCAGGGGCTCAGCACAGGATGCGTCCGGCCATACCGCAGGCCCTCGCCGATCCGGCGAAGGAACCCGCCATCCGACGGCACGGGCCGGCCCTGCCGAGTGGCGGAGATCCGGCTCAGCAGCACCGCCGACGCCAGGTACGACACCGCGTCGTGGTCACCTGCCGGCTGTAACCCACAAGGGGCGCGTCAGGTCAGACCACAATCAATGGAATGTTTGTGCGTAGCAGTAGAACGCTGAGTCCGCTGGCGATCAGGCTGGCGCCTACTACGACTCCGCGGTATCGCAGGTTCGGCCATCGGGACGATCTGGCGGATGTCAGTAGCGCGATAGCGCTGGCTGCCAGGATCGCCAGGCACAGGATGGACAAGGCGCCGGTGAGGTACTGCAGCAGAGCCGCGCCGGGGGACGAGAAACTCGGTTGCAGCTGCGCGCGTAAGGCAAATAGCGCGACTGAGGCGAGGACGGCGGTCGCTGGGCCGGTTACCAACGCGCGGCTGGCCTTCCGGCCGGGCACGGCCAAGGTAGCCGTCGCTGCGGCTGCGCCGGCGACGGCGGCCAGCCAGAAGTCCATGCGGACCTGCGCGATCCAGTCCTGGTCGGTGGCATTCGGCACCTCCGCGCGGATGAAGACCACGGCAGCCGAAGCGACCGCTGCCGCTAGCGCCGGCAGAAAAGCTTTGCGCAGGCGGGTGGGAAGCGAACCCGAGCCTCTCACCGCCGCCGCCGCGACGGCGATTGCCACCATCGCTAGCGCGATGCTCGCAGGCTTTGCTTGTACCGTCGCTTCGACGAGGATCGCGCCCCAGAGGGTCGCTCCGTTATGGACGTACATCTGCATCTCCTGGCCGATCAACAGTGCGAGACTGAATACGGCGAGGTGAGTGGCGGTAGTCGCCAACCGCACCGCCCCAGATGTGGCCTCCGCTCTGGCGGTGGCCCTAGCCACCAACCAGGCCAGGCCACATGAGCCCAATAGAACCGGCAGCGGCACCAGCAACGGCAGCGGCCCGTCGTAAGGGCCGAACCAGCCTCCGGTCGCTGTGATCGCCACGGTAGTTGTTTGCCCGAGCACCGCGCCGACGACCAACGCCAGAGCGTAGGTCGCGCGCCTGCCCACCGGCCAGCGAGCCCCGGTGCTCGCCTGCCGACGCAGGCTCATTCCTACAGTACCGGTCAGCAACACACCAGAGAACGCGGCCGCGACCAGACCCCCGTAGGAGCCGGTGAGGGCGGCGCCGATCGGATCCTGAACGGCAAACTGGACCGCGATCCAGGTGGAGCCCAGCAGCATCGACACCCCAAACGCGTCCACCGGCCGGGGAATCGAGAACAGTTCAGGCGTGCGCAGAATCCGGGCGCGCTCGACGGGCGTGGGATGGCTGTTGAAGACCCGACGCCACCACCTTGGCGCGGGTGGAGGGTCGGCTCTAGACGGTGTCAAAGTGCCCGCACGCAAATCCGCCTCATGCTCCCGCGCGCGTAGGAGCATGAAACCGACGACCGCCGCGGTCGCCAGCAGCCCCGCATACCGGCCCAAGTAGCTCGCTGTCACCGCGCCCGCGCTACTCAGGTGGCCGCTGCGGGCGGCAACGACGAACAAGACGACAATGGGAATTACTGAGCTTCTGAGTTCAGGGTCCGGGTGGATTCCACTTCGCTGGTTTGGGTGATAACGGCTGGTTCGTGTGTCGTGTTGATCGGCTGTGCGATATG